>CALKNK010000008.1 GCA_938091165.1 uncultured Ilumatobacter sp. | reverse complement strand
GCAAGCAAACCGAGCGGAAGCGCAGCAATCCCAAATCCAGCGAAGCTGAGCTGCAGCAGCGACTGCACGCGGCCCTGATGCGATGGTTCGGTAAGGTTCAGTGAAATGGCATTCGACAGCGATTGGTATCCGGTCGTAGCGCCGCCAATGATGATGACGATGAGCACTGCAGCCCAGTAGGTCGGCGTCAAAGCAAGCGCAACGACGCCCGCACCGAAGATCGTACCGGTGATTGCCATCACCCGCCACCGTCCGGGCTGATCGGCACGGCCAGCAAGCCACAGCCCCACAGCCACAGCACCTATCGATGAAGCCGAGCTGATTACACCAACCCAACCGTCGTTGTCGAGGTTGAAAGTGTCTTTAACCAATGCTGGAATAAACACGACGTAGTTGAAGCCGAACATGATGATGATAAATGAACTGACGAGCAGTCGACGCAAGTGTTTCCGCGACTGGACGTAGCGCACCCCGTCGATGATCTCAGCCAACGGTCGCGCCGGCGGGAGATCTGGAGCAGGCGCAACTCTGGGCAAACGCAGCACGGCGAGGAACGACATCATCGAGAATGCTCCAGCCACGAGGTAGGCGCCGCCGATGCCAAAGAACGCAATACCAGCCAATGCTCCTGCCAGTGACGGGGCGACAACACGTGTGCTGTTCATACTTAAGAGCGACAGAGTGATTGCGTTGCCGAGTTGTTCTCGCCCGACCAACTCGGTTGTGAAGGCGACACGCGCCGGCCCGTAAAAGCCGAACGCAGTGCCCTGCACGAGTCCCGCTGCTGCAAGCATCCAAAATTGTTCGTTTCCGGAGACGACAGCCACACCCATTGCGGTGGCTCCTGCGGTGAGCGCGGCCTGGCTCCACAGCATCACGGTCCGTTTTGGCAATCAATCTGCTACAACACCACCCAGTGGAGTTGCTATCAACATGGTCCCGCCAAAGACGAGGTACACGAGCCCAATGGCGCCGTCGCGCTCGGTGAGTTCCCAGGCGAGGATGCCTCGCAGAAGAAACTGCATCTGCACGGCCATGAAGGAGAACGTTCCGGCCCACCACAGACGTCGGTAGTCGGGCAGCGACAAGGAGATAAAAGACTCCCTCAGACTTGTTCGACTCACCGACACCATGCCAAAGTGCCCGGTTCAGCAGCAGATTGGTCAACGTACTGGCGTGCCATGTGTCCGAGCACGGTTCTGGAATGGCCAACTCGGCCGCAGCGCCGTTAGCGACGGCGTGGTTTGGAGCGCACCGGGATGGGAATCGGTGTTTTGTCGTTGTCACGTTCGCCGGCGATCACGCCTCCAGCGGCCGCAACCACTGCAGCAATTGTGACGACGATGGTGATGAGCACAGCGTTCACCGTACCCCGTTGACTCGTCATGTGCTTCACTGATCACATGACTGATCTGGAAACGATGCCGGTGCAGGACACGGACCTGCTCACCGACGAGGTAATTGAAACCGAGGAACCGACCGCAGCGCACATCGTTAAGGTCAAACCGGGTGAGAACGCCCAGGCCGTCGTGCTCGAGGCCCGGATCATGGGAACTCCGGTCGAAGCTCTGTGCGGTTTCACCTGGGTGCCGTCGCGTGACCCAAAGAACCTCCCCTTGTGCGAGGAATGCAAGGCGATGTACGGGCTTTACAAGGACTTCAACGACAATTTGAGTGACACACCCAGTGACTGAGCCGACTGATCCCGCCAGCCTGCGGATTCGTCAAGCTGTACGGGCTCTGCTCCTGACGCCAACCAACGAAGTCTTGCTCGTCCGCTTCGAGTTTCCGACCCGTCAAGTGTGGGCGTTGCCAGGCGGCGGACTCGATCCTGGCGAAGATCATCTCACTGCCCTGCACCGGGAACTTGCTGAGGAAACCGGATTGATCGGCGCCGATGTTGGCCCCCACATCTGGACGCGCGAGCACATGATTCCGTTTTTGGATGGAACGTACGACGGTCAGCGAGATCAGATTCATCTCGTTCGCACTCACCGGTTTGACCCGTTTCCCTCCATTGGATGGGAGCAGATGAGAGCCGAACGCGTCCATGAGATGCGCTGGTGGAACGTCGATGAGATTTCAGCTCATGCCGAGCGTGTCGCAACGAACGAAGCAGATGCGATTGGTTTTGCGCCGGGCTCTTTTGCGCTCATGTTGCGACAGTTAATCGATGACGGCATACCGGTCGAGCCGCTGCTTACTGGGGTCTGAATCAGGCCGAGTCAGCTCCCGCTGACGTACCTGCCGGAATGGCGGAGTGATGGCTCGTTCGGATGATGCACGTTTGTTGGGCAACAGCGAGGAGTTCGCCTGTTTCGGACCACATCCGGACCGAGCCGTGCCCGATCGAATGTTGGAAAGACTCTGGGATGATTTCGAGCAGCGCCCATTCAGTCTCGAAATCGGTCTGGACAATTCGGAGGGTGTTGTCGATGCTTGTGCCGCCGAGTGGCTGGCCCAGGGCGATACAGATGCCGAGCGGCACGATGTCTCCAATGAAGGCCAAGCTTGCGGCAGTCCGCAGCGACTGCCCGCGAACGCGGCTCCACATCGCAAGCGGGACAGGCTGAGGTCGCTGGTCCTCGCCGAACGCGAATTTACCGGCAGCAACCCGCCTGTCGAGGGAATCAAAGAAGCTTCTCGGTCGATTCGGCACTGCGTCGAACGGTTCAGCCAACGGGCCGCAATCTTTTGGCGGCGGGACCGACGGCATCGTAAGAAACGTCGCACGCTTTCCCTCTTGGCGACTGGTGTGGGCACACAACGACGACAGCATGAGTTCGCCATCAACGGAAGCATTCACCTGCACTTGCGACGTTGCGCGGCCAGCGACCGGGGTGGCTACGTCAAGGTCAACTACCGTGCCCGGAGCAGTGTTGGTCAGAAACTGGGTTGTGATCCACATTAACGGTCGTTCAGTGACACGTTCGGCAGCCTCGATTGACGCAGCTATCCCAGAGCCCCCGTAAAGGAAGTCAAATGGCGTCGACAGGTCGGGTGTTACTGGAAGCCGGAAGTGTGCGAAGTGGTTACCGTCGGTGAGCCGCAAGGGATCGAAATGTTCGGTCACGCTGCAGACCGTTGCAGACCGTATGTCCAGTCGACAAGTCGACCGCGGCACAACGCAGACACTGTGACAATGTGGGACCGTGAAGATCGCCGACTGCACCACCTTCGTCATCGGGAACCCACCGCCTCACCACGGCGGCCGGTACTTCATTGTTGTCAAGCTCACGACTGATACCGGCGTAGTCGGGTATGGCGAGATCTACGTCGCTACCGTCGGGCCGCACACGGTTGCGGCGATGGTCACCGACGTCGCTGACCGATTGGTCATCGATGCCGACCCGCTTCGTATTGAGCTGCTGTGGCGGCGGATGTACTCGAGTGGCTACGCACTGCGACCTGACCCGACGCTCGTCGGCATCATGAGCGGCATCGAGATGGCCTGTTGGGACATCGTCGGCAAAGATGCCGGCCTCCCGATCAGCGACCTGTTGGGCGGACGCGTCCACGATCGAGTCCGAACGTACACCTACCTTTATCCGACTCTGGATCGGCCAGATGTGTACGCCGACCCGGCCCAAGCAGCAGACCAGGCTTTGTTCGAAGTTGAGCGCGGGTTCACTGCGGTGAAGTTCGATCCGGCTGGCCCGTACACCGCCTTTGACGGCCACATGCCGAGTCGCGATGACATCGCTCGCTCTGTAGCTTTGACCCGTACCGTCCGCGAGGCGGTTGGCGATCGAGCCGATCTCCTCTTCGGGACCCACGGCCAGTTCACTGCTGCCGGAGCCATTCGGTTAGCACGGCAGCTTGAACCTTTTGACCCCCTTTGGTTTGAGGAACCGACACAACCCGACCTGCCCGCAGAGATGGCCCGAGTCGCACGGCAAACGACAATCCCAATCGCAACAGGCGAGCGACTCACGACGATCTCTGAGTTTGCGGCACTTGCTCAGCATCAGTCGGCAGCGATTTGGCAGCCCAACCTCGGGCGTTGCGGCGGCATCTTAGCCGCAAAGAAGATCGCGGCGATCGGCGAAGCCGCCGGCTGCCAGATCGCCCCGCACCTGTACTCGGGGCCGATTCTTGGTGCGGCGAACATCCAATTCGGCGCAACGTTGCCTAATCTGTTGATCGTCGAGGCGATTCAAGACTGGTCCGGCTTCCACGCCGAATTGCTCACCACACCACTTGATTGGCAGGACGGCTAC
The DNA here is from genome assembly GCA_938091165.1 of uncultured Ilumatobacter sp. Taxonomy (GTDB): domain Bacteria; phylum Actinomycetota; class Acidimicrobiia; order Acidimicrobiales; family Ilumatobacteraceae; genus Ilumatobacter_A. The sequence continues at coordinate 13,111 of CALKNK010000008.1, read as the reverse complement.
GTGCGGCCGTCACGGGAACCGGGACTTGGCACCGAGCTGAATGAGGCCGTGGCCCTCGCTCACCCGTACACACCAGATCCCGACGACAGCACCGACCTGCATCTCGGTATGCATCCTTCCCCGATTCGCTGAGCAATCAGCTCACCAGTTCGGAGCACCCGATCACGGCGTCGGTGGGATCAGCGTCTTATTGAGCGTATGAACAATTCCATTGTCAGCCCGTTCTGCAGCGGGATCATCAAGGACCTCGGCGTCGTCAATCGTGATCGTTGATCCGTCGGCCTTAACGAGACGTTCGACATCATCCCTGAAAGTGATCTTTACCCCATCGACGAAATCACCCCGCTCGAGCTCTTCGCCCTCTAGCACGTGAGCATTCACGAAGTCCTTGGCAGCAGCCTCATCTTCCAGGTCCGGTTCGTCGGCCAACTGCTTCATAGCTTCGTCATTTGGCGCCATGATCGTGAAGGGGCCCGAGTCTTTGAGCTCGTTCTCCATCCCGGCCACTTTGATTGCCTCGTAGAACAACGAGAGGTCCTCACGATTCTCAATGATCTCCAGCACGGTTGCGGCTTTGGGTGGGGCAACAGTCGTGGTGGTTTCCGGCGTGGTCGTAGTGGTTTCCGGCGTGGTCGTAGTGGTGGACTCGACGTTCATGTCCCCACTCAAGATTGGACAGGTCGCAAAGTCGCCTGGCACGAACTTGACGCCGCTAAAGCTGTACGCAGCAGTGCGCGGCTCAGTCACCGGCTCAGTCGAAGTCTTGACAAAGATCGTGATGTTCGACTTCACACCACCGCGGTTGAGAACACACTCGTAGCTGGCCGCCAGCAGCGTCGCATTTGCTGGCAAAACCTCGGTAATAGTGATTGTCGACGACCAAGTAGTTGCGGGTGCTGGTTTGGCTACTGGTGCCCACGCGAACTTGAGTTTGCCCGATTCATCAGTGGTTCCCACAGCAGGCTCGGGCGCCTGTGCGCTACTCGGGAGAATCCATCCATAGTCTGCTGGCCGGGCGTCCGGCCCAATGACAGTAGCGGTCAGGGTGGCTGGTACACCCTCTTCGGTACGCGTCATCCGGGTGATTTCGAGTTGGACAGAATCTTCAACGTCGGTGCTGACAACCGAGCTGTCATCGTCGCTTCCGCCAAACAAGGCAAACAGCAAGAGACCGAGCAAGACAACCAGCACTGCTGCGCCAGCAGCGATCCCACCTGGGCTGCGGTACCACGGTTGGTCCTCCTCTGCGACCAGTCCACCGGGGGCCGGGGTAAATGGCGCGCTTGCAGCCATGACGGGCTGCGCGATGGTCGGATCGGTCGGATTTCCGCCAGCAGAGGGCACGTCACCAGGGTTGCCAGCGGGAGGACCAGGAACGTCTGTCATTTTGCTTGTCTAGCAGGTTAGGAATGTCCAGCAGTCGATAATCGAACATTCCTGAATCAATCCGAAACGATTCGTGTCAGCGGAAATCGCGGCTTGCAATGACGCCCGACATCGGCAGCGAATCGAGGCGCTCGGCAACGATGTTAATCACGCTTTCGGAACGCTCGAGACGACCTCGGATGACCATTGCTGATGCTTCGCGCGCGACTTTACGGAAGCGCTGCCAGCAGCCCTTCGACACCACGACATTAATTAACCCAGTCTCGTCTTCGAGGTTGAGGAACGTGACGCCCTGCCCAGTCTGCGGCCGCTGACGATGGGTAACCACGCCCGCAACATGCACCATCGAGCCAGGTTCGGGATCCCACAGTTGCGCTGAGGTGAGCACCCCGATCGCGTCAAGTTCCTTGCGGACAAACTGAGTTGGATGCCCATCCGGCGATACGCCGACGGCCCAAAGATCGGCCACCGCTTCTTCGACCGGCGTCATCCCTGGCAGACGGGGCGCTGCATCACCGGTGACGATGCCCGCCAATCGTCCGGGGCGCGACTGCACGGTGGCCCCTACAGTCCACATCGCTTCGCGCCGGCCGAGCCCGAAGCATTCGGTGAACACCCCAGCGGCAGACATCGCTTCGAGCTGCGAAAGTTGCAGCGCAGGGACACGGCGCACCAAGTCTTCGGTATCGCAGAACTGACCACACCGCTTACGTTCAGACTCAATCTCATGGGCCAGCGTGGCACCAATACCGCGTATCGATCCCAGCCCAAGACGAACAGCCACTCCGCCAACTGATGCTCCTGGCCCAACTTCGTCACACAGCTCCAAAGTCGCATTGGCCAACGATGCATTGAGGTCAGGGGTGCGCACAACGACCCCATGCCGACGAGCATCACGCACCAGGGTGTGCGGCGACCAAAACCCCATCGGTTGCGCATTGAGCAGTGCGGCGCAAAAAGCTGCCGGCTCGTGATACTTGATCCACGACGACGAATAGACCAGGTACGCAAAGCTCACCGAATGCGACTCAGGAAACCCGTAGTTCGCAAACGCCTTCATCTTCTGATACAGCTCATCAGCGATGTCACCGGTGATGCCATTGCCCTCCATCCCGACGTATAGCCGTTTCTTCAACTGCTCCATCCGACGAGCTGACCGTTTCGAACCCATTGCCTGACGTAACTCGTCAGACTCAGCTGGCGTGAACCCGGCGACATCTATCGCCATCTGCATCATCTGCTCCTGGAACAGAGGGATGCCCAAGGTCTTGCCGAGTGAGTTTTCGAGCAGCGGATGGAGATACGTGACCTGCTCCTTACCGTTTCGTCTTCGAATGTACGGATGTACCGACCCACCCTGAATTGGCCCAGGGCGAATGAGCGCTACTTCTACCACCAGGTCGTAGAACCGGCGCGGCTTGAGACGCGGAAGAGTGGCCATCTGGGCACGCGACTCGACTTGGAACACGCCGACGGTGTCTGCCCGACACAACATGGCGTAAACATCGTCATCTTGCGGGAGCGTGGCGAGGTCAATCTCGTAGCCACGATGTTCGCGAACAAGATCAATGGCGGCGTGTAACGCTGAGAGCATTCCGAGTCCGAGCAAGTCGAACTTGACCAGGCCAGTGGCTGCACAATCGTCCTTGTCCCACTGCAACACTGATCGCTTGTCCATTCGTCCCCACTCGACGGGACATACTTCGATCACCGGTCGGTCACAGATGACCATCCCGCCCGAGTGAATGCCGAGGTGGCGCGGCGCGTCTTCGACTTCGATCGCAAGGTCGAGCACAGACTCTGGAATTAAACAATCATCCTGCTCCATCGTGATCCGGACGCCGCCCCAGCCATCGACCTGTTTCGCCCAAGCATCCTGTTGCCCCGGCTCGTACCCGAGCGCCTTGGCCATGTCACGAACTGCCGAGCGCGCCCGGTACGTGATGACGTTGGCAACCTGTGCGGTGTGGTGTCGTCCATACCGCTCGTAGACATACTGAATGACCTCTTCGCGACGGCCGCTTTCGATGTCGATGTCAATGTCGGGTGGACCATCGCGCTCAGGCGACAGGAACCGTTCAAATAGCAAACCAAGCGACACGGCATCGACCGCAGTGACACCGATGGCGTAACAGACCGCTGAGTTAGCAGCACTCCCCCTGCCTTGGCACAAGATGTTGGACCGGCGACAGAACTCGACTAAGTCCCATACAACCAGAAAATATCCGGCGAAGTTGAGTTGCTCGATCAGCGCCAGTTCCCGGTCAATCGTCTGCCATGCACGAGCTCGCAAGGACAGGTCCTCGACCATTCTTCCGTTTATTGCAGAGGTCAGCGTGGGCCGCTCGCCGTAGCGGCCTCGGCCGCCTCGCTCGACGACAGTACGCAAGTGCTCCATCTCAGTTATTGGGCGGCCGTTTGGGTCCGACGGGCACGGGAACGGTGGCAGATTTGGCGCAACGAGCGCCAGGTCGAATGCAGCAGAGCGCCCAATCTCAGCAGCCAACTCCACTACGCCGGGGTACCTTACGAATCGTTGTGACTGTTCGGCCCCGGATCGCAGGTGGGCCCCAGATGCTCCGGGTAGCCACGGATCAAGATCCGCCAAGCTGCGACGGGCCCTGACCGCAGCAAGCGCCGCAGCTAACTTACGTTGTCGCGGCATGGCATAGTGCACGTTGTTGGTGGCCACACATCCCAGACGTTCCTGTGCGGCTAGTTCGACCAGTACATCGTTGCGTGCCGAATCAAGCGGGTCGCCGTGGTCCCACAACTCGACGAGAACCCGGTCGCGTCCGAAAGCCTCGATGAGAAGCTGGAGTTCGCGTCGCGCAGCAGCCGCCCCACTGGTGGCTAACGCTGCCGGAACAGCGCCTTTCCGACAGCCGGTGAGAACCCAAGCGTGTCCACTCAGTGCATCGGCAAGATCACCGAACGCAAATTGGGGTGCACCCTTTTCGCCGGCAAGGTGCCCAATACTCAATGCTCGCGATAGCCGACCGTAACCGTCAACGCCGTCGGCCAGCACGAGTAAATGCGTTCCTGCCGGGTCGGGAGCGTGCGAATCGGACACCAGTCCAGTGGCAACCTGTTGCTGAGTGTCAGCCTCAGATCTGCGCACCCTGCTCGCCACTCCACTGGTGAGCGTGATCTCACTTCCAAATACCGTTGGCAGCCCTATGGCTTTGGCAGCCTCGGCGAACCTGACCACACCATAAAGTCCGTTGTGATCAGTGATGGCCAACGCTTCAAGGCCGAGGCGCGCTGCTTCGGTGGCCAACTCTTCGGGGTGTGACGCACCATCAAGGAACGAAAAGTTTGAGTGACAGTGCAACTCGGCATACGGCACCACGGCAGCTTGCGTCCGAGTAGCCAGGTCGGCTGGCACTTCGAAGGGCTGACGCCGGCGGCTCCATGCCGGCCCATCGCCACCCGCATTCCACGACGGGGCGCCAGGGGGCCGGCCGTCACGATTCGAATTGACCTGCAAAGCCGGGCGCGACGACTGGTCCGACAATGTGGCTTCGAGTTCGCTCCAAGACCAGGACGGGTGGTTGAACCGCACTCACATCAGTATCGAACAAACGTTCTATTTTTGCAAATCGGGTCCTCGTCGCTGAAGAAAGCGCAAGATGCCTTCCAGGCCGGGGTCAGCTTGCTCAACAGCTGCTTCCCAGTCGTACCACCCAATCTCCTGGCTCTCTCCCTCCGGCGGATCAGGGTCGGCGTCGCCTCCGTCCAGCAGGTACCGCACATCGAGATGCGTATGCCCTCGACCGCCAGGGTGTACATCAACGTGCAACAAATCTGGAACTCCCTCGCTATCGAGCGGCCCGGCAAAGTCCACCTCAAGCCCCGTCTCCTCGCGAGCCTCACGCAATGCAGCAGCCCACGGTGACTCACCTGGGTCTATGTGCCCTCCTGGCTGCAACCAGAAACCGAGCCGCTTGTGCTTCAACAACACCACTCCGCGCGGCCCCACCACTAAAGCCGAACCGGTGACGTGGATCGAGTTCGATTCTTGCTCAAATGGTTCCTCGAGTTGGTCAAACGCCTCAACGAAAGCGCTCAGTGACTGACGTTCGCGTTCGTCGACAGGTTGCTTAGCGATGACATCTCGACGAAGTCGAGCAATGACTGCAGCGTGGCGCACCGTTCCATCTTCCGACACGCACATCATCATTCCAAATCACATTGATGCCGTCCGTTCCATATTTCTTCTTGAGTTCCAGAAACTCCTGACCGATACCACTAAAAGCGAACGAATGATCACTCGACTATCCGAGCCAACCACTCAGCTGTGAAACCAGACAGCGGAAGAACTCAACATGGACCTTGAAATAAGTCTTGCACCACGCATCCTGATCGCAGTCACAGACGCCGATCTGCGAGACATCGCCGTGGCTGGCCTCCGTGCCAGCGGTTTCTGTGTGAGTGCTCCGATTGATCCAGAGGCAACCACCGTGCTTGCCCAGTCGTTCTCCCCTGACATCTTGCTTGTCGATGCACAACTAATGACGCCTGAAGGTCTCCCACTTTTTAAAACACTTCGCCACTCGTCTGAGCAGTACGTGCTGTGCATCGCGGGCCCCGGCGAACACCGAATCCGCGCCGCTGTGCTGCATGCTGGCGCCGACGATGCCATCTCAACTCCACTGCACGTCGGTGAACTCGCTGCGCGCTGCCATGCAATGCTCCGCCGTCCACGTCAACTCCAACAGCGCATCGAAACAGCACCCATCCCGCTGCTCGTACTCGGCCCGCTCACCATGGATCTTGGTCGACGCGAAGCCTACGTTGAAGGCGAAGAGGTACAGACCACTCGCATCGAGTTCTCCTTGCTTGAACAGCTCTGCCGTCGACCCACCGAAGTGTGGACTCGCGAAGAGCTACTCGATGCAGTGTGGGGCCCTCAATGGGTTGGCGACAGTCATGTCGTCGACGTACATCTGTCAAATCTGCGTCGCAAGCTCGACAAGGCGGCTCCGGCCACGAAGGTAATCCACACCGTCCGTGGTGTGGGATTTCGTCTTGCCAATGACGTCATCGGCCCCGCCAGATTCCGCGCTGTCACCGAAACCCATGACACCATCGGCGCTGCCTGACACCTCACTTCCAACGCCATCAACGATCCGGCAAACCACCGAAACGGTCATGACCTGGATCAGTCGTAAAGGGCAGCGACCCACCATCGGCGATGTTCGGCCACAATGAGATAGCCGCGTTGGCCCCCTGCTGCATCTTCAATGATCATCTGGAATCGAGCAAGGCGCTGGTGGCCCTCTGGTTCCCACCACCGCTCATCGATCGGCCACGGCCCTGCCCAGGCTGCAATATGACGAGTCCGACCCGGTCGCCACCCTGATGCTTCGCCACCGGACATCAGCCGGAACTGAGCTGGTGACGCCGATACCACACCTCGACCGCTCACCCACACGAGCTGCCCGGCATCATCAAGCACCTCGGCCGGGTAAGGGTCAGCGAAAACTGTCGAAGGCGACGGGGCCGGCATCGCCCCAGGCCACGGCTCGGTGGGAGCGCTCCTCGGATCAGCGCCTGATACCGACCGCGCCCGTTCGTCGAGATCGACATTCGAGGCCGAAACCCATCGATATCGATCAGCCGGCAACCTACCTCCGTTCCAGACCGGCACAGTGACTGCCTCGTCGGATGTGATACTGGTCAGCCGAGCTATGGTCCGCGCCGCCTGACGGTCAGCTTCTGACTGCCCGCCCCACAGTCCCAACTGGCTCCCGACGTCGGCACATACTTCATCAGGCGTCAACCGGATCAGGGCGACGCCACCGGTGATCTCGTGCTCGCTCCCTCGCGGCAAATTAACCCACGCATCGAGTTGCCAACGCACTCGCTCGACCATTGCTGACGCATTCAACCCCGTTGACCGGTACCAGGACCTCTCAGACCGTTCACCGTGCTCGGTCTCGAGTTCGACAACCAGCCGAGTACACACCCGCCCGGTCGCCGCCAAGGACTGTCCAAGTTCGTCAGCTAGCTGCTTCGCAACGAACACCACTGCAGAGGCCTGTGCCACTGGATCTTCGGGAGTATGGCCCAGTCGACGCTCTGGGGCTGGGTCAGTGGTACTTGGTAGACGAATATCAATCCCCGTAGCCAAACGGTGCGCATGCAACCCTGGATGTCCGAACCGGCCGAGCACGTCAGCAGGATCAAGCGACGCCAGGTCGCCGAGGCGACGCAGGCCGAGACGAGTGAAGAGATCGATCATTTCTGGGTCGGATTCACCAAGTGTCTGCAACCATCCGATCGGGAGTGGTGCACAAAAGGATGGCGATTGCTGCGACTCGACGACCACCGGACTGTCATGACGTACCGACAATCGAGCCGCCACACTCGACGAGAACCGACCATCGGCCACACCGACACCGGCGCGTACCACCACCCCAGCTTCAGCAACGATGTGTTGCAAATGCTCAGCCACCGCAACATCACCGCCGAAGTACTTCGCTGGCCCTCGTGCCGCCAGGCTGACCCATCCGGGTTCGATCACATCAAGTCGCGGAGATACCTCGGCAACAGCACGGACTACCGGCTCAAATTCGCGCGCATCCCGAGCAGGATCGTGATCGACCAATTCGATCTCCGGACACCGACGCTGCGCCTGGCGCCGACGCTGTCCGATCATCACCCCTGCTGCTGCTGCTGCTGCACTACGAGCCACCACTCGATTTGCCGACACCACCGCCGCCGGAAGATTTCCGTTGTAGCCAGCAGCAACGACTGGCCAGTCAGGAAGCCACACCGTGACCATCCGCGTCACCATGACACTAACTCGCAGCGGAAAGCTGATTGATCGACGGTGCACGCTCTGCCGCAACGCCACCTCTCTCAGCATTATCCACCTCGGCGTTCTGCAACTCAGGCACCGGGAACTCCATTTTTCGGCGACGCTCACCGGGGAGTCGACGTCCCGCTGCAGTGACTTCGACAACTCGCTGCTCCAGCCGGCCCCATCCACCTCCAACACCGGTCCAGACCTGATGACCAGTGTCGATCACACCGTCACACGCCAGTGGTCCAGGGTCGCCGACAACCATCATCACGACACCGCGCTGCTGTAATCGTGCGATGACCCTGCGCAGCGTTGACGACCGAACCTCACTCGGCACTCGGGTGACCAACACTTCGAAGCCATCAGCTGCTGCCGCAACGACATCAGCCCACACGTCTGGATCCTGGGTGTCAACCGCAACGACACGTTCAAGTGCAATGCCCAATTCACTCGCAGCATCAAGCCCCAACGTCGGCACATCAATCACCGCCATCCATCCCCCCGCTTCAATGGCGGCAGCCACGAGCCGCAGCATGACCGTGGTGGCCGCTGGGCCTGCGAACGACAACGTTCGGCCACGCACTAGTCCTCCTTCGGCAAAGAGGTCGACACAGTCGGCTGGCGTGGGCAGCGTCCGCTCGAACGCCATCGATACTGGGGCCACTCGATCACCGAGCGCTGCGAGCACCTCACTCAACCCAGGAGCGGTCAGCACAGAAGGATTTACCATTGCAGCACTGTATCGAACATACGTTCGATACAGCAAGAGGCGACCAATGCAACGTCCAACAACCCCATTCTGAACAATCAGTTCCGAGCGGCATGGCCCCGAGCAGCAAGATGTGCTTCGGTCAAGTCACTCAGCGTCGCTGACGGCAATCCGTACTGCTCGCCAGTTGGTGATGTCCCGATAACCACCTGCGCTAGCGCCCGCGATGACCACACCTTGTTCCAGTCAGGCCAATGGTCGGTATGGCGATGCAAACGTACGCGAAGGTTGGTTCACACCTCCGCGCAGTGCAACGTCAACATCAGCCTGACTTGGCGTTCCACTTCTCGCGAGCCGCCTTACCACGCTGGAGCAGATGCATCGGCACGAGTTGTGCCGCCGCACTCAGCGCGTCATCGCTGCCGCCACTACCTGGGGCGACTTCGGCAGCGGCAGGCTCGGCGGGCTGAAGATCGGCTAACGATGGCGGTTCCACCCCGGGCTTCCAGTACGTGTACATGTCACGGACCAGATCAGAAAGCCCGGCCGAGTCAAAGCCCTTTTCGAGGTCAACCGTGATGATGTTTGAGTACACGTGAACGCCAGCGACTTGGCCGGTCCCAAAAAGCCGGCGAGCAAGTTCATCCGATGGTGTGGCGCCATGCGCATCCAGCACCGAGCGAAACCGCTCGTGTCCTTGCCCAGACAGTGTCCGATTAATTTCGAAACGCACTACCCCAGGTGTGGAACTCGGCTTCTCAGTGACGGCGACCATCTGACCCATACGAGCAAAAATCTACACGTTCAGTGTGCTGATCAGGTCAGCGCATCAGCGAGTACTTGCGGGAATGCTGCTGGCGTCGTCGCCATCACGGTTGCTCCAAGTGCCGTAAGTGCAGCCGCCTGCGCGTGATCATGCACCGGAGAACCCTCGTCACTCAGCGCCAACAAAACCACGACTTGCACGCCTGATGCAACAATTTCAGCAACACGCCGCTGCATTGTGGCGATGTTGCCACCTTCAAATAAGTCGGTGACAAGGAACAGCACACTATGCCGCGGCCGCTCAATCAGTTGCTGGCAGTAGCCGAGCGCATTCGCTATGTCGGTACCCCCACCAAGTTGCACACCAAAGAGGACCTCGACCGGGTCATGCAGGAATGCAGTCAGATCAGTAACAGCGGTATCGAACGTCACGAAACGTGTGCGCAGTGCTGGCAACTGCGCAAGTACGCCGCCGAACAGCGACGCATACACCACGCTGTCGGCCATCGACCCAGACTGGTCGACAGCAATCACGACGTCCTTGGCGAGACTACGCTGACGACGGCCGTGACCGATCAGACGCTCGGGGACAACTGTGCGGTGTTCAGGGAGCCAGTGCTGAAGATTTGCAGCAATGGTGTCATTCCAGTTGATGTCGCCTGGTCGTGGGCGACGGGTCCGCGCCGACTTGGCCAGCGCCCCGCGCACTGCCTGGCGGGTCTGATCGACCAAACGCGCTTCGATGTCCGCAAGCACCTTTGCGATCACTTGGCGCGCTGTTACGCGAGTCTCGTCAGGCAATATCGCATTGAGCTCAACGAGCAGCGTCACCATGTGAATGTCGGGCTCAACCGACAGCAGCATCTCAGGTTCGAGAAGCAACTGCTTCAAGTCGAGTCGCTCGACCGCGTCACGCTGCATAATCTGCACCATCGGAGTCGGAAAGTAGGTCCGAATATCGCCAAGCCAGCGCACCACTCCAGGCTTCGACCGTCCGAGCCCGCCAGCCCGGTTGCCGCTACGTCGTTTGCCCTGCGTACCGGCGCTCAAGCTCGCATCGTTGCGGTCATAGAGGGCCCCAAGAACTGCATCGACTCGTTTGTCATCACCACCGATTGCTGGCGCTGACCCCGGAGCACTCCTCGACGCTGACCCCTGTGAACCTCGCTGCTGCTCATCTGCGCCCCCTGCGCTTTCACTTTCACCTTCCGTGCCTTCGCCTTGAGTTGAACTTTTGTTTTTACCCGGGTCAGCGACTCCCGGTGGGTCCCAGCGCTGCCGCTCGTCATCAATTCCTTCAGCTGCTGCGCCGAGCACCAACCGCCATCGTCGACGCCGTTCCGAAGCCGAGACCTGTGGAAGGGGCATCTGCACAACGTCCGTACCCGCCGTACCAGCTTTCATACTGGCACCTCATCGGGCGCAGCAGTCACATCCGTTAGGGCGAGACCTAGGAGGTGCCGAACCGTACGGAGCGCTTCTGCGGAGCGAACAGGGTCAACGTCGACACCGAAGCCGACATCCCGTAACGCCATCTGCCCCATCAACAACATCATGATCTGGCGCCGTTGAGCTGATTCGAATCCGCCAAAAGTTCGGCGTAGTAGGACGAGCGCTGCATCGAAAGCCACCGGCGTCAACGACGAGAGCCAGCGATCAACGACGCCGAGCAAGTCAGCATCGTGGACAAGCACGGTTCCAGAGCCAGCGAGGAACCCCTCGATGAACGCTGCGCCGACAACCGAGGGCGTCCCAGGCGACAGTGCCTGTGATAGACGGTTTTCGACATCAATCTCCTGCCATGATCCGCCATCATGCAGGAGTCGCGTCGCTCGACCTTGCACAAGGCCGTGAACGTTGCGGGCAGAAGCAAGCTGATCAAGCAATGCCGGGAAATCACGCTCTCGAGCTGGGTGGCTAAGTACCGCAAGCGCCGATTGCACCCCTGCCAGCCGTTCAACCATCTCGACTGCCGCATCGTCGTCTAGTTGCCCGCATGCCACGGCAGCACCGGCGAGGATACGGACAACGATGCCATCGAACACGGTACGCATCAAGGACGCATCGGTTCCCCGGACATCGCCGTACCGCAAGGCGTTCGCCAGCGGGACGACGGCGTCCATCAACTCGCCAATGTCAGGATCAGTCGCTGCCTGTTCAGCAAGCCGCATAACGCAGGGTTGCACAGCCTCGGATAGGTCAGCGAACAGCGCTGCTTCGAGCACATCGATCAACCCCTTGAGGCCGCTTGCTTCACGCCCACGTTCGATGAGCCGTGCCGATGCCGCCGATGCCACGGTGGTTCCATAGCCTGATCGCTCGACGAGTCTGACCGACAGCTCGGGTTCCCACGCCACGCGCCAGGTCTCGCGGAACGTGCCCGATGACCCGCGCCCTTCCTCCGGCACCCCCCAGGGCACTCCGAGCGCGAGCAGCCGATGCAGTAGGTGTGACTTGCGTAACCCGATCGGAGTCCGCAAATCCACCTCGACGATTTTCACTGCCGAATCGGGCTTCAGACGCGCCCTCTTCTGCTCCTTGGCAAGATCACGTGCGAGCGGTACCTGAGGCGCATGCACCGAAACGGAGCCAAGCGCTTCACCGACGACAAGCTCACTGCGAACCAGGTCTAGGCCGCCCATCACCGAGTCCGCGGCGTCGAGCACCTCAGCCAGACCCGGGCGCGGACGACCGCGCATCGCAGCGAGTGAGTCCGCCAGCCGGGTTGCGCCAATCAGATGGTCGGGCGATGCAGACAGACCGCGGTCGCGCAGCACGCGAGCTGCATCAACAAAGAACCGAGCAACACCGTCGGGTCCTGGGTGATTAAACACGTGCCGGTACCAACCCGGACTGGCTACGCCGGCGCCGTAGCCCGAAGCCTGCGTAAGCCGACGATGCGTCCATGGAACCCAAGCCGCCGCAACCTTGACCTTCGGCAACCCTCTGAGCGTGGCCGTGTCGGCCTTCACTGCGTGGGTCGCGACATTGAGCGCAGGTACGTGCCACGCACCGCAGATCACTGCAACTGACTCGTGTCCATCTTTGATTGCTGCGCGAATAGCTTGGCGCATGTGGGCCTCTCGCCGCTCTTCGCCTACCGAAGTGACCGTGCCGTCGCGCGCTGCGGCCATTGCGTCAGCGACCGATTCGAAGGCTGGAGTACCGTCGCCGCGATGCTCAATCACATCCTCCCACCAGCGTTCCGGGTCGGTATCCCCAGCGGCAAGCGCCAGTGCCCGTAGCGGGTCAAGCGGAGCAGCATCGGCCAGCAGTTCAGCAGAAGCGTCATCCCCGTCGGCGCCTGCAAACGTGTGCGCCATCGGCAGATCGATGGCACGTACCTCAATCTCGTTCGTGTTCGCCCAAGCGATGGCCTGCCACTCCGGACTGAACGCGGCGAACGGAGCAAAAAGCGCTCGGGCTGGCGCAGCGACGAC
>CALKNK010000007.1 GCA_938091165.1 uncultured Ilumatobacter sp. | reverse complement strand
GAAGGACTCTCTTCTCGGACCGCAATCCGCTTAGGTTGCGATGGGGAACAAAACGAGGGGGACTCATGTCATACAAATCCAATGGCCGCGCAAGGGTGCTCGCTATCGCAACTGCCGCTGCGCTTGTCGTCGCCGCTTGCTCATCGGGTGATGACGAGTCCAGCGAATCGACACCAGCAACGGACGCAAGCGAACCCGCTGTTACTGAGCCGGCCGTCGAAGAGCCGCCCGCTACCGACGCGCCCGACGAGTCAGCCGACACCAACGCTCCTGCTGCAGAGGCAAATCCTGACCCCATCGCGACAATCACGGAAGACCGGTCGTACTACATCCTCCCGCCCGGCAACTACGGCGGGCTACCCAAGACCGATGAGTCGACCGACCAACTCACGCTGTACGACGACTTGACTCCTCTACGCGGTGACATAACCGACGAAGACATCGAGCGCCTCTTTCTTCCGCAGGACTTCGCTCCGATCGGCGCGACCACTGAAGAGCCGACCGGCCGGGACGGCACCACGATCATTTACGACGAGTTCGGGATCGCTCACATCACCGGCGAGACCCGCGAAGACTTGGCCTTCGGCGCCGGATGGGTCACCGCTCGGGACCGCGGATTGCTCATCGCGCTCGGCCGCGGCCCCGCTCGCGTGGCGGTCGCTGACGTACCGGGAATCAACGCATTCTCTCTGGTCACCAGCGGGCAGACATTCATTCCAAGCGAAGCAGCCGAGCAATTAGTGACCGACCAAATTCAGGTCATCATTGATGAGTACGGCGAAGAAGGAGAGGAAATCATCTCCGATGCGCAGGCCTACGCCGATGGACTGACCGCCTACTGGGAAGCCAACGACATCGACCAGGCGCCCGCCACTGTCAACGACGTCATCGCAACAACTGCGTTCATTGGCTCAATCTTCGGTGCTGGCGGTGGCAGCGAAGCACGCAACGCCGAGTTCCTTTCTGCGCTCCAGAACCAGCTCGGCAATGAGCAGGGCCGCCAGGTCTGGGAAGACCTGATGCCAGACAGTGACCCTGAGGCACCCACCACAATCGAGGACCGTTTCGAGTACCCGGCTCTCACCGGTGGCGACGTCACCGGCTCAGTGATCATCGACGAAGGCTCTCTGATTTCCTTCGATCCACGTGACCCTGGGGACGTCTCGATCCTTGAGACCAACGTCAGTACCGTGTACGACTCCGCGTCAGGGCCGCCAACGAAAACTGCGTCGAACTGGTTGATTGTTGACCCAGCAGCCTCAGCAAATGAGACAACGCTCGCTGTGATGGGCCCACAGCTCGGGTACTACTACCCCGAGATCGTGCAACAAATCCATCTCTCTGGTCCTGGCATTGAAGCGCAGGGCGCTGCCGTGCCTGGCCTGTCGATGTACCTCTTGCTTGGTCGCACCGAGGACTATGCCTGGAGCTTGACCTCAGCGAACCAGGACGTGCGCGACGTGTTCGTCGAAATTCTTTGCGAGCCAGACGGATCCACCCCGTCGCGCCAGTCGACCCACTACGAGTTCAACGGCGAGTGCATTCCATTTGAGCAGTTCGACGCCGGGACGCTCGGCGATATCCCGATCCGCTACCCGACTTCGGTGCACGGGCCCTTCATCGGGACAGCGACATCGCAAGGAGTGCCGGTTGCATTGACTAGCCAGCGATCCACTTTCGGTCGCGACGGCCTCAACCTCGGCGCGTTGAAGAACATGACCGAAGGCGATGCCGATACCGACGAGTCGTTCTTCGAAATCGCGAACCAGTTCGGGTTCACGTTCAATTGGGGTTACGCCAATCGCGACAGCGTCGGCTACTTCGCTTCCGGTCAGTTGCCGGTGCGTGCCGAAGGGCTTGACCGGCGTCTCCCAACTCTTGGGACCGGCGAGTACGAGTGGCAAGGCTTCTTAGAGCAAGACCAGCACCCACATGCCACAGGACACCCGACGGATCGACTTCTCAACTGGAACAATCAGTCAGCACCAGGGTTCATGCATGGCGACGGGAACCAGTACGGCTCGGTACACCGAGTTGAGGCGTTCGATCAGTGGCCGGACAAGTCCGAGCTCACCGATGTTGTTGGTGTGATGAACCGTTCAGCGACTGAGGACATCCGGTCAACGGTGTGGCCAGTGGTCAGCGCTGTGCTTGCTGGTGGCGACGCTCCGTCGGAACTGGCTGCTGAAGTAGTTGCGATCCTCGATGAGTGGATCGCCGACGATGCTCCACGGCTCGACGCCGACAACAACGGCGACCACGACAGCCCTGGACCGCTGATCTTCGATGCCATCTTCGATCCAATCGCTGCAGCGGTTAGCGAGCCGGTACTCGGTGAGGCTCTCACGGACGCCCGACGTGGCATCAACGACGAAAGCCTCATCGACAAGGACCTTCGTGCGTTGCTCGGCGAGCCGGTCGACGGCCCGTTCGGGGTGCAGTACTGCGGGTCCGGTGACATCGACACCTGTCGTGAGGCGCTGTGGACAGCAATCGACACAGCAGCGAGCGAAGTCGCCGCTGAACGCGGCGATGACCCGACCACCTGGTTGAGCGAAGGACAGCGGCTGACGTTCGCGCCGGGATTAATCGACGACGACTTCCGCGCTACGAACCGGCCCACCTTCCAGCAGGTGATCGAGTTCGCTCCACCCGGCAACTAAACACAATGGTTGACAGTTTCGCCAGCTCGACCATCGGTAGTGCTGCTATCGCTCACGCACCGTGAGCACGGTCCGGGCGCGTCCGGAAAGGTAGCGATGCCGTTGGTCGCCCAGATCTGCGCGAACGTCAATCAGTTCGTCGGTGGAGTCTGTATCGCGACTAGCACCGGCGTCCATGCAGACCGGTTGAAGACTGTCATCCAATCAGCCTCTCGACTCGCCGGATTTGCTCAGCTATGGTTAACTGACGTTGGCTGTCGGGGGACGGTCCAAAAAATGGGGGTTTTCAATGCCGATCGAGTCATCGGGTCAAAGTGCGGGCAACCCGCGCATGTACGAACTAATTGCTGACACCCCGAAGGAAGGCGACAGCCCCACCGTGTGGGCGTGGCCGCATCTCATCGACCATCTAAAGGTGGCAGGCCAACCCGTCCAGGGGCCGTGGCCGCCACACCAGCAACGACGGCCAGACCCCGACCCGGACGGGATGCCCCGCGCTGTTCCGGACCCTGAGGGTTTCTAGGTCCTCAGCTTCTTCGCCCATTCGCAGAACAGGAATCGAGTCCGGATATGTATCCATCCCGCTTTAACTATGAAGCACCGACGTCGCTTGCCGAGGCGATTCAGATCCTCAGATCGACCGACGATGCCAAAGTGCTTGCCGGCGGTCAGAGCCTCATCCCAATGATGAAGCTGCGGTTCGCTAGCCCGGCGACTTTGGTTGACATCAACAACATCCCCGGTCTCGACTTGCACGGAGCCGACGCCGACGGCACCTACCGCATCGGAGCGCTGTGCCGTCACGCCCAGCTCGAGAAGTCGACGACGCTCGGCGACCATCAGCCGACCATCGCTGCCGCCGCTCCGCTGGTCGCCGACCCGATCGTACGTACTCGTGGCACGTTCGTCGGCTCGGTCTGCCATGCCGACCCGCAAGGCGACTGGGCATCGTGCATGGTTGCCCTCGATGGCTCAGTCACCGCTGTCGGCCCGAACGGCCGCCGATCGATTCCGGTGAAGGAACTCGTCTCTGGCCCATTCCAAACCATTCTGAACCGCGACGAGATCGCGACCGAAGCAGTAATTCAACCGGCGCAAGGCACCCGGGTCGGTGGGTACCTTAAGTTGGAGCGACGAGTCGGTGATTTCGCGACTGCCGGCGTGGCCATCGCCTTGGAGATGTCCGGCGACACCGTCACCAAGGCTGGCATCGGGCTGACCGGTGTTGGATCTCAAACCGTCGACGCAAGCGATGCAGCAGCGGCCCTCGTCGGGTCGCGCCTCGACGCCGAATCTATTGCGAACGCGGCACGCCTGGCAGCTGAAATCTCCAAACCGCGATCTGACCATCGAGGGAGCGCCGACTACAAACGTCACGTGGTGTCGACCTTCGTGAGCCGAATCCTTGCCAACGTCCAACGATCAGAACAGCAGGTGGCCTGACATGACCAGCCTTTTCGAAGAAGTAGCAGTAACGACTGACGACGACGTCGCCGTCACACGAGTCAACGTGCGCGTGAACGGCGAACGGCGCGCCGCCGACGTCGAGCCCCGTCTGCTGCTGGCACACCTGCTGCGCAACGGCTTTCGTTTAACAGGCACCCACACCGGGTGCGACACAACGAACTGCGGAGCGTGCACCGTGCTGCTCGACGGCCAACCAGTGAAAAGCTGCACGGTCTTTGCCGTGCAGGCCAACAATCACGACGTCACCACCGTCGAAGGTTTGGCAACTGCAAGCGAACTGCATCCGATCCAGGAGGGCTTCAAAGACGAGCACGGACTGCAATGCGGTTTCTGCACGCCGGGGATGATGCTCAGCGCAAAAGCGTTGCTCGACGAGAACCCCGACCCCACCGAAGACGAAGTCCGGTGGGCGCTGTCGGGAAACCTGTGCCGATGCACCGGCTATCAGAACATCGTAAAAGCGGTGCTCTGGGCTGCGCAGAAAATGCGTGGTGACGCACCGCCGCAAATCGAAGAAGAAGGAAACTGAGCGTGACACTCGACGAGATCAAAATCGGAGGCCTCGGGGCAAGTCGGCGCCGGGTCGAGGACAACCGCTTCATCCGCGGGACAGGAAACTACGTCGACGACGTGGTCCTGCCCGGCATGTTGTACATGGAGATCCTGCGCAGCCCCTTGGCACACGCGAAGATCACCTCGATCGACACCAGTGCGGCGTACGCAATACCAGGTGTCCGCATGGTGATGACCGGCGAAATGATGGCCGCGCGCAACCTTGCATGGATGCCAACGCTGTCGTATGACACCCAAGCAGTACTGGCAACTGACAAGGTTCGGTTCCAAGGCCAAGAGGTCTGCGCTGTCATCGCCGACGACCCCTACATCGCACGAGATGGCGTCGAAGCGATCGTTGTCAAATACGAACCATTGCCGCCAATCGTCAACCCTGAGCAGGCTCTCGCACCCGACGCGCCACTCATCCGCGACGACAAAGTCAATCAGCATGACAACGTCGTGTTCGACTGGGAAGTCGGCGATCAAGACGGCACCGACCAGGCCTTCGCGAACGCTGACCTGATCTCTGAAATCGACATGCACTACCCGCGATCGCACCCGTCGCCGATCGAACCCTGCGGATCGATTGCCGACTACGACCGGGCCACCTCCAAACTCACCGTCTACATGACGTCGCAGGCGCCGCACATCATCCGCGCCGCAGTTTCGCTCGTCGCCGAGATCCCCGAGCACATGATCCGGATCATCGCCCCCGACCTCGGTGGCGGATTCGGCAACAAGGTCCCTGTGTACCCCGGCTACGTTGCGTCGATCCTTGCGTCAATTCTGCTCGAGCGACCTGTCAAGTGGATCGAGGATAAGACCGGCAACCTGATCTCCACCGGGTTTGGGCGCGACGTCTACCTCAAAGGCCAGATGGCGTTACGCAACGACGGAAAGATCCTCGGGGTGCGGATGCACACGGACTCCGACCACGGAGCGTTTTTCTCCGACGCGCAGCCCTCGAAGTTCAAGATCGGGCTGATGCACTCCGCATTCGCGTGTTACGACATCCCTTCTGCGCATCTCACGGCTCGGGGTATCTACACGAACAAAGCACCAGGAGGCGTCGCGTATCGCTGCTCGTTCCGCGTCACCGAGGCAATGTTCTTCCAGGAGCGAATGGTGCAGGCCGCCGCCGACGAACTGGGCATGGACCAAGCTGAGTTCCGTCGTGTCAACCTCGTACGCGACGACGACTTCCCGCACCGCACTCCGTTTGGGTTCCTCACCGACTCAGGGCAGTACGAAAAGTGTCTCAACATGGGCCTCGAAGCAATCGGCTATGAGGACTTCCTTGCGCAGAAAGAAGAGGCCAAGCAGCGCGGGCGGCTGCTCGGGATCGGCATCTCGACGATGACCGAACCGCTAGGCGCCGGCAACAGCCGCGAGTACGACATTCTCGGCATCAAAATGTTCGACTCCGCCGAGTTGCGGGTCCACATGACTGGCAAAGCAATTCTGCGGACAGGCGCGAAGTCTCAGGGCCAGGGCCATGAGACCACATGGGCCCAGATCGTTGCACACGAACTCGGCATCCCCGCTGAGGACATCGTGGTCGAAGAAGGTGACACCGACACCGCACCGTTCGGCATGGGAACCTATGCGTCTCGGTCCACGCCGGTCGCAGGGGCAGCGGTCTCGATGGTCAGCCGGAAGATCCGCGCGAAGGCACGCAAAATTGCCGCCCACCTGCTCGAGGTATCCGACGAGGACATCGAGTGGGAACTCGGCCGGTTCTATGTGCGCGGTGCCCAGGACCGTGGTGTGACCATTCAGGAGTGCGCGATGGCTGCGTACAGCAATGTGCCTGACGGCATGGAGCCTGGCCTGGAGAACAACGCGTATTACGACCCGCCGAACCTCACCTGGCCTTTCGCCTGCTACATCGCGACAGTCGAAGTCGACCCTGAGACCGGCGTGTGGGACGTGTTGCGCGTGGTTGCCGTCGATGACTGCGGTGTGCGCATCAATCCAATGATCGTCGAAGGTCAGATCATGGGTGGGCTCACCGAGGCGTACGCGATGGCGAACATGCAATTCATCACGTTCGACGAGGCCGGCAACTGTGTCGGCTCGAACTACATGGATTATCTGCTGCCGACTGCGTGGGAGACACCGGGCTTCGAACTCCACGAGGTTGTGACTCCGTGCCCGCACCACCCGATCGGAGCTAAAGGCATCGGCGAGTGCGCCACAGTGGGTGGCCCGGCAGCGTTCGTCAACGCAGTGATGGATGCCCTCAAGGGCACTGGTGTTCGCAACATCGACATGCCGCTGCTTCCCGATCGGGTCTACGAGGCACTCCAGACCGGACAAAACATCTCCGGAGCACCGCCGGTGAGGACCGACGGGTGAACCTCGACCGCGCCGTGGAGGGCTGGGGTGTGCTCGAGCGCGCCGTTGACCTTGCGCGTCGCGGAACACCGTTCGTGCTCGCCACCGTCGTCTGGCGCGAAGGCCCATCGTCAGGCCAGCACGGCTCTCGGGCGATCTTCACCGCGACCGGCGAAATCCACGGTTGGATCGGCGGAGCCTGCGCCGAGCCAGTGTTCAAACGCGAAGCAGTGAAGACACTCGAAGCCGGGTTGCCGCGATTGCTCGCCCTCGGCGCGAGCGACCGCTTCGGTGATCTCCCCGACGGCACGATGGCTGTCGAAATGTCATGTCAGAGCGAAGGAGCTCTGCAGATCTACCTGGAGCCGGTGATATCGATGCCGCATCTCGTGATCATCGGTGATTCACCGATGGCTCAGACCCTCTGTGAGCAAGCCAGTCAGCTCGACTGGAACGTCGAGCTCGTCGGAGGGCCTGATTTCAGTGAGGGCCTGTTGTCGTCGCACTCCGTTGTGGTCGTCGCTACGCAGGGTCATGGTGATGAAGACATCGTTGTCGCTGCATTAAAAGCGTCACCGGCTTACGTGGGCGTTGTGGCGTCGGCGAAGCGAGGCGAAATAATCCGGTCGTTCCTTGCCCAGTCTTTCAATGAGACCGAACTCGATGCGCTTCGCGTGCCAGCGGGTCTTGATCTCGGCAGCACAACCCATAAGGAAATGGCGGTGGCCATCCTCGCTGACCTTGTGCAGCGCCGAGCAGCGGGAGAGTTCACTGCGGCCATTCAGATGGATTTACCGCAGGTCGAGACAGCGATCGACCCCATCTGCGGAATGACGGTCGACGCTGTCGACACTAGCCATCCGCTCGATGTGGGCGACATGACGTACTACTTCTGCTGCCCGGGTTGCCGGGCAGCGTTCGGAAGCCAGCAGGGGGTATAAATGCTGATAACCAATAATTTCGAAGTCGATCATCCAATTGATCGCGTCTGGATGTTCTTCGAAAACATTCCGCAGGTGGCGAAGTGTCTCCCCGGAACCGAACTCAACGAAGAGATCGGCGAGGACCACTACGCAGGTGGGGTCGTCATCGGCCTCGGACCGGTCAAGCTCAGTTTCGACGGAAATGCGAAGATCCTCGAACGCAACGAGGACACGCACACGATCAAGGTCGACGCGGCAGGGGCGGAAAAGAAAGGGCGCGGTCAAGCAGCGATGCTCGTTGACGCTGAGCTCGAAACGACCGCCAGCGGAACAAAGGTCGCAGTGACGATGGACCTGCAGCTCTCCGGAGCGGCCGCCCAGTACGGACGTGGACTTGTCTCCGATGTGACCGCCGTGCTTCTCGACGATTTCGCTGCCAACGCCGGAGCACGACTTGATGCAATTGCCGCCGGACGCAGTCCCGACGAGGTCGGCCAACTTGCGTCGAGTAGCCCCAGCGGTTTCGCGATCGGTCTGCGGGCTGTGCGGATGGCGCTTGCACGTATCTTTCGTCGGTTCTTCATGCCGTATTCGCCCGAGGCTGTATAGGAGACGCTCATGTTGTGGTGGATTGGAAATATCTTGCTGTTGGTAGCCGCACTGGTAGCTGTTGTGCTGCTCAGTCGGCTGCTCGGTGCAGTCGAACGTATTCGCAAAGCGAGCGACGACATTCTCGCTGGGGGCGTCGCCGCTATTGGTGAGCTCAACAACACCCCCGAGTTGCTCGCTACGACCGACACCGTGATCGAAGAGGTCGCCGACGGCGCTGTTCGGTACGCAGGTTCAGTCGCGAAGTTACTTCCGGAAGAGTAGGAGAGGTTCACATGTCATTAGTTGCCTGGGTCACGGTGATCATCGCTCTGTTGATCGTCTTTTTCGCGGCGGTCGGCTTATTCCGGGTCGCTGTTCATCTGCGAGCAGTCGACAAAACGCTCGAATCGTTGAACGGTGGAGTCGAAGTGATCGCAGCCAAAACCTCAACTGTGCCGACGGCGTTGCCGTCGGTGAACGCGAGCCTGAAACCCGTCCGCGACTTCGCGGACTCGATCTGAGGAGTTGCAATGCTGATGCTGGACACCAGCTGGACTATCGGCTTCACGGTCGGGACCGTTGTTGTGGTCGCCGTCGTGGCTCTTGTGGTTCCGATTCTCATCCTTGCCCGATCAATCGGGCAACGCGCGGCCACGATCAACGGTCACCTCGAAGAGACCGTGCAAAACACTGACGCACTGAAAGAACTCAATACGACGATCGACGCTGCTGGCGCGATCACTGCAGGGCTGAACCGCGGCCGCAAGCGGTTGGGAGGCTGAACCGTGATACAGGCAATTACTGATCGAGAAGAGGAGCTGTGGTGGACAGCGATCGTTCTCGGATTCGTCGTCATCGTCGCAGTCGTGGCACTGCTTACCTTGCTGGTGATGTTCGTGAGGACCATCGAGCAGCGGGTCGCAGCCATCAAAGTCACCCTTGAGGAAGCTTCCGCGAACACCGCTGACACGGCGTTGATCGGCCAGACCGCTGACGCTGTCGACGGCGTACTCAATGAAGGCCTCGAACATCATCTGTTCCTCGGCCGAGTTCTGGACAAGGTGCGCTCATGACCATGCTCGTCACTTTCACTGTCATCGCGATCACCTTGCTGATTGCAGGTTTAGCGTTCTTCCTTTACGTGCTTGGCAGCCAGCTTGGACGCGTGGCGACAATGCTTGAGGAATGCGCCCAGATCGTGTGGAAGATCGAGCGCGACACCGAGGCCATCGGCCCAGGTGTCGAGCGCATCAACCGCACCGGTGCAGTCGTCGCCGGGGCGCTACCGCTGCTGTATGGCTTTGCTGAAGGCATTGTCACTGGCGCCACCTACGAGCCGGAGCCCGAAGGAACCGAGCGGCCGCCGGCCCTGCCTGCGATGGGTTCAAGACGGTCGAGGCTCAACGAAGCTGTCGGCTACAACCCTGAGCCGATCAGCCGCTAATTAGCCGCCGGGATTCATCACCCGACGTGGATGGTCACGTCTCGTTTGGGTCCCGATTGGTTGTCAACGGACCAGTTGTTGGCGCGTCGTAGCGGCCAATCCACTCGTCTTCCCATGCCTGGTCGTACTGCTCAGGCGCGCAGCCCGGCTTGTACACGCTGAGGAGTTCCTTGACGATCTGGATCCGATGGCGTTCCGTCCCGCCGGGAACCTCGTACGTCGCGACGTAAACACCCCACTTTGTACCCGCACGACGTTCCCAACATTTGGCCCTTCGATGCGCGTTCGGTAACCCCGCTTCGCGCAGGTTTTCGGCCTGGTCAACGTCGATTACTGCGAAATCGTGAGGCTTGCCGTCAGGGTCAGCTAGGTACAGGATCGCGTACACCGCTCCTGTGGCGGGCGGCTGCCAGCCGCCAAGGACGCGGGGCCCCTCAAACGGGTAGCCGGCAAGGGACCCGAGACGGATCATGGTTTATCGACGGTCACTCGAAGTAATCCTCTTCATCGCCGCTGACCTCGGCTTTGGTGACCGGCCACTGCGGTGCGCCGGCCGTTACGACCGCATCGGCGAACAAAGGGAGCGCCACGTCGACCGCTTCATCGGCACTGTTCGCCTCGACGACGATCTGCGCGCCGTAGCTCATCGCGCCGATACCTGACGCAACGCCGTCGAGCGGCGCCACTGCGTCGGCGAGCGCGACGATCTCTTCGAGTTTCATCGGCCGGTCACCTTCGGCTTTGATCGAAACACTCCACTTGCTCATTGTCTCATCATCCAATCTGTGCGAGGCGCGACGCGAAGACCTCAAGACTCGCGAGATCTTTGCCTGAGGTGATCTCGTTGATATGAGGGCCGACGACTGCCATTGCGAGTGTGGGCGGAACGCCACCTTGTGCGTCGTGGAGTGGGTTCATCCACACGATGCGGTGCGAAAGTCGTTCGAGCTTCTCCATTGCGACAGCAAGGACCGCTGGGTCGCCGCGGTCGAGACCGTCGGAGCAAATGATCACTGTTGCGCCTCGACTCAGCCCACGCCGGCCCCAGTCCTTCACGAATGTCTCAACTGAATCACCGATCCGCGTTCCGCCGTCCCAGTCGACAACTTTCTCTGCGGCCAACCGCATCGCAGCGTCGGGATTACGCCGGTCAAGCAAAGGCGTGACGCGGGTCAGACGCGTTCCGAAGCAGAACACTTCGACCTTCTGGGCTGCCTGGCGCATCGAGTATGCGAACTGCAACAGGTTGCGTGAATGGTCGGCCATCGAGCCTGACACGTCGAGCAGCAGCACGAGCGTCCGAGGTTTGCGCTTGCGGTCCATGCGCAGAAGCGCAGTCGCGGCGTCGTGGAGGTCCATCTCTGCGCGTGCCATGCGGCGCACGTCGATCACCGACCCTGACGGGTCGTTGCAGTAGCGACGGGTCCGTCGTTTAGGCGGTTCGACACGCATCCGGGCGATCATTCGGCGTACAGCGGCAAGCTCAGCATCTGAGCAGGCAGAGAACTTTTTGGTGCGTTCGATCTCGAGCGACGACGCCTGCAGTCCCAACACCAGCGGCGGCTCTTCGGATTCACGGTCGCCGGGCTCGGCGTCAGGCACATTGATTGTGCCGGTCGACCCCTGCGGGGCATGGCGATCCTTGGTGTGCTTTCGTTCAGCCCCGGCGGGTACGTGCAGAAAGTACCGGCGGAACAGCTCGTCGTACACGGGAAGATGGTCGCGGCGGTTGACCAGCGTGGTCCGTCCGGACCAGTAGATGTCCTCAAGGTCAGATGGCGTTAGTTCTGCGACCGCGGCGCAGAACGTCAACACGTCGTCGGTTCCGATCGGCAGTCCGGCCTCGCGCAGCGCGGTGCCGAACGCGACGAGACGATCAACGATCTGCGGATCGCCGGTAGCTGCGTCGTGTTCTTGATCAGGCATCAGGTACGACGCGGTCAATTCCCGATGACACGAATTCGAGGTCGTCGCGATCTTTGATCACCGAACCGAGCGTGTCGATCGCGGTCTCAGCGTCGAGGTTGTCAGCGCCGATCGCGCCGAGCGCCTCGACCCAGTCAATGGTCTCGGCAACTCCAGGCGGTTTCGCGAGATCCAAGTCGCGTAGACGATGCACTGCATCAACTACTTTGCGCGTCAAAGCCTCAGTTACGTCAGGAGCCTGAACCCGGACGATGTCGACTTCTTCGCTCACCGTCGGGTAGCCGATCCAGTGGTATAAACACCGTCGCTTCAGCGCATCGTGTAACTCACGGGTTCGATTGGACGTGAGGACGACAATGGGTCTGTCCTCGGCTTTCATGGTGCCGATCTCGGGGATCGTGATCTGGAAGTCCGAGAGGAGTTCTAGGAGGAACGCCTCGAACTCGTCGTCAGCGCGATCGATCTCGTCGATCAGGAGCACCGACCTGCCGCCGGCACGGACTGCTTGCAGCAACGGTCGTTCGAGCAGAAACTCCTCCGCGTAGAGCCCGCCAACGGTGGCTGAGTCGGTGAGCTCACGTTCAGATAAGGCCCGCACGTGCAGCATCTGTCGCGCGTAATCCCATTCGTACAGCGCCTGGTGCGTGTCGATGCCTTCGTAGCACTGCAGCCGGATGAGTTCACGGCCCGTAAGCTTCGCAAGGCATTTCGCCAACTCGGTCTTGCCGACACCAACCTCACCTTCAAGTAACAGCGGTCGGCCGAGTCGAAGCGAGATCAGCGTTGCGGTGGCCAGACCCCTGTCGGCAAGGTAGCCGACGTCGCGCAGCTGTTCCTGGAGATCAGGAACGCTGGACGGCGGCTCCGCCGGTGTTTGGGTCATCGGGGCTCAGTCATCCGTCGAGCCGAGCACCAAGTCTCGAACCGAGGCGGTATCGCCTGCGGTGAGCTTGCCTTCCCGGGCGAGGAGGTTGCGCCATGACGTGCCGAGGTCGTCATCGCCTTCGGCGATCCCATCAAAGCTGAATTCTCGTGCGTTGCGGCAGACCTTGGTCGGGCTGCAGTCCGCGTCCGCGCTGACGTCTTCGTTGCCTGCCCAGACATCTTGCAACACGTTGTCAATCTCGTGCGGATTGTTGGTCATCGTTGATCCCTTCGCCCCACTTTGATCGGACACTGCATCGCCCGACTCACAAACTGTAGCGCGAGTCCACAGCAGGTGATTCCACGGAGCGGTCGATCAGCTATCGGGATCTTCGCGGACGCTCAGCATCTCACAGACCACCGACACGGCGACCTCCTCAGGAGTTCGCGCTCCGATCGGAAAGCCAGCGGGACCGTGGACGCGGCCGGTGTCGGTGACGCCCCGAAAGGCAAGCCAGTCACCGCGGGCCTCCTGCAGCGAACTCGGCCCGATTGACCCGATGTAGCCGACCCGTGAGCCAAGCGCTGCCTGCAAAACGCGGCCGACAGCTTCGGTGTCGTGGCCCATCACGACGATCCCGTCGATAGCAGACAGGTTGGCGGCGACACCGATGGCGTGATCGGCGCCACTCACCCGGTCCACACTCCAACCAACGAACCCTGCAGCGTGGCTGAGCGCATCAGCCATCGGCCCACCGCCGAACAGGACCAGCGACGGCGTCGGGGCCCAGTTCGCGCTCAGCTGCTCGTCGTCAAGGCTGAAGCCAGTCGAACCCTGCGGGGCGACGAAGCGAATCTCACTTAACCGATCATCTTCCTTCGCAGCCACGATGGCAACTGGTTCGCGTTCCAGCAACGGCTCCCACATCTCATCGGGTAGGACCTCGGCTGGTGCGAACACAATGCGCACGACAGTTCCCTGCGGAACCCCGAGTGCGGACGACTCGATACCGTCGAGCTCGCAAGTGACGACGCGTGCCTCGTTCGCCCCAGTGAGGGAGAGCTCAACCAAGCGACTGTCGAGCGCACCGCCGAGCAGTGAACCGAGGCGTCCGCCGCCCGGCGTGATTGCGACCGCATCAGTCGGATCGAACGTCGGCACCTGCTCAGGGTCGAGACTCCACGCGACATCTACGCGTGTGCCCCCTCGAAGGCACGCAGCGACACTCAGAGCGATTCCGTACACGACTCACACCGTAGTGTTAGCTAGCGTTCGACGACATGTGGGAAGCCTCACGATGATCGTTGCAGCGCTGGTGCTGGCTGCCGGGTCGTCGCAGCGCTTGGGTCAGCCCAAGCAGCTGCTCCCGTTCCGTGACGCGACCTTGCTCGACGCGACGATTGAGACTGTCACTGGTTTCGGTTTCGCCCAGACGATCGTCACCCTTGGAGGTGCTGCTCCCGAGGTCCGCGAAACGGTCGATCTGTCGGGGGTCGACGTCGTCGACAGCGTCCATCACACCAACGGTTGTTCGTCGTCGATCGTGTCAGCTCTCGATGCGATCAACCCGGAGGCTGCGGGCTTCATGCTGTTCCTTGGCGACCAGCCGGGCGTGCCGTCTGCGGCCGTCGACTCGCTACTTGTTGCAGCAGCGGGCGCCGAGCTCGCAGTTATCGAGTACAACGACGGCACCGGTCATCCGTTCTGGTTCGCTCGCAGCATGTTCGGTCCGCTCGCTGACCTGCACGGCGACAAGGCGGTGTGGAAGCTTCTCGAGTCCGGTCAACACGAGACGGCCCGCGTGCAAGTCGATGCCGACATTCCGTTGGATGTCGACACCTGGGAGGACTACCAACAGCTCCTCGCCAACGATTGAAGCAAACGAAAACTTCTTCGCCTGTCTGCTTCGAGCGCGTCCCTCCGACAAAAAGTCTTTCGCATTCATCGTGAGCGAAAATGACTGAGTGACCGACGATGATGGCAACCCTCACAGTCCCGGCGCGCTGAGCTTCGAGAAGGTGTTCAGTGCAATCTTCGACGCGGTTGGCGGGTCCCGTAAAGGTCATCTTGCATCTGCTTGTATGGAGGTAACCAAACGAAAGGGAGTGCACAATGGATAACAACGATCTACACAAATGGATCAGCCACCGAGCAGACATGCTTTTCGTGTGTTTGAAAAGTCTCATGTTGATGACCGTTGGTGTCGCGATCGCCGTTTCATTAAATCGATTCAGCGATGACGGCAAACAAGCCCTGTCGGTTGCAGTCGGAGCGCTCGGGTTTTACCTGTGGTTTCTTTCATTCGGCGCTGTCATGGACATTGCTGCGATGCGCAAAGACATGAGCGAAGAACTCCAAGGCTCTGCGTTTGGAACGCAATTCCTCAAAGCTCCGTTCCCGATCTACATTGCTGTGACGACACTGGTGATGCTTGGCGTGCCTGTGATGTTGATTCTTCTGCTCAACTCTTGACGCAACCGGTTTCGCGTTTAAGTGGTCGTACCTCACACTTTTCGACTCTGAGCAATGTTGGGTAACTTCAAGTTATGTGGATGAAATCTGTGCTGGCGGGGCTTCTTGTGCTCACTGGAGTTGCGTGTAGCTCCGACGACGAAGCGTCAAACGGTCGTGAGTACGCAGCGGAAATTCGAGAGAACTTCCTTGAGTCCTGTCGTGGTGCTGGTGGAGAAGATTCGTACTGTTTGTGCGTGTTAGAGGGACTCGAAGGCGAGTACAGCCAAGAAGAGTTCATCAACGTCGAAGTCGAAATGGCTGAAAGCGGAGCGACACCGCCGTTCATCACCGGCCTGACCACTCGTTGCGCGTAGGCCGCTCTGAGCGAAGCGAACCAGGCCAGCGTGATCGGCTGAAACACCACTGAAAAAACTCGACCGGCTGAACCTCCGGACATGTTTGCGTTTCGCACGCTGGGCTGATGAGTCGTGTTCTAGAGCGTGGCGGACTTGGTGTTAGCTGTAGCTTTCGCATCCCCAGCCGTCGCCGTCGCGGTCGAGACGGTGGTAGTCGGGTCCAGTTATACGGACCTTGCGACGAATGTCAGAGCAGTCGAGATCTGGGCCAGGCAGGTTCCAAAGCTCAGCTGATGAGCCCGTTTGCGGTAGCGACACGACCGCACAGTCAAACGTGTTTGCACCGTCTGTTGCGCGGTACTGGTCTTGGTATCGGTGCAGTGGGTAGCCGTCGAGGCCGTCGTATCGGGCGTTCGCTTTTCCGGCTTCGATCATGCTCAGGCCGACCGGTTTGCCGTCCACCAGAACATGACGCAGCAGACGGTCGTACTTGTCGGTGTCATCACCGCTGTCTGCAGTCAACGAAACCGTCCCAGTCTCGAGCAGATCGGCAAGGAACTCGCTGGCTTCGTCGTAGCCGCATTCGCCTCGCTCGGGTGTGTCGTAGCCGAGGATGCGGATTGACTGACCGCCGGTCTTGATGGTGTCTCCGTCCACGACAGTCCAAGATGTGATCACAACGCCGGGTACTACGGATTCCTTTACGACAATGACCGCCGGAGCCGATGTTGAAACAGGTGCAGTGCTCGGCGACGTGTTGGTTTCTGTATCGGGGGTTGTCGTGGCAGCAACGTCTCCGCTGTTGTCATCAATGACCACAGGCAACGTCACAACTGCAGTGGTCGTAGGCGGTGCCGTGGTAACAGGTGTTGCTGTTGCTGCAGGAAGCTCACTGTCGGTTCCACAGGAGACGACAGCGAACACGCTGAGTCCAATGACGATGATTCGCCGAGTCATAGACACCTCTTTAGTACGGCAGTTCCGCTGGTTAGACATCTATTTCGTTTCAACATTCCAGCTCTGGACGGAACATCAAATCATGACGGGCCATCTGTGTTACTTCATGCGCAGGAATAGTTTTCCGGAGAGGACTTCTTAAAAGACTTAAGGTAAACGAAATGCTGAGCATGATCCGATGTCACCACGTTGTCGGGACCAATTTGAAATACCCGCATCCGGCCCTTGGTCAGGAGACAACGTGACGAACACTGGTGGCATTCCTGCCGGCTGGTATCACGCCCAAGGTGACCCTGCTGGGACGTTTCGCTACTGGGACGGTGCGCGGTGGATTGGTGAACCGCAAGTTCCCGCAGCCGCTCCCGGTCCGGTCGGGCAGTTCCAGCCACCCCCGCCGCCGGCACCACCGGCACCGCCGGCAGCTGGCTTCCAGGCCCCCAGTGTCGGCGCTCCCCCGAGCTACAGCGCTCCCGGCGCGCCGCCGACTTGGAATCCGCAAGCTGCTGGCGCCTACGGCGCTTCGAACCTGAGCGTCGGGACGCCAGCTGAGTGGTGGCCTCGAGCACTCGCGTATCTGCTCGACTGCGTCATTTATTTCGGTGTCTTCCTTGCAGGTTTGGTTCTGTTCGTGATCAGTGTTGCTCTTTCAGCTGGGTTCGGAATCGTGATGCTTGGGGTGTGGATTGTTACTTCAATCGCGTTCCCGATCTGGCAGTTTGTGTTTCGCCAGGGACGCACCGGACAGACAATCGGCAAAAAGAAACTCAACATCAAACTGGTCAGGGACAACACAGGCCAGCCGGTTGGTGCGGGAATGGCGTTCGTGCGCCTTTTCCTAGCTGGACTTTTCGGCTCTTTTCTTTTCGGGATCTATACGTTGCTCGACTATCTCTGGCCTTTGTGGGATCCAGAAAAGAAGCGACTGACCGACAAGATGATCACCATGAGCGTCGTCACGGTCTAACGCGACTACCCGGTGCAACCCGACGTTGCCGCACGCTATTTTCCGAGCGCCGGCGATCAGGGCTGCGAGACGACCTCGCCTGCTGAGGGTCGGCGACGCATCGTGGTGACGTCGAGCGGTTGACCGGTCACACGATCGATCACGATCGGCTCGGTCCGGTCCCCGGAACGCTTGTCGTAAAACTCGATCTCTGGTGGCTCGTCGAAAAGCCACTGTTCGCCGTAGGCGCCCATGACAGCGAGAACATCCCAAAGGGCCCGACCTTTGTCAGTCATCACGAACTCATCGCGTGGAGGATGCTCCTGGTAGCGGATCCGCTCGACGATTCCTTCGCTTTCGAGACGAGCGAGGCGACTCGAGAGCAGGCTCCGGTTGATGTCGAGCCGTTCCTGGATTTCGTTGAAACGCTTTCGGCCCATCAGCAGCTCACGAACAACGAGGGGCATCCACCAGTCGCCAAGAAGGTCAGCGGTCCGCGCTATCGCGCACGCATGATCATCGAATCGGGTTCGTTTCACCATGTCAGTGTGACACCCGAAGAGACGTCCGACAAACGGTCTTCCACCTACACAAATAGTAAGGTCCACTTTATGGACTCACTAGCTCTCGCCCGAAGCATGCGCGGCTCGATCGGCATGCTTGCCATGCATTGGCTCATGGCACCCTCAACTAACAACAAGGCAACAGCGGCCGGTATGCCAGATGGCATGGCGGCGTACTCCATCGGGCGTCTTGGAGTGCTCGGTGACTGCCCCGTCGACAACGTGATCGGAGGCGCTTTCTTTTGGCATCCGGGTTACCTCGCCGAGCAGGTGCGGGCCGGCCGCAGTGTGATGAGTCCAGCCGACGGCACGGCGATATACGTCCGGATCTGTCAGGAATGGGGCGACGACCATCTGGTCGGCTTCGATGGTGTCGCCCGTCTCGGTGAACTCGCTGAACGAGTGGTGGTCTCGGCCAGCCCGCTCGGGGCGCCGACCTTTGCCGGCTGGCGGGAACAAACGCTGCCAGAGCCCGGGGCCGGTCGAACAATGCAGCTATGTCAGACAATGCGCGAACTCGGCTTCAACCGGTTCTCAACTGCTGTTGCTGCCAGCGGAATGAGCCCCATTGAGGCAATCATGAGCGGCCCAACCGGAGCGTGGAACGCCAAGTTGTTCGGCTGGCCTGAGCCCTATCCCGATTGCACTTCAATGGAAGATGCCCGCAACGAAATCGAAGCGCAAGCAAACCGGTTGCATGCCGTCGACTTCGAAGTACTTACCGACGACGAGCGCGACGAGTTCCGTGAGTTAGCCAAAGCTGCTCGTAACCACGCAGGAACACTGCAAACGCCAGAGTCAAGCATGGCGCCTCCAAAAAGTTAGGACAAAAGGACATGGATATCGATATCAGTTCCGTCGACGAAGCGCTCAGTACAACACGGGCAGTCCGTCGTCGTCTTGACCTGGAACGCCCTGTTGATCAGCAGATCATTCTCGACTGCATCGACATTGCCGAGCAGGCGCCCTCAGGCGGTAACCAGGGCAGCCGCCGGTGGATCGTCGTCCGCGATCAGCGGCTGAAGGACCGCCTCGCTGAGATCTACATGGAGTCCGCAGGCGAGTGGATGATCAGCGCCCACGACAAGCTCGAAGGCACTGGCCACCCCCAAGAAAAAGTGATGGCGTCGGCCGCCCATCTCGCCAAGCATCTTGCCGAGGTCCCCGCAATCGTGATCCCAACGATCATTGGTGTCCATGACGGCAGCGGCCGGCCCGGCCTGTTCGACTCGGTCATCCAGTCGGTTTGGAGCTTCTGCGTAGCAATGCGAGCGCGAGGTTTAGGGACAGCATGGACGACAGCAATCCTGTCCCGAGAGGACGACCTCGCGGAGCTGCTCGGCATCCCGGACGGAATGACGCAAATCGTCATGCTTCCTGTCGGGTGGATGAAAGGCACAGACGTAAAACCCGCCCCCCGGTTGCCGGCACGCGAAATCACGTACTTTGACGGATTCGCGAAGACCTGGGAGTCAGGGCCGAGCGATCCGCCCTGTCTCGCTGATGGTCCCGGGGTCGTCGTGGAAGTCGACGTCAAAGCATCGCCATCGACTGTCTGGCCATTCGTTACCGATATCAGCTTCGGAGCCGATTACAGCGCCGAGTTTGTCGGTGCCCGATGGGCTGAAGGCCAAGACGGCCCGGCGCTCGGCGCCGAGTTCATTGGTTCAAACACCCATGAAGTGATCGGAGAATGGGATGTCTCCTGCTTTGTTGACCGTTACGAGGTCGAGCGTTCCTTCGGCTGGGCTACCTCCGATATCGATAACCCGGGTGCCCGTTGGCGGTTCGAACTCCAACAGATCGCCGGCGCTACGCGCTTGCGGTACCGCCTGATCCTCGGGCCGGGACCCTCAGGAATCAATCAAGCAATCGACAGGTCGCCAGAAAAAGAGCCTCGCATCATCGACTTTCGTCTCCGCGAACATCGAACCAACATGCAAAACGTCGTGGATGCAATCAAAGTTGCCGCGGAAGCGGCGCAGCCATCCAAGAAAGCTGGGACGGTCAAGGCTCCGTTGTCGTAGCTCATTGGCATCGGTCTGCCGGTCGAAGACTAAGAAAACGACCTAACAGTTAAAGAGAAAGCCAGGCTCTCTGCACCGCAGCACACCTGGGTTGTGGCCGTGCCACGGTGCGAGCAGGTCATGTCGGCGCAACGACTTGGCGTGGCAGATCACTGCGTCGTGTTCGCAGCATCAGCCACGCGACTGCGCTCATGATGACTGCACCGCCAATCAACGTCCCCGCGTCAGGTGTCTCGCCTGGCCAAATCCAGACCCACAATGGTGCAAGCACGACCTCGGTCATAATGAGCAGCGGAATTCGCGCCGCAGCGACCGAACGGTGCCCGAGGTTGAACAGCGGTAAGCCCAACCCCATTGCGAATCCACCGGAGATGACTGCCATCGTCAGGTCGCGTCCACTGACTCCGAGTCCAGAATTTGACAATGCGATCACACCGGAGCCGAGCGTAAGGAACACTGCTGCAATCAATGTCGGAATCACAGGGTCGACTCGCGAAACCGAACGTTGGATAACGCTGTAAAGCCCGACGAGCACCGGGATGAGAGCAGCGAAGAACAGCCCCAGCGCCGAGCCTGCGTCAAGACCCGCACCGACCATGATCGTTACACCCACCGCGGTGATACCGATCGCGATCAACGTGGATTGCTCGACGCGTTCACGTAGCAGCACCCAGCCGATAATCGCAGCGAAGACGGGGGCCGCGGCGAGCAGAAACAGAGTCGTCGCAGCTGACGTTCGTGACAGCGCAAGGATGTACAACATCGAGGTAACGGCCAACACCAACGCTGCCGCCCACGTCCTCCAACTGACGCCAGCAAAACTCACCGGGCGTCCACTGCGGCGCACGATGATCAGCAGCACCATGACGAGCGCAGTCGAAAGCCCTCGATACGTCAGGAACTGAAAGTCACTCGCGCGCTCAACACCACGAAACGCGATCGCTGTCACACTGAAAGCCACACCCGAGCCAGCAACCAAAATCGCGCCCTGCCGTTCGGTGAGCTCACCGTCACCAACAAAGGCTCGACCCACAGCACGAATCACCGGGCGATCATACGACTAGCAAGCAGCCCTACCGGAACAGACCAACCCTTGCTGGGCGCCCGCCAGTCGACGCCGCCCTAAATTCTCGCACCCGACCTCGGTCCGGCAATCTTCCCCACCGGCGATGCGGGGTTCGGGTCACGCATCGTGAAGCGAAATAGCAAACTCCCTGCTCAGTCGAGATGTGTGTCAACGAGTTACCGGTGTCAAACATGACAAGCCGGACTTGCGCGAAATCGCCTGATGCGCTGTGTCCCGGACCAGTTCGCCGTGCCACAGCAGCTCGTTACCCCTCAGGTCAGATCGTTACGAAGCACGTGCTTTTGCACCTTGCCCATTGCTGTTCGAGGGAGTGAACCGACCCAGATCACTTCCTTCGGTCGTTTGAAGCGGGCAACCCGGTCAACGAAAACAGCGAGGACGTCTTCGTCCGTGGTCGATGACCCCGGTTGACTGACCGCCACGACCACAGGAACTTCGCCCCACGTGTTGTCAGGCTGACCGATCACCGCAGCCTCGGCTAGCCCGGGAACGCCGACAAGAAGCTC
Source organism: uncultured Ilumatobacter sp. (assembly GCA_938091165.1). Classification (GTDB taxonomy): domain Bacteria; phylum Actinomycetota; class Acidimicrobiia; order Acidimicrobiales; family Ilumatobacteraceae; genus Ilumatobacter_A. The sequence goes on along the minus strand of CALKNK010000007.1, from coordinate 3,348 downwards.
TTCCAGCTCTGCAGGATAAATATTCTCGCCTCCAGAAATAATCATGTCCTTCTTGCGGTCCTGCATGTACAGGAAGCCGTCTTCGTCAGCGGTCGCGACATCGCCGGTTCGGAACCACCCGCCATCCAAAAACGCAGCCTCGGTGGCATCTGTGTCTCGCCAATATTCATGGAGGACATTCGGACCACGAGCAACGATCTCTCCAGGGCTACCAGTCGGGACCTGTTGTCCTTCGTCGTCCACCAACATCACTTCGCAGGTCAACGCCCCTTTCCCGCATGACCCGATGCGTTCATAGGCGTGCTCTCGACGAAGGCAGGTAGCAAGGGTCGCTGTCTCGGTCAGACCGTAGATCTGAGTGACCGGCACTCCCTTGGCGTGGATGGCCTCAATGAGCGGAGCGGGCACCATGGCGGCGCCAGTGTTGACTGCCCGCAACGAGGTCAGATCAGCATCGGTAAATGCAGGCAGTGCAAGCACCGCAACCAACATGGGCGGAAGCAGAGTGACAAGGTCAACATCGCCGGCGGTCAGCTCGGCCAGAACCCGAGCAGGGTCAAACCTCGGGTGAAGGACGATGGTTCCGCCAGCGGCCAGGGTCGGCAAGGAGTGGACGTTAAGGCCCCCCACGTGGAAAAGCGGCATGGTGTTCAGCACCCGGTCGTGGGACGTCATGTCCATCATTGCGTGCACGTTGGTGGCGTTCGCCAGCAATGCCTCGTGAGTCAGGATCGCCCCCTTTGGTCGACCCGTGGTGCCGGAGGTGTAACACATGAGCGCCGGACCACCGCTGCCTTTAGTCTCGGTGACGGGCTGAGTAGAAAGTTCGAGCGAGTCAAGTCCGGCGGTAGGCGGCCCGGCAAGCACGGCGCACACCCGAGTCGACCCGACCACAGACTCAGCCAAAACCTCGGCAAAGTCCACGTCGGTAAGAACAACTGCCGGGTCGGCGTGTTCGATGATCCAGGAAAGCTCAGCGGGAACCAACCGAGTGTTCAACGGCACGTAAATGGCACCCAGCCTGGCGCAGGCAAACAGCAGAACCAGCGGCAGAGGTCCGTCCCCTCCCAGGAAGGCGACCCGGTCGCTGCGACCAACTCCGACACCGACCAATGTCGATGTCATCTGCCCCACGGCATCGGTCAGGTCCGAGTAGGTGAGTCGCTGGTCTTCGAACTCGATACCGACCTTGTCCGGCGAGTGGTCGGCCCAATGATCAAGCCACCGATCTATGGAGATTGTCATTGCCGCGTGGGGGGCGGGTTGCCCCGGTAAAGATTTTTCACGCCGCCCTGCCGGTACGAGGCAGCCGCTGCGTCCTTAAAGCGGGCCGAGGCTTCGTACTCCTCAATGGGGAACTCGTCATGCTCGGCAACCACCCGTATTTCGGTGACGTCGCGGAGATCAAGCCCAAGTTCGTCGGCGATCTCGGCGTCGGTCATGGCTCGCTGCCGAACACCAGCAGGCAGGAACTCGTTGATGTTCACCTGGTGGGAGTTCGACATCTGCACGATCTCGGCTCGATAGCGGCGGTAGAGCTCTGGGTCGACAACATGGAAGCCTGATAGTTCGCCACGGGCTGGCTCGTCGTTGTTGGTCTGGTCGCTCATTTGAGTTCCCGCTGTGCAGAGCCGACCGGGCAGACCTTCACACACTCGAAGCACTGCCCCTGGCTGACATTTGAGTAGGTGATAGACCACATGGTTCTTGTGAAATAGCTGCCGTAGAGCAGCATCTTGCGTTTCTCAGCGTCTGGTTCGGAGAGGGCCCGCTCCATCACGGCCTGGTAGCCAGGGATCCAATAGTGGTAGACCCGTTCCCGGCATCGATTGGCGTCGTAACGGCGACCGATGACCAGACCTTCTTGGATCTCCCCGCCGAGGCAGCCGCCGTCATCGATGTCGCAGACACTCGTGCATGGCGTGCGTCCCTTCTCGTCGTACATCTCGACGCACTCAGGTGCAGGGCAGGCCGGCTGTTCCAGGGGTCCGTCGACAGGCAAAGGGAGAGAGGTCAAGATGACCGTGAGATAGAGAAAGCCGTGCTCAGGATGCAGGACCGGTCCGGCCAGGCTGGGCGTACCGGCCCCAGCGACTATCGCTGCTGCCTGAAAGTCAAGAAACGGCTTGTCGCCCTCGTCGGTGGAGGTCGGCACATTGAGGGCGTAGTAGCCGAGGCCATCCTCGATTTGGCGGGCCAGTGCGCTACCCAGAGCGCTCATACGGTCCGCTGTACCAACAGTTTCGAGCACTTCAGCCCGGGGGCTGTTCCATTCACCGGCTCTTGGTGCGCTGCCGCCTAACACGATCATGGACTTCACTTGCGGCAACAGGTCGACCGGCCGCTGGCCGGGTGCTGCATCAATGAGAGCAGCCGGGTCACCGACCCGAGCCACCGAGGCGCCGCGTGAGAGCGCCCGAGAAATGATGTCAGCCTTAACCTCGCCCCAGTCCGGCTCGGCCTCGCTCATTTCAAATTCCTCCGATAGCGACCAACAGGGCAGACCCGCATGCACTCAAAACACTGAGCCACGCTCTCCTTGTAGCGGCCGACCGAGGACAGATTTCGCCGAAAGTCGTCGGAGTACAGCACTGCCTTCGATTCCTCTATGTCGTCCGCGTTGGTCAGCAGCTCGACCTGCTTGATGTGACCGCGGATCCCGAAGTTCATGGCCCTGGTCGAGCAACGCTCGCGATTGAAATAGCTGCTGGTAATGGCGCCGTCTTCAAGGGTGGCATCGATACAGCCGCCCTCGTCAGCCGGGCAAACAGCCATGCACGGAGTCTTGCCTTCCTGCTCATACATCTTCACGCACGAGCGGGCGGGGCAGACCTCGTCCTCTAACTGGTGGTCGGGTACCAGCGGCATCGTGGTGATGGTCGCTGCGTAGTAGAGCAACCCATAGGTGGGGTTGAGGATGATGTTGGCAGCGATGGAGCGGGTTCCCAGACCGGCAAGCACGGCGGCCAGCATCATGCTCATTGGCGGGTGTTGGCCAGCGGTTGGCAGAGCTGGCGCTTGCATGGCTTGGTACCCGTGGTTGTTTTCAATGTGCTCCGCGACCACGAGCGCCGACACGTTCTCCCGAAAGTCGTAGCCGGTGATCTCCATCAGCCGTCGGTTGGGGCTTTGCCAGGCTGCGTTGGACGGCCCGAGCGAGCCCGAGACAACGACGCTCTTGGCCCCGGGAAGAAAGTCAGCTGGCCGGTGCCCTACGGGAACGTACTCATTGAAGGCATCGACAGCAGCCACGCCGACAACTGTTGCGCCCGCTCGGAGGCCGACCTCTTTGATGAGGTCAGTGGTTTCCTCAAGCGCTTGCGTCATACCTCAACAGTAGGAGCCACG
>CALKNK010000006.1 GCA_938091165.1 uncultured Ilumatobacter sp. | reverse complement strand
CATGTGATGTTGCCGTCACGCCACCGGGATCATTTGCGGCGATGAGTTGCAGCGGGGTTGGCGTTGAATTCGCCAGGCGATCCAGCCTGTTGACCTAGCGGCCAACCACCTCCAGGATCCCGTAATAACTGTCTGGCATTATCTGGACCACCTCCTCTCTCTGGTGCTCTCAGTTCAGCACATCGAGGGCAGCGGTGTCGGACCGAATTCGAAGATTTTCGAAATACTCAGATGACGTCGTCGAGCGGTGCTTGGGGACCGACCGCACCAATTGCGTCAAAGTAGGCAAGGTGCGCTTCGACGACATGCACGGCATCTACGTCATCGAGTAAATCGACGTTGTTTCGATCAGACTCGCCCAGCAGATACGCAGTGAGTGAGTCTTCGGTGACAACGACGGTGTCATTGATGTGCTGGGGAGTGTCGACGACCTTGTCAGGCTGCAGCCCCTGGGAATGCAACCATTGCATGTGGAAGACTAAAAGCTGTTCGACCTCTGCGGGAGTGAGGCGTGCCTGGCTTTCTTCGGGTAGCCGGTCGCAGACAAAATCAGTCGCCTCGTCAAGTTGGTACACCGCTCGTGGCGCCACAGCATCAAGGCGATGCGCCTCTCGTCCAACCGATGCAGCCGCTATCGCGAACACGATCAACGCCGACGCAACAGCAAAGACAATCGTTACGGGCTCCATTAACTGCAATGATATGGGTCAAGACGCGCAACCGCCTGACCCACAGAGTGAGCCGGGCGGCAGACAGTCACGACGTGGCGCTGAGCGTCACTTTGTTGTCAGATACCGATGCGCTGTGCGAGCTGCTCGCGGTGGTACGTCGGGTCACCGAAGAGGAGCTCGGAGCTCTTGGCACGCTTGAAGTACAGGTGTGCCGGGTGTTCCCAAGTGAAGCCGATACCACCGTGGATCTGAATGTTTTCCGCAGCAGCGTGGAAGTACGCTTCGGAGCAATAGGCCTTGGCGAGCGATGCGGTCGAGGCGAGCTCGTCGTTCATCTCAGCGGCGCACCACATGCCGTAGTAGGCAGCGGACTTGGCTGACTCGACTTCGAGGAGCATGTCGGCGCACTTGTGCTTGATGGCCTGGAACGAGCCGATCGGGCGGCCGAACTGCACACGCACCTTGGCGTACTCGACAGCCATCTCAAGGACCATCTGTGCGCCACCGACCTGCTCGGCTGCGAGGCTGACTGCAGCGAGGTCGAGCATCCCCTGCAGGATCTCCCAGCCGCTGCCGTCGGTGCCGATGAGCGTTCCCTGCACGCCATCGAATTCGAGCTTCGACTGCTTGCGGGTCTGATCCATTGTCGACAGTGCGGTCTTGGTGAGGCCTGCAGCGTTGCCGTCGACAGCGAACAGGCTGGTGCCTGCCGCGGTCTTCGCGGCGACGATGATCAGGTCAGCGGTGTTGCCGTCGAGCACGAAACTCTTCGTGCCGGTGATCTTGCCGTCAGCGTCAGCAGTGGCCTCGGTGCCTGATTCGTCCCATTTACCGTTCGGCTCGGTGAACGCAACGGTGGCCTTGGTAGTGCCAGCAGCGATGCCGGGCAGGTGAGCCTGCTTGGCTGCGTCGTCACCTGACAAGATCAGCGTGTTAGCAGCGAGGACGACGGTCGAAAAGAACGGTGCGCAAAGCAGTGAGCGGCCCATTTCTTCAAGCACGATGCCGAGTTCGACGTAGCTGTAGCCCGATCCGCCGAACTCTTCAGGGATGTGCAGGCCTTGGAGGCCCATCTGCTCGCCCATCTGGGCCCAGACGGCGTCGTCGACGCCGTTGTCGGTTTCCATCTGCTCACGCACGGCCTCTTCGGAGCTCTTGGCTTCGAGGAAGGCTCGCACGGTCTTGCGGAGCTCTTCTTGTTCTTCGGTGAAAGCAAAGTTCATGAACAAGATCATGGTCCGTTTGCGTGACGCCGCCAAATCTGATTGTGTACATTCATGTACACATTTAATTCGACTCCTGAGAGAGGGGCGCCAGCGGTCGGCATTCGCGAGCTGCGCGCCGGACTCACTGACGCCGTCCGCCGAGCGTCAGCTGGCCAACGCACCGTGATCACCACGAATGGACGGCCAACAGCTCAGCTCGGTCCGCTCGATGCCGACGCACCCGACCTCGACCGACTGATCGGCGCAAGCGCCGTCATCCCGCCCCGGCGAACCACCGAGTTCCGGGCACCCGCGCCCGTCCCTGTGTGGGCCGGCTCACGCGTCGACCAAGTTCTCCGGGAGCTCCGCGGGTGACGCTTTTTCTCGATACCAGCGCGTTACTGGCTCTCACCATCGACGGCCCACAACGCCAAGTCGTCCTCAATGTCCTCAAAGAGGAGAACATTTGGGCAGCATCAGCAATGGCGCTCACCGAAGCACTGCCAGCGATCGACCGACTCAACGACCAGCCGATCATCAGACTCGATCTCGAAGATGCCGTTCGCCTTGCGTGGGACCACCTCCACGTCGTGCCGGTCGACCAGCGGTGTCTCGACCGGGCCGCAGCATTGGCCCGCAGCCAACCCGTTCGACTGACTGATGCAATTCACTTCGCTGCAGCTGAACGCCTCCCGAAGCCACTCCGCTTCGTCACCTTCGATCCACCTCAACTCGGTGTTGCGCTCGGTCTCGGCTTCGAAGCAATCAGCTCCTGACAATCTTTACGGCTGATCCGGACAGTAAGGCGACCGATAGCATTCGCCCCCATGCACGACTCTTCGTATGAGAAGATGAGCGCGTTCGTCGATGTCTATCTAGGTACCTATCGCAACGCCACGCTCGACATCCTCGACTTCGGGAGTCAAGTCGTCGACAGCCAAGGACAGTCGTACCGGCCACTATTTGACGCCCCAGGCTGGCAGTACAAAGGCCTCGATATCGAAGCGGGCCACAACGTCGACATCGTCGTTGCTGATGTCTACAACTGGGCCGAAGTGCCAAGTGATTCCGTCGACGTCGTCATCTCTGGACAAGCGTTCGAACACGTTGAGTTCTTCTGGGCCTCTACGTTCGAAATCGTGCGCGTTCTCCGGCCAGGTGGGCTCGCCGTTATCATTGCTCCCTCTGGTGGGTTCGAGCATCGATATCCCGTCGATTGTTGGCGGTTCTACCGGGACGGTTTCGTTGCACTCAACGAATACGTTGGCTGCGAACTCATCGACGCATTGACGGATTGGGGCAATCTCAATTGGGAAGATTCGATCCTCGTCCTCCGCAAGCCGGACTGGAACGCTGACAGCCGCGATCAATTTCGCCGCCGGTCCACACTCCAACGAGCGCTGCTCGACAACTCGATGTTGGACCTCCCCTCACTCGAACAGCAATGGTCAGATGCAACCTCATATGACGGAGCCGTGAGCCCCCTGTCCACGGTAACGTCCGGCGCCCTGACCACCGTGCTTGAGTCACGCCGCGCGAAACGTATCGACGCCAAAGCATCGGCAGCCACAAATCAGCGGGCCGAGGCGACAACGCTTGAGGCCCAGGCCAACGAGCTTGCTGCACTTCGGGCCCAGGTGGATGCATTACAGAACGCTCCCGGCCCAGCGTGGCAATTTTACGGAAGCGCTCGCCGCCGGATCGCTGCTCTGGCCGGCGCTCGGGGACGCCGCGTCTACAAGCGGATGCTCGGACGCCCCGACTAGATCCTCGCCGTCGCTCCACCGGCTGGTCTGGGTTCGAATAAAGGGTGGCCTTCAACCTGAGCAACAAGTGAACGCCTAGGCAGTTTTGGGCATGCTGCGCCCGGCAACCCGTGCCATTCTTTAGGGACTTCGCGACGGGGGCTACGGGACGCGCAACAATCGGAACGTGTCAGTCGACGCAGCGGAGATCCCCGCCACGACCCCAATCAAGTCACCACTGACAACGTGGCGCTCACGCTTCGCCTGCAACACCGCAACACGCACGCGCT
>CALKNK010000005.1 GCA_938091165.1 uncultured Ilumatobacter sp. | reverse complement strand
GACGCCTGCCGTCCTGGGTGACGGCAGGCGTCGACGGTGCCTACGCCGCCCGGGGTCCGGCGCGATTGTGGGCGGGGGTGGGTTTCTTGTAGGGATCCACGGTCGACGGTGGGGTGAACCACGGGTGGCGGTCGGCGCCGATTCTCACTTGCCAGTGGGAGTGGTGCAGCAGTCCGTGGTGGTAGCGGCACAGCAGCACGAGGTTGTCGAGGTCGGTTGGTCCGCCGTCAGCCCAATGTGTGACGTGGTGGCCTTCGCAGTGGGCGGGCACTGCGCCGCAGCCAGGGAAGGCGCAGCCGTGGTCGCGGGCGATGAGTGCCCGCCGTTGCTTCTTCGACACAGTCCTACTGGTGCGGCCCAGATCGATCGGGACGCTGTCGCTCATGACGATCGGCGTGAGGTGGCAGTCGCAGGCCAATCTGCGGGCGGTCGCGATCGACAGTGGTCCCAGGTGTGGCATGCGGGCGATGTCTTTGTCGCCGAACAGGTCCGGATCGCCGTCCGAGCCTGTCCACTCGTGGTCCGCGTCGGCACGCGCGAGGTCCTGCGCGTTCACGTGCAGGGATAGATGGGGTCGCTCGCCACCCTCGATGGGCGCCTCGCCCGAGTCGAGGTAGCGGTGCAGAATCTCTGCGAACGCATCGGCCCGCTGCCGCGCCGGGGTGCGGGCGCCGGCGGGGTCGTCCATCGGGTTGCGCGGCTTGGTCAACGTCGACAGGGCGGTCAGGAGCATCTCTCCGGTGACTGCGTCGAGATCACCCTTGACTGCAACTCGCCCGTTCAAGGTCTTCGACGCATGGAACTCGTTGCGTTCGGTGTCCTCGCTGGGTGGCAGTTCGTCGGATTCGAAGATCCGCTCGAGCCGGGAGATGCAGGTGCGGACGGTCATGGTGGTTGCAGTGGTTCCGGAGGCGCTGTCCAGCAACACCTTCCGGCAGGAATCCAACGCTTCGTTCGGCATGCCGCGGGGTGGGGTTTCGCAGAACTTCCCGATCAACGCCGCATGCTCGGCCGATATATCGCCGGAGTTGAAGGCGTCAGCGATCTCGGGCTGCCGGCTCAGCATCCTGCCCAACGCGAGGATCCGGGCTGCGGCCGGCACTTCCAGCAATGTGTTCGCGGCCAGCCACTGCTTGACGCTGCGGAAGCCGAGGGTGTCGAACGAGACTGCGCGCTCGTCGATTTCGGAGACCATCGCGACCCGCAATGCCTCGAGGCGTTCGATCTCGCGGGTGACTTCGAGAGTGTTCTGCAGCAATGTGATTTCGGTGAGTAGGCGCACGTCGTCGGGCTGCAGCGCGGTAGCTGCGATGCCCGTGTCGTTGAGTCCCCCCGGATTCATGATGCAAGCTTAGTTCGAACTGATGTTCGAGTCAATGGATGTGGCTGTCGCGGCCGGACGTGATCGCGGGGTTCCTGCGTGTGGTGTCAGGCGTCATCGTGTCCGAACCGTCGGGCTCCTGATCTTGGTGTAGGTCGACGGGGGTCGACCCACACCTCGGTAGGTCCGCCCGGACAGCGGCACGGCATGTGGAAGCGGAACTGAAACCGACTACGGCACAAACGCTCACGCCTGATCGACCCTCCAAAGCGGGTAAGGCACACTGGCATACCATGCAGCCCAGTTCAAAACGTAGCTTGCGGGGAGGGGCTTGCTCGGCAGTGCTCTCGGCCCCTGTCGCGGCCGGCTTGACAGCCCTGGTGTGGCAGTTCCCCGTAGCTATCGCCGGCACCGCCGGCCATTCCGTAGGGGCTGCAATCGGAGCGGCGGTCAGCATGGTCGCGTTCATGACGTTGTTCTCAATCTTCGGCGGTGTGCTCGCTATCGGATTGGTGGGAGCTGGGGCCGGCTACCTCGTACGGCACTTCCGGCCTGGATCGCCGCAAATTGCCGGTATCGCTGTTGGTTGTGCGTCGGCGTCGGTGGTTGCTGTCGCAGATGTATTCCTGACCGGTCGTTAGAACTCGGGGACCGGGTTGGGCTGGGCGGATTCGACGATGACGTTGGTCGTCCGCGTCTGGGGTCGCGACAGTTCGGGATTGGTCGGTTGGCGTGAGCATCTGCCGACCGTGCGCTCGGGATTCACGCCGGATGATCCCGATCGAGTCGCCCGCGCATGGCATACAGGTGATCCGGACCGATCCGAGGTCCTGGTTCGACGGCGTTGTGCGGGTCGATTCCGATCCCTGCAGGCTCGACGTCTGCAACAATCGCGCCCTCGGCCCGGAACGGACGGACATGGGGGACATTGTGCGGAGTCAGCGAAGGGTGCGGCTCGGAGTTCTTGCGCTTGCGGCGGCAGCAGTCACGACACTGCTGACAGGGTCGCCGGCGTCGGCCCAGTCGTCGAGTGACGGGATCGGTTGTCCGCGTTGGGACGTCGTGACGATCGCGTCCGGCTACGGGATGCTCGAGAACCTTGCGTTCGACGGTCGCGGTTCCATGCTGCTGTCGGATTCGTCGATGACGGCGCCCGGCGCTGTGCGCACGCTCGACGCGTCGGGTGCGCGGGGAACGCTCGCCGATCCAGTGAACGGTCCGGGTGGGCTGGCCGTATCCGGCGACGACGTGTACTTCACCACCGGTAACAGCGCGGTTTCCGGGCTCTTGAACATCGCTGACGGCACCGTCGACGTGGTGAACCTGGTGAGCCGCGAGCGCCGAACCGTGGCCGGCGGTCTCGTGATGCCCAACGGTCTCGCCCGACTCGGCAACGGCGACTTGCTCACCACCCACAACCTGGGAACGCCGGGCATCACCCGGATCCCGGCGGATCGACCCGGCTCGCCCGAACGGGTGCGCTCCGACCTGGGCACGGTCGACGGCGTCGCGACCGACGGCGATCGCGTGTACTTGACCACCTCGTTCGACCCGGTCAGTGAACTGAAAATCCTCTCCGCGTCGGATCTGCGTGGCCCGGTCCGAGCGATCCCGCTGCCCGGCATCGGTCCGCTCAACGTCGCCGACGACCTCACCGTCGGCCCGGACGGCGCCGTCTACCTGGCGTACAACGTCGCGGGCAAGGTGCTGCGGGTGGATCCCGTCGCGGGTACGAGTTGCGAGATAGCGTCGGGGCTCATGTTGACGTCGGCCGTGAAGTTCGGTGCGGGTCCCGGATGGGACAGCCGCGCCCTGTACGCGGTGGGCTTCGACGGCGCCGTCCGGAAGCTGACACCGCCCGTCGGATAATGGCAGCCATGACTTCCGACACCGAACGCCTCACCGCCTGGGTTCACGGCTACGTCCAGGGTGTCGGCTTCCGGTGGTGGACGCGGGCACGTGCCCTCGAACTCGGGCTGGTCGGCCACGCCACCAACCACGCCGACGGGCGGGTGCTGGTGATCGCCGAGGGCCCGCGCCCGCAACTCGAGCGGCTGCTCGAGCTGCTGCGATCGGGACAGACGCCGGGAAACGTGACGCTGGTAGTCGAGCACATCGACGCGGCACGCGGAGGCCTTTCCGGATTCGTCGAGCGTTGATCCGCCGGTAGAGTCCACCGTCATGCACCTGAAGAGTCTGACGTTGAAGGGCTTCAAGTCCTTTGCGTCCGCAACGACTCTGCGGTTCGAGCCGGGCATCACGTGTGTCGTGGGACCCAACGGCTCCGGCAAGTCGAACGTGGTCGACGCCCTCACCTGGGTGATGGGGGAGCAGGGCGCGAAGGCGCTGCGCGGCGGCAAGATGCAGGACGTCATCTTCGCCGGCACCGCCGGGCGGGCCCCGCTCGGCCGCGCCGAGGTGACGCTCACGATCGACAACTCCGACGGCGCCCTGCCCATCGAGTACTCCGAGGTGTCCATCACACGACGGATGTTCCGCGACGGCGCCGGCGAGTACGAGATCAACGGCAACTCGTGCCGCCTGATGGACGTGCAGGAACTGCTCAGCGACTCCGGTATCGGCCGGGAGATGCACGTCATCGTCGGGCAGGGTCGGCTGTCCGCGATTCTCGAATCGCGTCCCGAGGACCGGCGCGCGTTCATCGAGGAGGCCGCGGGCGTTCTCAAACACCGCAAGCGCAAGGAAAAGGCGGTCCGCAAGCTCGACGCGATGCAGGCCAACCTCGCGCGGCTCACCGACCTCACCGCCGAGTTGCGCCGACAGCTCAAACCGCTCGGTCGCCAGGCCGAGGTCGCGCGACGCGCACAGACCGTTCAGGCCGACCTGCGCGACGCGCGGTTGCGGCTGGCAGCGGACGACCTCGTCACACGCCGGGCCGAACTCGCCCACCAGACTCACGACGAGAAACTCGCCCGCGAACAGCAGGAGACGGTGCAGGCGGCGCTCGAGGCGGCGACGGCCGAACTCGGTGGACACGAGCAGGCGCTGGCCCGCCTGACGCCGCAGGCCGAGGCGGCGAGCCAGACGTGGTTCCAGCTGTCGGCGCTGGCGGAGCGGGTGAGCGCGACCATCCGGATCGCGCAGGAGCGCGCGCGGCACCTCGACAGCGAACCGGAACCGGGCCGCGGCCAGGATCCCGACGAGATGGAGGCCCGGGCCGAGCGGATCGCGGCGGAGGAGGCCGAACTGATCGCCGCCGTCGACATCGCGCGCGCGACGCTCGAGGCCGCACGCGAACAACTCGCCGAGCGTGAGGAGGCGTCCGCGGAGGCCGAACGCGCTCACTTCGCGGCGGTGCGGGCGATCGCGGATCGCCGCGAAGGACTGGCACGACTGGCGGGGCAGGTGGACACCTTGCGTACCCGTGCCGAGTCCGTGGACGCCGAGGTGGCCCGGCTCGACGTGGCGATCGGTGAGACCCGTGAACGCGGCGACGCAGCGCAACGTGAATTCGACGCGGTCGAGGCAACCGTCGACGACCTCGACGCCGGGGAACTCGGGCTCGACGGCCACCACGAGCGCGCGGTCGAGGCACTCGACCTGATCACCGCGCGGGTCGCCGAACTGCAGGCCGCCGAACGCGACGCCGGCCAGGAGGTGGCGTCGCTGAGAGCGCGCATCGACGCGCTGTCGATGGGGCTCGAACGCAAGGACGGCGGCGCCTGGCTGCTCGAGCACCACACCGATCGCGGGCTCACCGGCCCCGTCGCCGAACTGCTCCGCGTCGACCCCGGCTACGAGGCCGCGGTTGCCGCGGTGATGGGTCCGGCGGCCGACGCGATCGCCGCAGAATCTGCCGCCGCCGCGGCGGCGGCCGTGCAGGCACTGCGCGCCGCCGACGGTGGCCGGGCTGCGATCCTGCACACCGCCGAGCATTCCGACGTCGCGCCGCGTCCGGACCTTCCCGGGTCGGCGACGTGGATCGCCGACAACGTGCACTGCCCCGAATCGCTGCGCGCCGCAGTCGATGCCCTCCTCGATCGGGTGGCCGTCGTCGATTCGCTCGACGCGGCAACCGAACTCGTGTGCCGGCAGCCGTCCCTGCGGGCGGTGACCCGGGACGGCGATCTGGTCGGAACCGGTTGGGTCACCGGCGGATCCGATCGCCGTCCGAGCACCCTCGAAGTGCAGGCCGCGATCGACGCGTCGACGTCGGCACTCGAGGCGGCCGAGCGACGTTCCGAGGAACTGGCAGCCGCCCTCGCCGGCGCGGTCGCCGAGCAGGCCGATCGCGCCGAGGTCGCGGAGCAGGCGCTGGCCGCTCTGCACGAGTCCGACGCGAACATGTCCGCGGTCTACGAGCAGCTGGGGCGCCTGGGGCACGTTGTCCGGGCGGCCCACGCCGAGTCGGAGCGGCTGCTCGCGCAGCGGGCCAAGGCGGAGAGCGGGCGGGAGGAGACGCTCGCTGCGCTCGCCGAACTCGAGGAGCGGTTGCGCCGCGCGGAGGACGAACAGTCCGGTGCCGCGGCCGACTCGGGCAGTACTGCGCCGACGGATTTCGAACGCGAGGCCGCCGCGGCTGCGCTCACCGAGGTACGTGCCATGGAGGTCGAAGCCCGGCTCGCGGTGCGCACCGCCGAGGAGCGAGCGGAATCCGTTCGGGGCAAGGCTGATTCGCTGCGTCGTGCGGCCCAGGCCGAACGCGAGGCCCGAGCGCGGGCCGAGCGGGCGCGGCAGGCCCGTCGAACCGCCGCCGAGGTGGCGGCCGCAGTGGCCTCGGCCGGGCAGAAGGTGGCCGACCGTCTCGACCGCGTCGTGGCGGACGCGGTGGCACACCGTGACGAGCTGAGCCGCCTGCGCGCCGCGCACACCGAACAGGTCGAGGCGGTCAAGGAGCGCGTCCGGCAGCTCACCGCCCAGATGGCGGCACTCACCGATGCGGTCCACCGGGACGAGGTGGCGCGGGCGCAGGCGGCCCTGCGGATCGAGCAGCTCGAACAGACGATTCTCGAGCAGTACGCAGTCAACCTCGACGATTTGATCGCCGAGTACGGGCCCGACGTCGCGCTGCCGCCGTCGGAACTCGAGATCGCGGAGTACGAACAGGCCCGCGAGCGCGGGGAGCAGGTCACCCGGCCCGCGCCGGTGCCGTACGACCGCGCCTCCCAGGAGCGCCGGGCCAAGCGCGCCGAGAAGGACCTGGCGACGCTCGGCAAGGTCAACCCGCTCGCGCTCGAGGAGTTCGCGGCGCTCGAGGAGCGGTACAACTTCCTGTCCACCCAGCTCGAGGACGTCAAGAACGCGCGCAAGGACCTGCTCGGGGTGGTCGCCGACGTCGACGCCCGCATCCTGCAGATGTTCACGGAGGCGTACGCGGACGTCGAACGCGAGTTCGTGGAGGTGTTCGCGAAACTCTTCCCGGGCGGCGAGGGCCGTCTGGTGCTCACCGATCCGTCGGACATGCTCACCACCGGCATCGAGGTGGAGGCCCGGCCGCCGGGCAAGAAGGTCAAGCGGCTGTCGCTGCTGTCCGGTGGCGAGAAGTCGCTCACCGCGGTCGCGATGCTGGTCGCGATCTTCCGGGCCCGGCCGTCGCCGTTCTACGTCATGGACGAGGTGGAGGCCGCGCTCGACGACACGAACCTGCGGCGCCTGATCGGGTTGTTCGAGCAGTTGCGGGAGAAGTCGCAGCTGATCGTGATCACCCACCAGAAGCCGACGATGGAGGTCGCCGACGCGCTGTACGGCGTCAGCATGCGCGGCGACGGCATCACCACCGTCATCTCGCAGCGCCTGCGCGGTCAGGACCTGGTTGCCGGGTGAACCCGGCACCGTCATTCACGTGCGTGCACCCCGCACGACCCCACCGAACTACATGGGAGAACCATCGATGAACGCCCACAACTTCCCCGTCCAGACCGCCGACGGCGCCACCGAGGATCTCAGCGCCCACAAGGGCAAGTTGCTGCTGATCGTCAACGTGGCGAGCAAGTGCGGCCTCACGCCGCAGTACGAGGGCCTCGAGGCGCTGCACCGCGCCAACAAGGACAAGGGCCTGCAGGTCGTCGGCTTCCCGTGCAACCAGTTCGGCGACCAGGAGCCGGGCGACGACGCCGAGATCCAGCAGTTCTGCAGCGTCAACTACAACGTCACCTTCCCGGTGTACGCGAAGCTCGAGGTCAACGGCGACGACGCACACCCGCTGTACCAGTACCTGCGCGCGCAGGCCCCCGGTGACTTCGGCCCGGACCACGGCTTCCTCTACGAGCACGTCAGCAAGACCCGCCCCGAGGCGATCGGCACCGACGAGGTCAAGTGGAACTTCACGAAGTTCCTCGTCGACCGGGACGGCGAGGTCGTTCGCCGCTTCGAGCCGACCGTCACCCCGGAGCAGATCGCCGACGAGATCGCCGCCCTGCTCTGACGGCCCGACGTGACACCCGAGGAGCCGCTCCTCGGGTGTCACGGACCGATCTCGCCACGCCCCGCCGGTCTTGCCCGGAGGCGTCACGGACGCGGGCAGCCTGACAGGATGTCGGTGTGACTACCGGAGCCTGGATAGCAATAGCGGCCGTACTGGCCGTCCTCGTCGTGGCGCTCGTCGTCGGCCTGACCCTGGCCCGCCGTCGCCGCATCAGCCTCACCGCGGCGCCCGAGAAGCCCGAGCTGACGGAGCAGCCGAAGGACCGTTCGGGCGGATACCAAGCCGGTGGCGGCTTCAACTTCAGCCAGGGGCCGTCGGCCACCGCGCCGCCCAAGGTGCCGCCGGCCGCGCCCAAGCCGCCGGTCGTTCCACCCAAGCCCCCGGTCGCGCCGCCGGTTCCCCCGACCACGCCGGTACCGGAGGCGAAGCCCACCGTCACCCCGGAGCCGGTCGCCGAGCCGGAGGCTCCCGCCGCTCCCGAGCCCGTCACCCCCGAACCGGTGGCTCCGCCGGAGCCGGTGGTCGAACCTGCACCCGCACCCGAGCCCGTCGTCGAGCCGGAGCCTGCGCCGGAGCCGGCCGTCGAGCCGGAAGCCGCGCCGGAGCCCGTCGTCGAGCCGGAGCCGGTGGTCGAGCCGGAGGCTGCTCCCACTCCCGCGATCGAGGAGATCGAGCCCACCGCGGGCCGGCTCGATCGCCTGCGCGGTCGGCTGTCGCGCTCGCAGAACGCCGTCGGCAAGAGCCTGCTGGGCCTGCTCGGTGGCGGCGACCTGGACGAGGACTCGTGGGAGGAGGTCGAGGACACGCTGCTGATCGCCGATCTCGGCACCGCCACCACCGTCAAGGTCGTCGAGCGGCTGCGCGAGGAGATGGCGTCCCGCGGTGTGCGCACCGAGGCGGAGGCCCGGGCGCTCCTGCGCGAGGTCCTCGTCGAGGAGTTGCGTCCCGAGATGGATCGCTCGATCCGCGCCCTTCCGCACGGCGATCATCCCGCCGTGCTGCTCGTCGTCGGCGTCAACGGCACCGGCAAGACCACCACGACCGGCAAACTCGCCCGGGTCCTGGTCGCAGACGGCCGACGCGTCCTGCTCGGCGCCGCCGACACCTTCCGTGCGGCCGCGGCCGACCAGTTGCAGACATGGGCCGAGCGCGTGGGTGCCGAGGTCGTTCGCGGACCCGAGGGCGGTGACCCCGCGGCCATCGCGTTCGATTCGGTCGCCAAGGGCATCGAGGACGGCGTCGACGTCGTGCTCATCGACACGGCCGGTCGTCTGCACACCAAGACCGGCCTGATGGACGAGCTGGGCAAGGTCAAGCGCGTGGTCGAGAAGAAGGCGGCCGTCGACGACGTGCTGCTGGTCCTCGACGCCACCGTCGGACAGAACGGCCTGATGCAGGCCCGCGTGTTCGCCGAGGTCGTGGACATCACCGGCGTCGTGCTGACCAAGCTCGACGGCACCGCCAAGGGTGGCATCGTCTTCCAGGTCCAGCACGAGCTGGGCGTTCCGGTGAAGCTCGTCGGTCTCGGCGAGGGGGCCGACGACCTCGCTCCCTTCGAGCCGGAGGCCTTCGTCGACGCGCTGCTGGGCTGACCGGCACGCTCCGTCCATCGCTGCCCGGTCCCTCGTCCGAGGGGCCGGGCAGCGGCGTTTCGCGACCTTCGCGGTGGTTCACGAAGTTTCGATCCGGGGTGAACGCAACCGCGAAACCCGACTGCAACACAACCGGCCGATCCGTTCACCTATCCGAAACGCTGTGCAACCACGGATGAAACACCAGGTGAGCAGTCTTGCTGATCAGAACGACAAGACTGACGAGGAGGCTCACCGTGGATTTCCCCACTATCGGAGCCCCGGACACCGGGGACACCGCGTGGATGCTCATGAGCGCCGCGCTGGTGCTCTTGATGACTCCGGGCGTCGCGTTCTTCTACGGCGGCATGGTCCGCGCGAAGAGCGTGCTGAACATGATCATGATGAGCGTCGGCGCGATGGGAGTCGTCGGCGTGTTGTGGGTGCTGTTCGGCTATTCCATCGCGTTCGGTGACGACAAGGGCGGATTGATCGGGGATCCGACGGAGTTCTTCGGACTGAAGGGATTGTTCGGGGGTGACTACCTCGGTGACGCCGAGGCCGGCACGGCCGCCGCGATCCCGCTGGTCGGCACCATCCCGGCACTGGTGTTCGTCGCCTTCCAGGCGATGTTCGCGATCATCACGGTCGCCCTGATCTCGGGCGCGGTCGCCGATCGCATGAAGTACGGAGCCTGGCTGCTGTTCGCCGGCCTGTGGGCGACGGTCGTCTACTTCCCGGTCGCGCACTGGGTGTTCTCGTTCGACGGCGTCACCGCCGAGACGGGCGGTTGGATCGCCAACAAGCTCGGCGCGATCGACTTCGCCGGCGGCACGGCCGTCCACATCAACGCGGGTGTCGCAGGTCTGGTCCTCGCGCTCATGCTCGGTAAGCGTCGCGGCTGGCCCAAGACGCCCTTCCGTCCGCACAACCTGCCGTTCGTGATGCTCGGCGCCGCGCTGCTGTGGTTCGGATGGTTCGGGTTCAACGCCGGCTCGGCTGTCGGCTCCAACGGAGTCGCCGCTGCGGCGTTCGTCACCACCGTCGTCGCCACCTGCGCCGCAATGCTGGCCTGGTTGCTGGTGGAGAAGATCCGCGACGGTCACGCCACCACGCTCGGTGGCGCGTCGGGCATCGTCGCCGGCCTGGTCGCCATCACCCCCGCCTGCTCGTCCGTCGACGTCGTCGGCGCGATCGTGATCGGTGTCGTCGCCGGCGCACTGTGCGCCCTGGCCGTCGGCCTGAAGTACCGCTTCGGCTACGACGATTCGCTCGACGTGGTCGGCGTCCACCTGGTCGGTGGTCTCGTCGGAACGCTGCTGGTCGGCCTGGTCGCGACCGAGGCTGCACCGGCCGGCGTCAACGGCCTGTTCTACGGCGGCGGACTCGACCAGCTGTGGCGTCAGGCGGTCGGCGCGGGCGCCGTGCTCGTGTACTCCTGCATCGCTACGGCCGTCATCGCGCTTATCGTGAAGGTCACGATCGGACTGCGAGTCAGCGCCGAGGCCGAGGCTCGTGGCGTGGACGAGGCCGAACACGCCGAGAGCGCCTACGACTTCGTCGCACTTGCAGGTAGCCCGGTCCCGGGGCGCGTACCGGCGCCCGCAACTGTTGCCGCCAGGGAGGCATGAGTCATGAAGCTGATCACCGCAATCGTCAAGCCGTTCACGCTCGAGGACGTCAAGACCGGACTCGAACAGGCCGGTGTTCTCGGTATGACGGTCAGCGAGGTCCAGGGGTACGGGCGGCAGAAGGGGCACACCGAGGTCTATCGGGGCGCCGAGTACTCGGTCGACTTCGTCCCGAAGGTTCGCGTCGAGGTCGTCGTCGAGGATTCGGTAGTCGACAAGGTCGTCGAGGTCATCGTCGAGGCCGCCCGCACGGGGAAGATCGGTGACGGAAAGGTCTGGGTCACGCCGGTCGAATCGGTCGTCCGGGTACGTACCGGAGAACGGGGCGGGGATGCGATCTGACCCTCGCGGGTCCGGATTCGACGGCCCTGATCCTGTCGCCATCACGGCGACGGGGTCGGGGCCGTCCGGGTCCGACGGACCCGACGCCAACCACACCGACGACGCGCGCGATCTGGCCCGGGCGCGGGAACAGCTCCTGGCGGGAGGTACTCGAAACCACCGCCTCGACGCACCGTCACTGCGACACGCACTGGTCGACCTGCACGAGTTCTGGCTCACCACAAAGGGAAACGAGCTGGGCATCCGGCCGGACTCGGGCTTCGCGATCGTGGCGGTCGGCGGCCTGGGCCGCCGCGAGATGATGCCGTACTCGGACCTGGACCTGATCCTGCTGCACGACGACGTCGACCCCGCGCTGGTCGCCAAGGTCGCCGACCAGCTGTGGTACCCGCTGTGGGACGCGCACATCAAGCTCGACCACAGTGTGCGGACGGTGCCGCAGGCGCTCCAGGTGGCCGCGAGCGACCTCACCGCCACCCTCGGCATGCTCGAGGCCCGGCACATCGTCGGCGATGTCGAGCTGAGTCACCTGCTCATCGGCGGTGTGCGCCGGCAGTGGCGTACCGGGATCCGTTCGCGATTCGACGAACTCGTCGAGCAGGCGCAGGCGCGCTGGGCCCGGAGCGGCCAGATCGCGCACCGCGCCGAGCCCGACATCAAGAACGGCCGTGGTGGCCTCAGGGACGTCCAGCTCCTCAACGCGCTGTCCATCGCGCAGCTCACCGACGGGATGCCCGGGCTCGGTCCGGACACGCCCGGTGGCGGTCTCGCGCTGGCGCACCGGCGTCTGCTCGACGTCCGGACCGAACTGCATCGGGTGGCCGGGCGTTCGCGGGACCAGCTGCGAGCGCAGGATGCCGACGAGATCGGCGCGGCGCTGCGGATCGGAGACCGCTTCGATCTCGCACGAATGCTCAGCGACTGCGCACGCACGATCGGGTACTCGGTGGACGTGGGTCTGCGCACCGCCGGCAACTCGCTGCCCCGCAAGGGGCTGTCGAAGCTGCGACGGGTGCCGCTGCGTCGGCCCATCGACGAGGGGGTCGTGGAGCAGTCGGGCGAGCTGGTGCTGGCGCGCGATGCGCGACCCAAGCGCGATCCCGGTCTGGTGGTGCGGGTTGCGGCGGCGTCGGCGTCGACGGGACTGCCGATCTCCGCGTCCACGCTGGGGCGACTGTCCGACAGCGCGCCCGAGCTGCGCGAACCGTGGCCCAAGGGGGCGCTCGGTGACCTCCTGGTGCTGCTCGGCTCCGGTCATCGGGCGATCCCGACGATCGAAGCGCTCGACCGCACCGGTCTGTGGGGCCGGCTGCTGCCCGAGTGGGGCGCGGTGCGCGACCTGCCGCCGCGCGACGCGGTGCACACGTGGACCGTCGACCGGCACCTCGTCGAGACCGTCGCCCAGGCCGGTGCCCTCACGACGCGGGTCTCACGTCCCGACCTGCTGGTGCTCGGTGCGCTCCTGCACGACATCGGCAAGGGACGCGGCGGGGACCACAGCGTCGTCGGCGCGGAACTGGCGGGTCAGATCGGGGCCCGGCTCGGGCTGTGGCCGTCGGACATCGCGTTGTTGACCGGCATGGTGCGTCACCACCTGCTGTTGGCGCAGACCGCCACCCGCCGCGACCTCGACGATCCGGCGACCGTCCAGATGGTCGTCGACAAACTCGGCGGCGACCATGTGCTGCTGGAGTTGTTGAGTGCGCTGGCGGAGGCGGATTCGCTCGCCACCGGGCCGGGGGTGTGGGGCGACTGGAAGTCGTCGCTCATCGGCGAGCTGGTGCGCCGCTGCCGGCTCGCGATGGCCGGCGATCAGCTGCCGGTACCCGACCCGATCGATCCGGCGCTCATCGATGTCGCGACGCAGGGTGGTGTGCACGTCGCGCTCGACCCGGGGACCGCCGCGCACACCTATGTGGTGACCGTCGTCGCCCCGGACACGCCCGGGCTGCTGTCGCACGAAGCGGGGGTGCTGGCGCTCAGCTCGCTGCGGGTGTTGTCGGCCTCGCTCGGCAGCCACGGGGACGCGGCGATCAACTCGTTCGTCGTGGCCCCGAGATTCGGTGCGCCGCCCCAGGCGGGGTTGCTGCGACAGGAGCTGATCCGGGCGATGGCGGGGGAGATCGACGTGCTCGAGCAACTCGACGCCAAGGAACGCGAAGTGCGCGAGAACCAGGTGCTCGAGGATCGGACGGTCGCGGCCGTGCCGGTGCAGTACGCGCTGGCACCTCCGCGGGTGATCTGGTTCGACGTGGTGGGCGGGGAGGACGCCCAGGGCGACGCGATCGTCGAACTGCGGGCGGAGGACCGGCTCGGAATGCTCAGCCGGCTGGCCCGGGTCCTGGAACGCAACGGTGCCGACGTGCGCTGGGCGCGGGTGAGCACGCTCGGATCGTCGGTGGTCGACGCGTTCTGCATCAGCATGGAGGGCGGCGGCACGCGGGCACGCCGGGAGCAGATCGAGAACGCGATCCTGTCGGTCGTACCGGCGCCGGAGCCGAAGAAGGAGGAACCGGCGACGGAGTGAGCCGTCGACCGGCCGCGCGCCTCCGGGGTTGCCGCGCGGATGCGGGCGCTGGAACGGTTACCCTGGTTCCGAGAATTATTCACGGCCTGCGGGCGGACCAGCACAGAGCTCAGGAGCGCATTCGGTGTTCGAATCCCTTTCCGACCGGTTGACCGGAGCCCTCAAGGATCTGCGTGGCAAGGGTCGACTCTCCGGAGCCGACATCGACGCCACGTGCCGCGAGATCCGTCTCGCGCTCCTCGAGGCCGACGTCGCGCTCCCCGTCGTCCGCACCTTCATCGCCAAGATCAAGGAGCGCGCGAAGGGCGCCGAGGTCTCGGCCGCGCTCAACCCGGCGCAGCAGGTCGTCAAGATCGTCAACGAGGAACTCGTCGGCATCCTCGGTGGTGAGACGCGTCGCCTGCAGTTCGCGAAGACGCCGCCGACCGTGATCATGCTGGCCGGTCTGCAGGGCTCCGGTAAGACCACCCTCGCCGGCAAGCTGGCCAAGTGGCTGAAGGATCAGGGCCACACGCCGCTGCTCGTCGCGTGTGACCTCCAGCGTCCCGGCGCCGTCAGCCAGCTGCAGATCGTCGGTGAGCGCGCGGGCGCGGCCGTGTTCGCGCCGCACCCCGGCACCTCCATCGGCGGTGGCGAGAACCCGCTCGGCATCTCGGCCGCCGACCCCGTCGAGGTCGCGCGCGCCGGTGTCGAAGAGGCCCGCAACAAGCAGTACGACGTCGTGATCGTCGACACCGCCGGCCGCCTCGGCATCGACGAGGAGCTGATGGCGCAGGCCGCGGGCATCCGCGACGCCGTCCAGCCCGACGAGACGATCTTCGTGCTCGACGCCATGATCGGCCAGGACGCGGTGCACACCGCGGAGGCGTTCAAGTCGGGTGTCGGCTTCACCGGTGTCGTGCTCACCAAGCTCGACGGCGACGCCCGCGGTGGTGCCGCGCTGAGCGTCCGCGAGGTCACCGGCGAGCCGATCCTGTTCGCGTCGACCGGTGAGAAGCTCGAGGACTTCGACGTCTTCCATCCGGACCGCATGGCGAGCCGCATCCTCGGCATGGGCGATGTGCTCACGCTCATCGAGCAGGCCGAGCAGGTGTTCGACGCCCAGCAGGCCGAGGCCACCGCCGCGAAGATCGGCTCGGGCGAGCTGACCCTCGAGGACTTCCTCGAGCAGATGATGGCCGTCCGCAGGATGGGCCCGATCGGCAACCTGCTGGGCATGCTGCCCGGTGCCGGACAGATGAAGGACGCGCTCGCCAACGTCGACGAGAAGCAGCTCGACCGCATCCAGGCGATCATCCGCGGCATGACGCCCGCGGAGCGCGAGAACCCCAAGATCATCAACGCGTCGCGCCGCCTGCGCATCGCGAACGGCTCGGGCGTCAAGGTCTCCGACGTCAACCAGCTCGTCGACCGTTTCTTCGAGGCCCGGAAGATGATGGCCGCGATGGCCGGCCGCATGGGCATGCCCGGCGCGCGCAAGCAGGTGCGCGGCAAGAAGGGGAAGAAGGGCAAGAAGGGCGGCAAGGGCCCGACGCAGCCGAAGATCAAGGGCGGCTTCCCCGGGATGCCGGGTGGTCTGCCGGGCATGCCGGGCGGGATGCCGGCCGGCTTCCCGGACCTGTCGAAGATGCCCAAGGGCCTCGATCAGTTGCCTCCGGGTCTCGACGGCATCGACCTGTCGCAGCTCAAGCTCCCCAAGAAGTAGGTCCGCGTGACGTCCTACCACCTGCGGGGCACCGGTCTGCCGGACGAGCAGCCGTTCGAGCTGTGGATCCGGGACGGCAAGTTCACCGACGAGCCGGTGCCGGACGCACAGACCCTGTGCACCGAGGGTTGGATCCTGCCCGGCCTCGTCGACGCGCACTGCCACATCGGGATTCGGTACGGCGGCGGTGCCGAGGACCTCGACGGGGCGCTGGCGCAGGCCCGGATCGAGCGGGAGGCCGGCGTCCTGCTGGTCCGCGACGCCGGATCGCCGGTGGACACCCGCTCGCTCGACGAGGTCCCCGGACTGCCGCGGATCATCCGCGCCGGACGGCACATCGCCGCGCCCAAGCGCTACATCCGCGGCCTGCCCGTCGACCTGGAGGACGAGTCGCAGCTGCCCGACGAGGTGGTGCGGCAGGCCCGTGCCGGTGACGGCTGGGTGAAGCTGGTGGGGGACTGGATCGACCGCGAGGTCGGTGACCTGGCCCCGCTGTGGAGCGACCGCATCCTCGTCGAGGCGATCGAGGCCGCGCACCGTGAGGGCGCCCGCGTCACCGCGCACGTGTTCGGCGAGGATGCGCTCCCCGGTTTGATCGATGCCGGGATCGACTGCATCGAACACGGCACCGGACTGACCGATGCCACGATCGCGATGATGGCGGAGCGCGGCACCGCCCTGGTGCCGACGCTGATCAACATCGACAACTTCCCGGAGATCGCCGACGGCGCAACACGTTTCCCGGTGTACGCCGCGCACATGCGGGACCTGTACGCGCGGGTGAACGACACCATCGGCGCCGCCCGCGACGCCGGCATCCCGATCTACGCGGGTACCGACGCCGGCGGACACGTCCGGCACGGCCGCGTCGCCGACGAGGTCGCCTCGCTCGGCAAGGTCGGCATGACACCCACCGAAGCCCTCGGCGCCGCGTGCTGGAATGCGCAGGCCTGGCTCGGCGGCGGGGGACTGGCGGTGGGTGCACCCGCGGACCTGGTTGTGTACGAGCAGGATCCACGTACCGGGCCGCAGGTCCTGGCGCAGCCGTCGCTCGTGATGGTCGGCGGCGAAGTCGTGACGACGCGGGGTTCGCTGGCCTGAGTTCGCTACCGCCGGCGTCACACACGACTTGTCGGGTTCACACACCCGTTCCGTGCGCATTCGGTGTGTGATGCCGATAAGAGGTGTGTGATGCCAGGGCAGCGTGAGGTGGGCGGTGGAGTCTCGTCGGCGCGGCTCAGGTCGACTTCGCGTCCGCGACCGAATGTCGACTCAGCCGAGCTGGTCCATCAGCGACAGCAGGTTGGCGGCACCCCAATGTTCGACGATCCGGCCGCCACGCACCCGCATGACGTCCACGGTGTCGAACGTTACTGCGCGGCCGGTGGGTTCGACGCCCGGGAACGTCCCCCGTCGGGTTCCGCGGTAGGTCTTGTAGGTGGTCACCAGGTCGCCGTCGACCGACTGCCAGTGGATTTCGGCGTGGAAGTCCTGGAAGGCCGCGCGCATCGACTGGTACAGCAGTCTCGTGCCGGACTTGTCGGGGGTGAGTCCCGGCTGCGGGGTGTGGTCGACGTAGTCGTCGGCGAACAGCTCGTCGAAGACTGTGAAGTCGCCGCCGCCCTGCACCTGCTCGGTGGTCCGGCGGACGACGGCCTTGGCGGTGTCGCCGTCGCTGTCCGGGATCGTCGGAAGTTTTACGGGGGCAGTGGACTCGGCGGCGTGGCGCCCGTTCGAGTTCGACGCCCGGCGGGCGATGCTGCCCGCGAGCAGGGGAGTTTCGCGCCGGACGTGGTCACCGCACGCGGCGTGGCAGGAGGCCGCTGCGTCCTCGAAGACGATCCCGTGTCGTTCGATGAAGGCAAAGTAGTCCCCGGTTGGGGTGACGAGGATCCGGTCGGTGACGGTGCACCGACCGTCGCCGGTCGGCTGGGCCCGCAACTCCCAGGTCACGTCCACCGTCGTCCGGCCTTCCGCGGACACGACGTCCGACGTCGACAGCATCCGGCAGTGGTGAGGCTCGACGACCTCGGTGGTGAAGTGGTGGATCAGGAGTGCGTCGCCGATCGTCTCGACACCGATGGACAGAGGATGCCCGTCCTCGGCGGTGCCCACGCCGATCGTGATGTGGTCCGGGGGACAGCATCGTCGGTACTCGGCCTCGGGTAGCGAGAACAGCCAGTCGGTGATGTCGACCCTCTCGGCGGCCACGTCGACGACGTGGGTGCAGGTCGAGTCCGAGAGAACACGTGTGGACACCGTCGTCCCCTGTCTGCCGCGGAACGGTGTCGCGACGGTGGTGCCGCGATACCCCCGAACGCTAGCGCGGCGAACGGGTGCGGAGTTCGCGTGTCGCGGGAATGGTTGCAGCATCGACACCGGGTGGGCGCCGGGCCGGTACTGTGCCTGTCATGGCACCGTTCCGGTCGGCACTCGCGGAGAGGCTGAACACAGTTCAGCTCACCTGGGTCGGCGTGCTGACCCTGGTGATCGCGACGACGGCCGTCGACGGTCCCGCCGCCCTCGCGGGCACTGCTCTGGCGATCGCGCTGATCTTCGCGGTCAGCGGTGACGGTGCGCTGTCGCAACTGCACCGGTTGGCGGCGCCGGCCGCCGGACCACCGCGCGAGGAGCGGCACCTGCGTGGCGCGTTCCGCAGGCAGAGCGCGCCGAACACCCCCGGCCGTCCCCGTCGTCCCCGAGCACCCGGACAGGCTCTCGCCGCCGCATAGCTTCGCTGTGCCGCACAGATGATCCCTGTCCGTCCAGCGCCCGTAACAGTCCGAAGGACCCCGGCGCGGCAAACACCCGCGTGATACGACCCGTCGTCGTGTCACGCGACGAAGAGGTGCTCGATGCTCGATTTCGTCTACTATCCCGTCTCCGCGATTCTGTGGTTCTGGCACAAAGCGTTCGGCGCCGCACTCGGTCCGGACAACGGCTTCGCGTGGGCGCTCGCGGTGATGTTCCTGGTCTTCACCCTGCGTCTGCTGCTGCTCGGACCCGCGATCCGACAGATCCGTACCGGCCTCCAGATGCGGGAGTTGCAACCGCAGATCAAGGCATTGCAGAAGAAGTACGCCGGTGACCGGCAGCGCATGGCGCTCGAGATGCAGAAACTGCAGCAGGAACACGGCTTCAACCCGTTGATGGGTTGTCTTCCGATGCTGGTGCAGGCGCCGGTGTTCATCGGGCTCTATCACGTGCTGCGGTCCTTCAACCGCACCGGAACCGGTCACGGTGGGCTCGGGATGACTGCGCAGGACAACGCGAACACCGCGAACTACATCTTCAGTCCGGCCGACGTGCAGTCGTTCCTGAGCGCGCGCCTGTTCGGTGCACCGATCTCGACCGCGATCACTTCTCCGCAGAGCACCCTCGAGTCCTTCGCGGCGCACGGCGGCGTGCCGACCGTGGCCACGATCGCGGCCGTGGCGATTCCGCTGATGGTGATCGCGTCGCTCGCCACGCACTTCAATGCGCGTGCCTCCGTCGCCAGGCAGGAGCCGGACGCATCGGCGAACCCGCAGACCGCGATCATGAACAAGCTCATGCTCTGGGTGTTCCCGCTCGGCGTCCTCGTAGGTGGTCCGTTCCTGATGATCGCGATCCTGCTGTACTGGGTGAGCAACAACATATGGACCTACGCGCAACAGCATCTCGTGTTCGCTCGGCTGGACCGGGAGACGGCAGTGAAGCAGCGCGCGCTCGCGCAGGAACGGCAGAACAGGCGCTGACCGGACACCGCGACGCGCGGATCAGTCGCGGGTGTGCACCGGCGACGGGATCTTCGTGGAGCGGTATGCGTCGCCGCTGCGCGTCGGTTGCCAAAGGCGCCAGTGCTTCGCGGACAGACGAAACGGCAGGTGGTCCTGCAGATGACGCGCGGCTGGGGCCAGACGGTCGTCGGCCGGCAGGTTCAGCCACAGCGACACCGAGGACGCCGCGGTGCCGACGGTTGCACGAACGCCGGAGGCGCCCAGCAGACGGCCGTACCCGTCGACCGCGAAGCGGCCGAAGGCGTCGGGGGTGATGTCGGGGTACGGGGCACGGGCGAGCGGGTCGAGTAGATCGACACGCATGCCACAGGTCAGCGCGGCCAGCGAATGCCCGTGGCTCGTCACCGCGTGGGGCCCGGCGGTTCCCAGCATGTCGAGGGCGTGGTCCACGGCGCCGGGCGCCACATTCCATTCCGTGTGGGTTCGCGCGCGGTGACGGGGGCCGCCGAAACGGTCGGTGGCGAGGGCGACGAGGTGCTCGGTCGCTGCGGGTGGGCCACCGGCCGCGACCCGGAACACCCACGACGGGGGCGACGCCTGTGCGGTGCACTCCTCGACGAAGCTCCGAACCCGCCGAAATGCCTTGTCGGGATCTTTGGCTCGCAGCGAGTGCGCGCCGCCGGCGGATGCCGGCAGCCCGTCGTAGGTGACCACGTGCGGAGACGAACTGTCCGGTGTCCGTGCCATGCGTTCATCGTAGGGAAGGACGGCGATGCTCAGTTCCGGTTGCCGATCCCGCCTCCGCCGGCGACACGGTCGACGGCACGCAGATCCTCGGCGTCCAGTACCAGGTCCGAGGCGGCGATGTTCTGTGCGACCCGGGATGGGTTGCGGGAACCGGGGATCGGGACCACGTAGTCCCGACGGGTCAGGAGCCAGGCCAACGCCAGTTGGGCCGAAGTGGCATCCTTTCGACGGGCCAGAGCGTCGAGACGGTTCGCTGAGCACCTGGGCCGAATCCGAGGGGGTGGACGCAGTCGACCTCCTGCGCCGATCCTTCGCCACCCTTGCCGCAGAGGACGTGGCGTAGAGGCGACGACACGGCCGCCGTGGTGCGCGAGGGGGGACTTGAACCCCCACGCCCTTTCGGACACCAGCACCTGAAGCTGGCGCGTCTGCCATTCCGCCACTCGCGCAAGTGGACCGCAGACGATAACGCACCGGCCACCCGTTCCCCACTCGCGTCCCAGAGACGCCGTCCCGTGACTCTGTGGGCAAACTAAATCAGCCGCAATCGGGTGACGTTGTCTCTTGCTACGGAGGTATTCCTCATCTCAGGGTGAGGTGGACGAACGTCTGAACAAGTGCAGGTTGGTGGAACTCCTCAAAGAGTATTATTGGCGGCTTCATGGGATTGCAGTCAATAGAGAGGCGACTAGAGCGTATGGTCGAGGGTGTGTTCTCTCGTCGGCGTCGCGGCTCAATCCGTCCCATTGAGCTTGGGCGCCGTCTCGTGCGCGAAATGGATGACAATCGTTCGGTCGATGTCAAAGGTCGCCGCATTGTCCCGAACGACTTCACCGTGCTCCTGAGCCCCAACGATCACGCGAGTTTCAGCGACATTGAAGACGTGCTCACCACCGAACTCAGCGAAGCCGCACGCGAATACGCGCGCGAAGAGCGGTATCACTTCATGGGGCCGGTCGCTGTCGAACTCATGGTGGACAACAACCTCAAAGCCGGCCGATTTGGCATCAGCTCACAACTCAAACAAGCCCCCGGGGGTCTCGGCGCCGGATCGCTAGTGCTGCCCTCCGGTGAGCGAGTGGCTCTCGGCGAGCACGTCACCACGGTCGGCCGTCTGCCCGAGTCGACAATCTCAGTCAACGACAACAACGTCAGCCGCAAACATGCCGAGATTCGTACAAGCAGTGTTGCTTACGTGGTGGTCGACCTCGGATCCACCAACGGCACGATGGTCAACGGTGTTCGCATCGTCGGCGAGCAGCGTCTCGATGAGGGCGACATCATCAGTTTTGGTTCAACCCACGTTCGCTTTGAAGCATCGTAACTCTGGCCGCGCCCAGCTGACCATGACCGATCAAGTCCTCAACATCTTGAAGTTTGCTCTCCTCGGGCTGCTCTACCTCTTCTTCGCCCGCGTGCTCTGGGCCGTCTGGAGTGAGGTACGCACACCAAAGCGGCGCCCAGCCCAAGCAGAGTCCAGCAACCAACGTTTCAGCGGTCCACCCGCCGACAATCCTCAAGCACGGCAAGCACCGGCGCCGCGGCAACAGCGGGCGCCGAATAGTCGGTCCGGCCGGGTTGGACGAATCGTCATTCTCGAACCCAGCGCTCGTCGTGGCACCAGTATTGCGATGCAGGGCGAAATCACGCTCGGTCGCGATCCGTCGTGCACGATCACGATTGATGATGACGCGTTTATCTCACAACTGCATTTACGGATGTACGACTTTGAAGGCCAGCCGATGCTTGAGGACCTGGGGTCAACTAACGGCACGTTCCACAACGGAAGCAAAATTGTCGGTGCAAAATTGCTGCACCCAGGTGACCGCATCCAGGTGGGTACGACCGTGATTGAGGCGCAGTAGGAATGGCGAAGCTCAGTTGGGGGTCTGCGACCCATGCTGGCCAGGTCCGGCCCCAGAACGAAGACAACCTCCTGGCGATTGACGGCATCTACGTCGTCGCTGACGGAATGGGTGGACACGAGGCCGGTGAGGTTGCCAGCCAGATCGCAGTCGATCGAGTGCAAGCCGACCTTGACATAGAGGAACTGCCGGGCGCCTCGACAGTCGTCAACTCGATCTCAAACGCCAACGGCGATATTTTCCGTGCTGCAATTGCAAATCCTGGCCAAGCTGGCATGGGGACGACGCTGACCGCCATTGCTGTGATTGGCGACCAGCTCGCCGGGCGCGGAGCCCCGAACCTTGATGTCAATGATGATCCCGGCGAAGTGACCCCTGTTGTTCCTGCCGAGCCGTCTGAGGCATTTGTGCTCGCGAACGTCGGGGACTCACGTACCTATCTCTTGCGTCACGATCGGTTGCGTCGTGTCACCGTCGATCACAGCTACGTGCAGGAGTTGGTATCGACTGGCCATATTTCCGAAGACGAAGCTCGTACCCATCCGCGACGAAATATCATCACGCGTGCTCTGGGCATTGAGCCTGAAGTGAAGGTCGACTGGTGGACGTTGCCGCTGATTCGCGGAGATCGTTTCCTGCTGTGCAGCGATGGGCTGGTCGACGAAGTCGACGACGACGTCATCAAAGACACTCTCACGACGATTTCCGATCCTCAAGAGGCATCGGATCGGCTGGTTGATCAGGCCAACGAGGCAGGTGGCCGCGACAACATCACAGTGGTCATCGTTGACGTGCTCGAAGGCGACGATCCACCTGACCCCACACAGGATTTCGATGTTGTGCCCCTCTGGGCTGATGACGTTGATCCAACGCCAGCGGGCAGCCTGCAAGTCGATGCCGACGGTCAACCAATCACTGCTTCCGATTCTGACGCTGAGACACCGCTGCAAGGCACGCGGTCCGACAGCGGTCCTAAGCGATTCCTTGCTCTATTGGTAGTCGGTGCGATTCTTGTGGTGGGCTTCGCCGCCTTCGCAGCGTGGGCACGGCGCGGGTACTACGTCGACTTCAATAACGACGATGTCGTGACCATCTTCAAAGGCCAGACCGACGGTGTGCTGTGGTTCGACCCGACAGAGGAAAATACCGGCCCGTCGCGCGAGATTCTTGATGACGAGAGCGTGGTACTCGTCGAGACGCAACCCCGCTTCGACAGCCGCAACGAGGCCGCAGTGTTCATTCGCGAAGACCTCTCGACAATTCCTACAACGACCATTTCGCCGTCAACTACAGCTACGACCGAAGTGATCGTCGCACCAACCTCGACGGTACCGGCCACCACAACTCCGGCGATCACAACCACGGTGCCCTGACCTCATTATGTCGACTCCTGTTGTGACCAACGACGTCGATCCGGTGTTGGCGGACCAGCTCATCCCGCGCTCGCCAATAGCTCGCCGACGACGCAACACCGAGCTGACACTGATCATCATGGTTGGCCTGATTACTGGCGCCGCATACACCATTGCTGCGCTCGGAACGAACGCCGAGATCCCGCCCGGCATTGGCATCTTCGTCGGCATACTCCTCGCCCTGCTGTTGTGCGCACACATTGCAGTCCGCCTCGTCGCCCGCGGTGCTGACGGCACAATTTTGCCGCTGGCGGCTCTGCTCCACGGCATCGGCTTCGTGATGATCACCCGCCTCGACGACAGGCTCGCAAGCCTGCAGGCAACATGGAGTTTCATTGGCATTGCGGTGTTCATCGGGACGCTGCTCCTCGTTCAGCGGACCAGCGACCTAGCCAACCGAAAGTGGCTGTTCTTCATCAGCGGTGCGTTCCTCCTGTTGCTTCCAATGGTCCCAGGTGTCGGTCAGACCATCAATGGAGCGAGGATCTGGGTCAGCATTGGATCCATCAACTTCCAGCCTGGCGAGTTCGCCAAGATCGCGCTTGCCATCTTCTTTGCCGCTTATCTCGCCGAGCGACGCGAGTTGATCGCAGCAATGACCTGGAAGGTCGGCCCGTTCCATCTTCCCGAACCTCAGTACATCCTTCCGATCATCGTTGCCTGGGGCTTCGCTGTGATTGTGATGGTCGGCGAACGCGACCTCGGATCGTCGTTGCTGTTCTTCACTCTGTTCGTTGTGATGATGTGGGTTGCGACTGAAAACGCCGGATACCTCGTCATTGGCGCAGTGTTGTTCGGTGGGGCGGCGTACTTCTCGTGGTCAAATTTCGATCATGTCCAGACCCGCGTGACCAACTGGATTAACCCTTGGGACGATCCGCTCGGCAAGGGGTATCAGATCATCCAGTCGCTGTACGGCCTTGCCGACGGCGGCCTCATCGGAACCGGCCTCGGACGCGGCAATCCGAACCAAGTTCCTGAAGCTCAGAACGACTTCATTTTTGCCTCGATCGGCGAAGAGTTCGGCCTCATTGGCGCAACGACGGTCTTAATGTCGTTTGTGCTCATCGTCGGTGCTGGTCTGCGCACCGCTGTGCGAACCGACCGCACGTTTGAGAAGTTACTCGCGACAGGCCTGACCACGATTCTCGGTATTCAAGCGTTCATCATTATTGGCGGTGTCCTCAAAGTCATCCCACTTACTGGTATCACCTTGCCGTTTGTCAGCTACGGCGGCTCGTCGCTCCTCTCGAACTACATCCTTCTTGCGCTACTCATCCGCGTCAGTGACTCCGCTGCGCGTCGGCTTGGTGAGCTTCCAGACGATCCAACCACCGGCGAGCGCTGGAAAGCGTGGCGGCTCTCGCGTCGAATACGCAAGGCAATCAAGCGCGGTGAGACCCCTGCGGACTTTGCTGAGGTCGTGTCATGAGGATCAAGACCCTGCGTTCACGGTTTCGGACGAGGCGACTACAACTCGATTTGTCGCACAATGCTTCTTCTTTCCGCTGGCTTGGCGACGAAGAGATTGCACGTGAGCAATCCTTTTTCAAGAACGCCGCCAGCCGGCTTAATCCCAACTTGTTTGACGTTGATGCCTCTCTCGATTCGGCGGGATACAAAAGATTGCGCAGCGGGCAGCTGGCATGAATCGAAAGATTCGCCAACTTGCGGTCGGCCTGATGGCCTGTTACGGGGTGCTGTTCGTCGCACTCAACTACTGGCAAGTCGGCCAACAGGAGGAACTCGGAGCAAAGTTTGACAACACCCGGCAGATCCTGCGTGAGTTCAACCGACCACGCGGCAACATCATTACTGCCGACGGTGTTGTCGTCGCTCGGTCCCTACCGGACACGGTCAATGAGAGCATCGACTTCGTGCGGGACTACCCGACCGGAGATCTCTTTGCCAACGTCAGCGGGTACTTCACTAAGGACTTCGGGGCAACTCAAGTTGAGCGCCAGTACGGCGACGTCCTTGTTGGCTCGACCGCTAAGCAGCAAGTACGCGCTCTTGGTGACTTACTTGAAGGGAACACGGATAACTCTGGCACGGTGCAGCTGACGTTGCGTCACGACGCGCAGAACGCCGCCAAGTCTGCACTGGGTGACCGCGAAGGTTCGATCACCGTGATGGATCCGAAAACCGGCGCGATCATTGCGATGTACTCCAACCCCACGTATGACCCGAACACATTCGTCAACCGTGACTTTGAGACTGCCCAGCAGGTCATCACTGACCTGCAAAATGCCGACGGCAACCCTTTGCTCGCTCAGGCCTATCAGGAGCGGTTCATGCCCGGGTCGACGTTCAAGGTCATCACTACCGGTATTGGACTTGAGGCTGGCGTGCTGTCACGCGAGACGAGCTTCCCGCGCGAGCGTGAATACATACCACCGCAGACCAACGACCCCATCCAGAACTACAACGGCAGTCAGTGCGGCGGAGATATGGCTGAGGTGTTCCGCAGAAGCTGCAACATTCCGTTCGCTAAGACCGCCATCGAGTTGGGTGTTGATCGGTTTGTTGCCGGCACTGAGGCATGGGGAATCGGCGAGGAGTTGCCGATTGATTTGCCCCGACCGGCGACCAGTACGATTGGTGATACCGAGAACCTCGACCAAACGCTCCCCTTACTCGCCATTCGTGGCTTCGGTCAGAGCGAGGACCAGATGGTGCCACTGCACATGGCGATGGTCGCATCGACGGTTGCCAACGACGGCAAAATGATGAAGCCATACGTCGTCGAAGCGACGTTTGATAAGGCTGGCCGTGAGCTCAGCCGTACCGAGCCAGAGGTATGGAAAACGCCGATCTCGGCGGAGACTGCTGCACTTGAGACCGAGTTCATGGTCGGCGTCGTCGAGTCGGGGACCGCCAGCTGCTGTCTCGACCTTGATGGCGGCATTCAGGCTGCGGCCAAGACCGGTACTGCTGAACTCGGTATCGCCTCAAACCCAGATTTATCCCACGCCTGGATTGTCGCATTTGCTCCAGCCGAGGATCCGGAGTTTGCCGTCTCTGTGGTTCTCACCGACGTGCAGTCCACTCAAGACGTGTCGGCAACAGGTGGTCGACTTGCCGGACCGATCGCTGAGACAATGCTCAACTTCCTCCTTACCGGTCAGGGTGCGTTGTAGTGCTGAGGACTGACAACCAAGTCGTGGCTCAACATGATGTTTACCCTGACGCCGACATTGATGCCCTGAATACCCGGGGAAGGACTCGCTCGGTAGCCTGGAACGCTGCCGTTTCGGCGGACAGGAAGCAAGTGAGAGAGCAGTGAACGACAACGGCGCAGCCACGGTCATCAACGACCGCTACGAGGTGCACAAGCGGATTGGACGCGGCGGGATGGCCGACGTCTTTTCTGCGCGCGACCTGCTGCTTGACCGTCAAGTTGCCATGAAGGTTCTGTTTCCTGAGTTTGCCGTCGATGAGAACTTTGTCGAGCGGTTCCGGCGTGAAGCACAATCTGCTGCAAACCTGTCGCATCCCAACATCGTGAGCGTCTACGACTGGGGCAAATTCGAAGGTACCTACTTCATTGCGATGGAAGAAGTTCAGGGGCAGACGCTCGCAGACGTTCTTAAGGCCAACAAACAACTCACAGCGAAACAGGCCGGCGAAATCGCGGGCGAGGTAGCAGCAGCGCTTGGGTTTGCTCATGACGGCGGTCTTGCCCACCGCGACATTAAGCCCGCCAACATTCTCATCGGGTCCAACGGACAGGTGAAGGTCGCTGACTTCGGCATTGCTCGGGCGATGAACGCGCCGACCGAGGACAACCTCACCCAGGTTGGTTCGGTCATGGGAACGGCAACTTATTTCTCGCCCGAGCAAGCACAGGGCGCTCAACCCGACCCACGGAGCGACCTGTATTCGCTTGGCATCGTGATGTACGAGATGGTCAGCGGCAAGCCGCCTTTTTCCGGCGAGAACCCGGTCAGCATTGCCTACAAGCAGGTCCACGATGCGCCTCAGCCACTTGTGCAACTCATTGCCGATGTGCCTCGGCCGTTTGAGGCGATCGTTGCCAAACTCCTTGCCAAGGACCCCAAGCTCCGGTACCCAAGCGCTAATGCTCTCCGCGATGACCTCAGACGATTCCGCAACGACGAACCCGTGCAGGCCCTCGCTGTCGCAGCCGATGCTCAGGGCGCCTCCACTTCAGTCACTGCAGCGACGGCCGTAATTGCTGCATCCGTTGCGACCGGGGCAACCACTGCTACGCCGACCGTTCCGCCCCGTACTGGCAACGTGCCGCAAACCGGAATGTACGAAGCTGGCTACCCGCCGGGAGCCTCACCTGATGCCATGTACTACGACGCGGCGTCGTCGCGAACAGGCTGGTACGCGCTCGCAGCATTCGTTGCGCTCATTGCACTCATTGTTGGCGGTGTGCTGGTGTTTCAGTCGCTGAACCAAGATGACCTGGGCGCAGCCGAACCTGTCTCATTCGAACTTGCCGATTACACCAATCGGCCTCGAGTGGACGTCGTCACCGAGCTCGCCGACCTTGGTCTCAACGTGCGCACCGATGCCGAAGAGAACAACAACTTTGGTATTGACTTCGTTATCCGCACCGAGCCACCGGCGGGAACGATCATTCTTGAAGGCCAGGAAATTGTCGTCTTCTTTAACCCTGACCCGCAGGTGACGCCTATCCCGAACGTGGTCGGCATCCCAATCGAGGATGCGCGAGTTCAGCTCGAAGCAGCGGGCTTCAATATCGGCACAGAAACCATTCAGCAAACCGATCAATTCGAACAAGGAACGGTGCTGAGTATGAACCCGCCGGCGGGCACGCAGGCAAACGCCGAAGACTTTGTGGATCTTGTCATTGCCGGTCCGCCATCAAGCGTCTCGGTTCCCGGCTTCCTCATCGGCCAAACCGAGCAAGCCGCAATCGATGTCCTCGAAGGTGAGCCGTACAGTTTTGTTGTCACCGTTGTGCGCATTCCAAGCAACGTTGATATCGGCACCGTCATCGA
Source organism: uncultured Ilumatobacter sp. (assembly GCA_938091165.1). GTDB lineage: Bacteria > Actinomycetota > Acidimicrobiia > Acidimicrobiales > Ilumatobacteraceae > Ilumatobacter_A. Next base: position 87,512 of record CALKNK010000005.1, on the reverse strand, counting down.
AATCGCCCCGGCAGCCAACACGCTCGTCCCCCGCGGTGGTGATGTCACCCTCACCGTCTCCGATGGACCTCAGCCAATCAGTGTTCCAACGGTGAGTGGTCTCACCGAGGGTCGCGCCCGAAATCAGCTAACCGATGCCGGGCTCACCGTCTTAGTTAACTACGTCGAAGTGGCGCCCGGAAGTATTGACGATGGTCGCGTCAAGAAACAAGATCTGTCCCCTGGCTCACTCGTGCCGCCGGGAACCCTGGTGACGTTGACCGTGGGACGGTCGACCGTCCTTGCCACCACCCTGCCACCCGTGACGGCGCCGCCAACAACAGAAGCACCACCAACAACCGCTGCACCACCAACAACAGAAGCACCACCCACAACCGCTGCACCCGAGACGCCCATCGCGCCGCCGGTCACCGAACCCATCTAGTTCAACTGTGGTGACCGCGCCTTGGTCCTTGACCGTCATACTGGAGCCGTGCCGCGCATCTTGGTGATCGACAGCTACGACAGCTTCGTGTACAACCTCGTCCAGTACCTAGGTGAACTCGGCGCTGATCCAATTGTTGTTCGCAACGACGAAATTGACGTTGCCGCAGCAATTGCAATTCAACCCGACGGTGTCTTGCTGTCACCCGGCCCCGGCCGTCCTGAAGCCAGTGGGATTGTCTGTGACGCGATTGGCGCGTTCGCTGACGTCGCCACGCCAGTGTTCGGCGTGTGTCTCGGCCATCAAGCAATCGGCCAGGTGTACGGAGCAGCTGTCATCAGTGCCCCGGATTTAATGCATGGTAAAACTTCGCCGGTCGAGCACGAAGGTCGCGGGGTGTTCGCTGGTTTACCATCGCCGCTCACTGCAACCCGATACCACTCCCTTACCCTTGATCCCGACACCATCCCCGACGTGCTTGCTGTCACCGCTCGCGGTCCTGACGGTGTGATCATGGGAGTTTGCCACCGCGAACTTGATGTCGAAGGAGTGCAGTTCCATCCCGAAAGCATCCTCACCGACCAGGGCCACGACCTCGTGCGGAACTTCCTCAAGCGCTGCTAGTAGGCACCCAACACTGCCGCCAGATCGGGACGGTTCGACTACTTGTCTTGTCCTCTGACGTTTGTCGCCTATGATCGTGCGTAGATGGCACCTCCGAAACGAAAGACGGGTGGCGGTCGCGTCACGGCAAAAGGAACACGGCCTGGGGATCGTCCCGCATCCGGCCACCCGACCACCGATCACCATGAGGTATCTGCGTCTTCTCGCTACACCCCTAAGCAGGAACGGCGGCAGCTGATCCCACCGAACTGGATTCCGGTGATCATGCTGGTGCTCCTGATTGGTGGCGGCCTTCTGATCATGGCTCGCTACTTGATCTTCACTGACAGCAATTGGCCCACTTTGGTTGGCCTGGCCGCAATTTTGGGTGGCCTGTACACCGCAACAAAGTGGCAGTAGCGTTGACGAGTCGCTGAGCTCAGCTGAAGGTCCGATTCTTTTCTTCAGGAGATTCGGGAAGCTAGGCAAAAGACGGCTTCTTTTATCCACATTGTTGTGGATAACTCTTTTGGGATGCCCTAAAGCTCCAGAAACCGGCCGTCAGTCGTAAAGCGGGGCAACCTCAATCATGTCCTCGAGGCAATGTCGAGGAGGAGGAGGGTCATCGTCAGGTGCCATGGTCATTTTCATCTCGACGCCACACACATCGCATCGGTATTTCCGGCTGATCTTGCGGAGCTCGCCGGTGGGCGGTGGCTCTGGTGGGAGCATCGTCATGCTTCGCAGCATCGCAATGCCACTTTTCCACAGGATGTATCCGAAGAAGATTCCAAATCCCACCCAGATAATCGTCGACACGGCCGGCACGAAGTCATCGTATCTGCCCCGCCGGTACCCGTTCGCCGCGGCGTTCCACCAGCCTGACGAACCCTGAAGTTGCACTGAGGCGACCGACTAGGCACGATGGCCCGGGTGAAGTGGCCCACCTGGCAGCAAGCAGCGATAGCTGCAGTCGTCAGTGGGGTTACTGCAATGGTGCTCGCTCACCGTCGTCGCACTACTGGTCGCACCACACCGGATTTCGGTGAAGCCTTAGCAACCGAGTTTGCTTTGATCTCTGCGCTGTACTCGATCTGGCGAATCGCTCGGAAACTCCCGCTCGCGCAAGATGTCGGCGCGATCCAACGGGCACGGACCATCGTCGATGTCCAAGAAGCGATGTACCTGCCATCAGAACTTAGCTTCCAGCAGTTCATTCTCGACAACGATTGGCTTGGGTGGCCGGCCACCCTCTATTACGCGTTGCTGCACGTACCGATGCTCATTGGTTTCCTTGTTTGGCTTTTTATCTGGCATCGCGACCAGTACCCCCATTGGCGTAACGGACTGGTCTTTCTTACCGGCACCTGCCTGGTCATCCGGTTCTGGCGGGTTGCTCCCCCACGTTTCCTGACCGACCTCGGATACAAAGACCTTTCTGAAATTTTCGGGCCCTCGATTTACGGCCCGGTCGGCACTGGTGTGTCCGACCAGTTCGCTGCCATGCCATCGATTCACGTTGGCTGGGCTGCTGTGGTGTCTTTCGGTGTCGTCTCTGTGAGCGAAAGTCGATGGCGATGGCTTGCGTTGCTGCACCTCATCATCACCATGATCGTCGTGTCAGCCACCGGAAATCATTGGTGGCTCGACGGAATCGTTGCAATCATGCTGCTTGGCGTTGGCCTGGCGCTGGACACGGCGTTCCGACGTCGGGGTAAACCGACCAACACAGGGTCACGGGCAGCTGAATTTGATCAGGTGTCGACGGCTTCGGGCGTTTCTTCAAACTCCTGACCTGCGAGCGCGAGCTGGTCGAGAATACGTTGCATGTCAACGATGTCCTCGGCGTCGAGATGGATTGCAAACAACGCTTGCAAGGCCCGCCGGTAGGTGACGGACATCTCGCGCCAAAGTCGACGACCAGTTCTGGTCAACTCAACGTCAACTGCGCGGTGATCGTCGTCATCGACGTACTTGTGTCGAGCAACCCATCCTTCTTCTTGCAGCCGGTCAAGGCGACGACTCACACTTGAAGGCGGGAGCCGCAGGTCAGCAGCGACATCAAGTGGGCGCGCCCGGCCGCCCAGGCGTTGCAGCGACGCCAGCACATCAAACCAGCCGAGTGAAATATCCCACTCTGCGCGAAGTTCTTCGTCAATGTTTCGTTCGATCTCACCCGCCAGCGCCTGCATTCCTCGCCATACGCCTACCCGAACGTTGTCGAGGCGTGCCATGGCGTGCGTTTCTGATCTCTGTCGACGCGCTGATCAACTCGTGGCGCGAATCGCCGCTGCGAATGCTGAGACTGCTTCAGAGATATCTTCAGAGGTCACAATTAACGGCGGCATCCATCGGATAGTTCGCTTGCGAGTTCCAGCTGTCATCAAGATGACATTGTTCTGAGCGAGGCAGTGCTCGACCACCGCTGATGCACGTTCGGCCGAGTCAAACTCGACAGCTACCATCAAGCCACGCCCACGGACGTGGAGGAGTGCGTCATCAAGCTGCTGTAGGTCGCGTAATGCGTCGATCAACTGCGTGCCCCGTGCCATGACGTTGTCGAGAAAGCCCGGCTCAGTGAGGACTTCCATGGTGGCCAACGCTGCGGCACAACCAATCGGTGTGCCGTTCGACGAACCACCGTGGCTTCCGGGGCGCCAATTGTTGTCGTGGGTACGACGTGTGCCGAGTGCCGCAAACGGAAAACCAGACGCAATCCCTTTTGCCATGCACAAAATGTCTGGCTTAGTGTCGTGCGCTTCAATGGCGAACATTTTTCCGGTGCGCCCGAAGCCGCTCTGGGTCTCGTCGGCGACAAAGAGGATGCCGTGATCTCGACAGCGTTCACCGAGCCCTTCAATGAACGCCCCGGGTGTCGGGATGTAGCCGCGCTCTCCAATGACCGGCTCAATGATGATCGCTGCGACTTCGTTCGCTGGAATCTGCGTGGCGAACAGGCGGTCAAGTCCGCGTAGGGCCTGCGTAATCTCGGATTCCTGGTCCGATACGTGTGGATCCGGGAACGGAGCGACGTGTACACCGCTTGGGAAAGGCCCGTATCCTTCACGATCAATCGCTTTCGATGTTGACATTGCGAGCGTCAGCAGCGTCCGACCATGAAAGGCTCCGTCGAACGTGATGATGCCGTGACGTCCAGTTGCGTGCCTGGCCAGCTTCACCGCAGCTTCGAGGATCTCGTCACTTGAGTTGCTGAAGAAAAAGGTGTCGATCGACTCGGGAGTCAGCTCGGCTAATCGGGCAGCCACCGGCTCAAGGAGATCATGCTGATAGACGTTCGCCTGTGCGTGAACGAAACGATGCGCCTGATCCGAGATTGCCTGCACCACTTTGGGGTGGCAGTGCCCTGTCGAAGCTGCGGCGATCCCAGCAGTGAAGTCGAGATAGGAGTGATCGTCCGCGTCGTAAACGCGACAGCCTTGGCCTCGAACGACCTGCAAGTCGGTCACCTTCGACCAGACGTTGGAGAGATGAGAACCCGGGCCTGACGGCTGCGACGAGGTCATTTCAGCAGCCTACGGTGCTGACGACGCAGGCCACGATGACCCCGGCCACCGTCTCGGCGCGACGAGTCATCAGATTCACCTTGGCAGGTTAATGGGTTACCGTTCCGACATGACCGACCCCGAAACAAATACGGCAGCGCCGACAGGATGGACCTTTACCGACGGCGGCGCCGTCGACTGGCAGCCGATTGCTGAAAAAGCCAGTATGAAGGTGCTCGGTATCGCCGACGGCAAAATGATCGCGACGTTCAAGTTCGAGGCCGGCTATATCGGGGGCGTGCACCACCACGAAGAACCAGAGTTCTCGTACATCCTTGAAGGGTCAATGACCTCCCAAGGCGTACATATGGATGCCGGCCATGCCTACGCCGCCCAAATCGGCACCACCCACGACGACTTTCGCTCCGAAATCGGCTGCACGCTGGTGAGTGTCTTCAAGATTCCTACGTAGCTCAGCGCAATCTGGGTGGGCTCTTTCGTCACGCCACCGAACTGACCGGTCAGAGTGAAGTCGGGTTCACGGACAAGGCCGTCCGGGAAGGCAATTATCTCAACGAAGAGCACGCCAACCGCCATCAGAAAATGCAGAAATGTGTGCGCTGAGTGAACCCAGCGCGTCATTTTTTGATTTGAGGCCGAGTGTCAGTGGGATGGCGGTGGGAGACTATTAAGGATGACTCTGAACGAGCAGTTCAACCAGCAGTACGAGGAGACGGTCAAGCTGGTCAAGTCGCGTGCGCTCTGGCGGGTTGGTGAAAAGTTCACCGAGGGCGAGACATTTCGCTGCCACTGTTTCAACTGCGGATACGTGAGCCTCCACCAACGCTTCGACATCACACGCCACCGGATCCTGCTTGGTAAATCGATCCGAGTAATGGAAGCGCCGCGCCCGATGTTGCGCTGTCGACGGTGCGGGCACCAGCAGCACCTTCGCGACGTTGGTGAGCTTGTTGTGCCATCGACAATTGCTTTGCACGACAACCTACGCAACACCTTGCGAGATCACCTCAGCGGCACTCCAGCCGACGATCTTCCCAAAGATATTCGCGAGCAGGTCGCCGAGTTCCGCGAGGAAGCAAGTAGCCCAGTCCGTCAGCTACTGCTGACCGCAATCGCAGACGCCGCCGTCTCCATGAAAGGAGTAGCGGCATTGGAAACCATTGGCCGCGAGCTCTTCCTCAGCGCCGACCAAATCGCCGGCGCAACTGGCGGTCAGCTGCCACCAAGCGCCGAGTAGCTGATTACGGGAGCGACGCCACAAACGCCAACGCATCGTTGAGGCTGACTCGGCTGAGCAGCTGTTTACGCATCGGCATCACCCAGCGAGGGGCGTTGAGCCCAAAAGCTCCATGCAGCTTTCCGCTGCGTCCATACAGAGCAAGGAGCTTGCCCTCAACGACGGAGCCGGCAGCGACGATCACCTCATCGTCAGGACTCGATCGGCCCAAGAACTGGATCCGTTGATCAAACTGGTCGCTCCAGAAGAACGGGACCGGTCCATACGGCACTGGTGTTTTGCCTGCGGCCAGGTCGATCAAATTGTTTGCAGCCAACGCGCCCTGCTCGGCGGCATTTGTCCAGTGCTCGACCCGCATCTCTTCGCCAAACAACGGATTCGGCCAGCGAGCGACGTCGCCTGCTGCATAGATCCCAGGCGCGGCCTGCAACGTCTCGTCGCAGACAATGCCATCGCGCAATTCCAGCCCGCTGTCGTCTAGCCATTGGGTCGCGGGTACCACGCCGATCCCGACGACAATCAGATCGGCATCGAGGTGTTCCTCGCTGAGCTGCACCCCGGTCTCGGTCAACGATTCGACCTGGACGCCACAACGGACATCGATGCCATGAGCACGATGAATGTCGGCAATTGCGGTGCCCATCTCCTCACCGAGGCCTCGAATCAATGGAGCGATCGCGCCTTCGAGCACGGTCACTTGATTGTTGAGCTGCTTTGCAGTCGCTGCGACTTCGAGGCCGATAAAACCTGCGCCGATCACGACAACGCTCTGTCCACCGGCACCGATAGCGGCCCGAATGGCCATAGCGTCGTCAAGCGTGCGCAACACATGGACGTGACCGAACTGCGACTGGCCAGCCAGACGCCGCGGTGAAGCTCCCGTGGCGATGACGATGCCCTCTGCTTCGAGACATGAACCATCACTGAGGTGAAGTCTTCCACCAGTACCTGAAGCCGCCGGTTCTAGCCGTGTTGCTGCGACACCGAACCGCCATTCAACGTCGAGCTCATCAAAGGAGCTAGCAGGTCGAAGCTGAATGCGTTCAGGTTCCCACTCACCGGACAGCAGCTTCTTCGACAACGGCGGTCGGTCATATGGACGGTGCGGCTCGGCTCCGATCACCACCACCTCAGTGTTTGGAACCCGCTGGCTCAGCGTCTCCGCAGCGCGTAGACCTGCGAGGGAAGCTCCGACAACAGCGATGCGCTTCGGTGACCTTTCCACCGTTCCACCTTTCCACACCGACTTGCTCCGCCGAACAGTGAGCGCCAGTTTCTCAGTAGCAAATCAGCAGCAACTCAGTAGGTGCGGACCTCGACACGATGACCATCAGGATCACGGACATAGACGCCATCGCCCTGACCACGCGCACCAAACAGCGATGCCGGGCCCATCTCGATGACGTCGACATGGGCGGCCACGAAGGCATCAAAGCTCGATCGATCAGTCACGAACGCGACGTGGTCGACGTTGCGTCCCGACGGTTCGTCGGCAAGGAGATCAATCAGCGTCGCAGCATTGACTCGGAGCGAAACAAATGGCGCATCGCCAGCACGCCATTCGTCCAGTCGTTCGGCTACGAGGCCAAGGTGGTCGTGATACCACGTCACCGAACGTTCGACGTCACTGACGCACAACACGATGTGGTCGATACCAGAGATCATTGATTGAAGGTATCGGACGGCACGACCGCTACCCGCTACGGTTCGGCGGATGATTGATCCCCCTACTGTCGATGCGATTAACGCAATGCTCGTTAAGGAGTTCAGCGGTATGGGCAGCCAGTGCGCAGCGGTCGGGCCAGACTTTGCGCTGGCACAACTCACACCCGACGAAGATGCGCTCAGACCTGGCGGCTTCATTTCAGGCCCAACACAGTTCGGGATTGCCGACGCAGCGCTCTGGTACCTCACGTTCGGAGCGATTGGACGAATTGAGCAAATGGCACTCACCTCGGAGCTGTCAATTCGATACGTTCGACCCGCCCAAGGCACTCAGCTGTGGGCGCGTGCAACGCTCGACAAAGCTGGCCGTCGGAATATCGTCGGGACCGTGCGCGTCTGGTGCGACGACGACGAGGACCGGATAACTGCAACTGCGCAGGGCACCTACGCCCTTCCGGCCTGAGCCAAACTGGGGACAGCATTGCCCGATCTTGCACGCTTCCACTTGGCTATGCCGGTCCATGATTTGGCGGCCGCCCGTTCGTTCTACGGCGAGCTCCTCGGTTGCTCCGAAGGCCGCTCAGCAGAGCATTGGGTGGACTTCAATTTGTTCGGGCACCAATTTGTGGCTCACCTCTCCTCGGTGGCCACACCATGCATCACCAATCCGGTCGATGGTGACGAGGTCCCCGTCCCGCATTTTGGTGTTCTCCTGAGTCCGGCGGACTGGGAGATATTGGCAAGCCGTCTGCGAGCAGCGGGAACGACGTTCGTTATTGAGCCGCACACTCGTTTTACCGGCGAGGTCGGCGAACAATCGACAATGTTCTTGCTCGACCCGTCAGGAAACGCCCTTGAGTTCAAGTCGTTTGTCAACGACTCGCAGGTTTTTGCACGCTGACAGTTCAGCGCTACCGCCCGATTCGGGCAGGCAGCATTATCGGTCGGTCTGCTGGCTGTCGAAGATCGTCGGCGGGCCTTGTTTGCGCCAGTCCGGCGCACCTCGCATCGCTCGGCCGTTCACGGTGACATCTTGACTTGGAGAACCGCCCACGATGCGGCCGCTGTTAGCGCCGTCAACGCCATTCGCACCGATGCCGAGAACTGGGTAGCTGGTGAGCGCCGAGTAGGTCTGCAAGAGCAGGGGCCGCGGGCGGTCTGAGTGGTTAGGCATCGAACCGTGCACCATGCAGCAGTTATGAACGGTCACTGAGCCCGCCGGGCCCTGCAGCCATATCATGTCTTCCATTGGTAGCGATGCGACGTCGTCGTCTCGCATTGCGCCACCCCACGATCCATCCGTGCTGTACAGGTCGTAGAGCTTTCCGATGTGACTTCCAGGGAGCACACCCATCGGGCCCATCGCGTCGTCGACTTCGTCAAGGTAAACGCCGATTGTCAGTGGCGTGAAGTCTGTGTGCGGCCAGAACTGAATGTCCTGGTGCCATTTCACTTCCTCGCCCCCTCCTGACCACTTGTAGTTGAGTTTGCTGTGGTGGAAGCGAACCGGACCGCCAAGGATGGCCATGGCGAGTTGTGCCACCGGTCCTTCAAATGCCAGGCGTCGGAAGGTCTCATGCAAATCAACAGGTGAAACTAGGCGCCGGAGCCGCGGAGCAGTCGCCGTGTGCCCTGCTTCAAGGTCGAGTCGACGACTCGAAGTAACGAGGCCTCGACTCGCTTCAACAAACTCATCAGACGCTGCGCGCAGGTCAGCCAGCCACGCTGCATCAACAAACGACTTGAGTTGGAGATATCCGTTGGTCTTGTAGAACTCGAGTTGGGCTGAGGTGACGACGTCATGGCTCACATCTCGAGCTTAGAACTCAGACCTTTCGTGACGGAAGGTGATCGACATGGGCGGCCCGACTCCTCTAACCGGGAAGCCGACGGTCACCTCGACACGACTAAAGAGTAGGGCGTGGCGTTAGCGGCCTCTTATAGATCGTCAACTTGCTTGGTGGAGCCTGTTGGGTCAGCCGGTGAGTAATGAAAAAAATCACAAATTACCGTCACCCTGCCGACATCTATTCGTAATGTATTCGTAATATATGGTCATGGGCTCACGCTTACGATTTCTCACCGGTCTCGCGGCCGTCGTTGCCGCTACTGCGATCGTGCCGACCACATTCAGCCCCCCGGCCTCTGCCGCCAGCGCCGCAACTGCTTATCGGCTCGTCACTGCTGCAGCGACTGGTGCCCTTGGTGCAGACAGTGCGATCGCATGTCCCATTCCGTCGGGAAGTCAATTCGTCGACAGCTGGGGTGCAAGCCGCTCCGGTGGCCGCCGTCACGAGGGCGTCGACATGATCGCTGATCGCAACACCCCCGTCGCCGCCGTTCAATCCGGCGACATCAGCTTCAAGCAAAATCGGCTCGGCGGTAACGCTGCGTGGCTGACAAGCCCAAGTGGCAATACTTTCTATTACGCCCATTTCGACAGATTCGAGGGCGAGAGTCGCTTTGTGCTGCAAGGAGAGGTAATCGGCTACGTGGGCAGCACCGGCAACGCCAAGGGACCCCACCTCCACTTCGAAACGCACTTCGGCGGAACAGTTGGCAACCCCTACGCCGCCACCTACGCGGCGTGCGTGGAACCTGTGTTGGACGCAACCCAGATCCAAGCCGACACAAAGCGATTCGCACAGCATGTTGCAATCAGATGAAGTGAGGATGACCGAAATTCGCAAATCCACCGGTGACGCCGATACTGAGCGCCGGACCAACTCCGCCGGCGCTAACTAAACCCAACGCGAAAAGATCAACAAGGTCACGTTCGTGTTGCTACTCAAAGGTCGCTGCGGTTCGCAGCAGAATGATCGGTACTGCCAAGCTTTCGTCATGACGCGCGAACTGGATACCGGAACCACAGACCTGCTGGCACACATTGACGGCCACGTAGGCGTAATCACGTTCAACCGACCTGAGCGACGCAACGCGCTCAGCGACGCAATGTACGAAGGGTTCGGTCGGGTGCTGCCAACGCTGGCCGAAGACGAAGACGTCAATGTCGTAATGGTCACCGGCAACGGCGGTGCTTTCTGTGCCGGTGGTGACGTAAAAGGAATGCACGAAAGCCACCAACCCGGCGCTGCTCCCCGGCGCAGCGGCAGCCTCCAGGTCAGCACCGACGTGCTGCGTCGGCTGCAGAAGCAGGTCTCGCTCGCTCTGCACCGCTTTCCGAAACCAGTCGTCGCCGCAATCCCCGGCGCGGCGGCAGGAGCCGGCATGTCCATTGCGCTTGCCTGCGACATCCGCTTGGCTGCCGAGCGGGCGCTCGTTGTCCCAGCGTTCGCGAACGTCGGCGCATCTGGCGACTTCGGCGGCAGCTGGTTCCTCACGCAACTCATTGGCACTGCAAAGGCCAAGGAGCTTTACTTCACCTCTCCACGCCTCACAGCTGCCGAGGCCTGCGATCTCGGCATTATCAATCAGGTGCTTGCCGACGACGGCTTCGACCGGGCTGCCCTTGACTGGTGTCAAGGACTCGCAGACCGAGCCCCCATCGCGATGCGTTACATGAAAGAAAATCTCAACCGTGCGGTCACCTGTGACGTCGAGACTGCTCTCGACGCCGAAGCCGCCAATATGGTGCTATCAATGGGCACCGCCGATCACCGCGAAGCAGCAGCTGCGTTCGTCGAAAAGCGCACACCTAACTTCACGGGCCAGTAGGAATCGCGACACTCGCGAGCTGCCAGGCGTACCGTCCCCTGTTATGAGCGAGCAGGTCGGCGCCCCAATCATCGTCGAAGACCCCGGTGACCCACGACTGGCCGATTATCGCGAGTTGAACAACCAGCCGATACGCACCGCAATGGAAGGTGACGAGTTCTTCATGGCCGAGGGATACATGGCTATTGATCGTCTAATCGATTCAGGTCACCAACTCCGGTCAGTGCTACTAGGCCCAACCCGAGTGAAGCGATTCCTTCCGTACCTCGAACGGCGTGAGCTTGCTGGCGTTCCCGTTTTCGTTGCCGATCACGAGGTGATGGAACGCATCGTCGGGTTCAACCTGCACCGAGGCGTGCTCGCATCAGGCAACCGTAAGCCCTATCCCACTGTGGCTGACCTCGCAGCAACTTCGACGCGGCTCGCTGTCCTTGAGGCGCTCAATGACAATCAAAACGTTGGGGCCATAGCACGCGCAGCGCGAGCCTTCGGTTTTGACGGCATGGTGCTGAGCCCCAACTGCACTGATCCGTATTATCGGCGCACGGTACGTGTCAGCATGGGCGAAGTGCTGCATATGCCTACCGCACGAGTCGGTGATGATGCTTGGCCGGGTGCTCTCGACACGCTCCATGATTTGGGATTTGAGACGTGGGCGATGACACCTGCTGCAAACGCAACCAATGTCTGGGAGATGGCAGCGCCGGAGCGTCTCGCTGTGGTGTTCGGTGCTGAGGGTCCTGGGCTCACCAATCTTGCAATTCAGAACACGACGCACTGCGTGCGGATTCCGATCGCGTCAAATGTCGACTCGCTCAACGTTGGACACGCTGCAGCTGTGACGTTCGCCGCCGTGAATCGACCAGTGTGAAATAGCAGGCTCTCAGTGTCGAGCGTGATGCAGCTGGCATTGCGAAGTTGTTCAACTCACCCGATGACGCGTGGGCTTCGTCTCAGATTTGACGCTGCTGCGAGAATGTAAAGGTGCTTGAGCAGTTAGCCAATCATCCTGACGCCAGTGACCCGGAGCCATTCGCCGGACCGGACCATCCAATTCGCAAGATCACACGGCTGATGGCGTTCGGCGGTGAGTGGCGGCCAACAAACGCGACGAACATGGCCGAATTGTTTGATGGAATGGCGGCGGAATGGTCCGAGCGGCGCGTTGACCCGACGAAACGTGCGCCCGTGGAAGACGGACTCGATCGTGGTCGGATCCCGCTGAGCGGCGACTGGCTTGAACTTGGTTCCGGTACGGGCGCTGGAGCACGTGTATTAAGCGGAAAGGTCGGCTCGCTGATCTGCAGCGATCTGTCGATGGGAATGCTGTCGTATGCGCCGGGCGAGCTGGCGCCGCGCCTGCAGGCCGACGCGACGATGCTGCCATTTGCGAACGACACGTTCGACGCTGTGCTGATGATCAACATGATCTTGTTCCCCAACGAGGTCGATCGCATCTTGCGGCCCGAGGGTTCGATTCTGTGGGTCAACACCCTCGGAGACCAAACACCAATTCACCTGCCTGCTGCTGACGTGCTCGAAGCGTTGCCGGGCAAGTGGCAGGGTCGTTCTGCGCGGGCGGGAACCGGGTTCTGGTTGACAGCGCGTCGAGTTGGAACCTGATGGACACTTCAGTCATCGACTCGCCTGAACGTCATCTATGGACTTTGGTCGAGCCCATTCATGCAATCACCTACTTTGCCCCTGAGAGCCAGCAGGCGTTCGAAGATGCTGACCTTCCGGGGTTCTGGCGCGGCTACTTCGGCGGACGTGCTGCTCCGCTCGGCGCTGTGGATTCAGGCGCTGTGACTGCGCTGTTCTTCGGCTTTCATCCGAGCTTCGTAGACCGCGCCGTGCCAGACATCTGGACGCGCTGTTCACCCGCTGATGCCTTGACAGCGCGGCTCGACGGTATCGATCGAGCGTGGACTGCCCATGGGCTCCCAAATGACCGGGCCCAGTTGAAGCGCGCTGCCTTCATCGTGCGGCGCGCTGCCGAGGCGGTGGCCGACGACCGACGGCCCATGTTCTCAGCAAATCTCGCGCTTGAAATGCCGGCGCAGCCACACTTGGCGTTGTGGCACGCTACGACGCTGCTGCGTGAGCACCGCGGCGATGGACATCTCGTTGCGTTGGCTGCGATGGAAGTGGGTCCCTGCGAAGCTCACGTCCTGCGCCTGGCGTACACCGGAGCTCCAATCGACACCGTGCAACCGTTTCGGGGATGGACCGACGACGACTGGATCGGTGCAGTAGGCCGACTCCACGAGCGAGGTGTTCTCGACGACACCGGCCACATCACCGAAGCCGGTGCAGCACTACACGTCGCAATCGAGGAGCTGACCGACCGTCTTGCCACCGCACCGCTGCGCTCTATCCAGTCCGAACTGGCCGAGCTCACCCACATTCTGACGCCTGTTGTTCGAGCGCTGGACGGCACGGTCATGCCGTATCCAAACCCGATGGGCGTCGAAAGGTTTGACACGGCCTAGCCGTTGGCTGCCCTAGCGCACACTCGTGTTTTCGTATACCAAGGATCTCACGGTACGACTCGCCAGTGATCGACTGTTCTTTATCCCCATTCCAAATAGGCGCTTGCATATCGCTGAAGCTGGTGGACGTCTCTTCATGTCAGCCCGCAGCAAGGAACTGGCGGCTCAAATGCGTTTCGTTCGGTCAACCTGTGATCAGGCCCAGCGTCGAGACACCTACGCTTTCGCGGCGTCAAGAGTGGTCTGGCACGATCAGAGCCATGACCGACTTTCCGCTGCCAAACGCATCCACCGATCTCACTGGCGAAATTGCCCTCGTCACGGGTGCCACATCAGGTCTGGGCTGGCGCTTTGCACAGGTGCTCGCAGCGGCAGGCGCAACAGTGGTCGCTACTGGTCGTCGCGAGGAACGCCTTGCCGAGCTCGTGCTCGACATTGAATCTCGCGGAGGCGATGCCTACGGAGTGCCGATCGATATGGCCGATGCCGACAGCATCATCGCAGCGGTCGATCAGACGGAAAAAGCAGCAGGCCTCATCACCATCCTCGTCAACAACGCAGGTGTTCCCGACGCGCAGCGCGCCCACAAGATGTCCATCGAATTGATTGACTCAGTGATTGATATCAACCTGCGCGGACCGTACATATTGAGCTGCGAAGTTGCCCGTCGGTTAATTGCAGCCGAACGATCAGGCCGAATTGTCAACATCTCCAGTGTTGCTGCCACGCATTACTCAGGCAACGGTGCAGCGCTGTATTCGATTACCAAAGCAGCGATCTCACGGATGAGCGAGGCTCTGGCAGTTGAGTGGAGTCGATTCAACATAAATGTAAATGGCATTGCACCGGGACTTTTCAAATCAGAGATGACGGACGGCATGCTTGAGCGAGTCGGTGATATCAGCCAGCACTTTCCGCGCAAGCGCACCGGGCAGCCTGAACAACTCGACTCGACGTTGCTTTATCTCTGCGGGCCAGCCTCGGAGTGCGTCACCGGCACCGTGATTAAAGTCGACGATGGCCAAGGCCCCCGTTGACCGTCACGCCAGATTCGCCAATCAAGAGTTGAGCGACCAAGACCCTCAGCCGAGCAGCCAACGCGCAATGACAGTCCTGCGGGCCGCATTATGGACGTCAACAATCCGAAGCTCAGCCATTCGTTGCAACACCGCTGCGGCGAAGACGTCACCGGCTTCCTCCGCCGACAGTGGGTTCTCAGCACCAGAAGCAGCGAATACCGTCTTCGCGACGTGGTCAAGATGACGTCGTGACAGCGGCTCACCTGCTGCGCGTGCGCGGTCGCGTGCCGAACGCGTGATCTGATTGAGCATTCGAGTTGACGACGGGCCTCCGCCGTGACGCCGCCACGCCTCGGCGAGCTGTGCATAAATCTGGTGCCACTGTTCCGTCTCGATCAGCGGGAAGCCGCGATCAATACGCCGCAACTCTTGTGCCTCGTCGGGGACGATGATGTCGACCATCTCTGAGCTCGACTTCGAGGCGCTGTCCGGGAACTCCGAAACCGCAACACTGCCATTAGGGGGCAGTAAGTAAGCGTGTGGGCCGCCGGTGATCTCACCGTCAGGCACTGCGTAGTTAAGGAACCGTTTGAAGGTCCGAAATCCAAACCAGTCGTCGCTGACCTCGGCGCCAAATTCGTTCTGCAATGCCCAGGCGAGTGAAGAGAGTTCAAGTGGCCGGTCAAGGGCTCGCCACCGCTCAACCACAAGGTCGACAGCATCAGCACCGGGGCCGCTCGTCAACGTTTCAGTACCTGATTCGATGACATCGGTACCGATAACTGCTGCAGGTTCAGCGACAATCGCTTCATCAATTCGGTCAAGTTCGTTGCGAAGATCCTCAGCAATGTCGTCGAGAGTTGCCAGGAGGTCTGCCATGCGTGCGCTGAGCACTTCAATGAGGGGCGGCAGTTCGCCGGCTTTGCTGTAGGTGTCTTCGTGCGTCAACTCTCCCCAGCTGTCTTGGAGAAGGGTTCGGACTTGCAGCTCAATGGTGACCGGTACCCCTTCGAGGGCAACGCCCAAGTTGACGTGCCAGCCCCGATAGCCCGACTCCTTTGGAGCGTCGACGTAGTCGCGTTCCGATGCCAAGTCAATTGAGAGGGGACGCCTCTTAGATGCGCTCAACGGAAGGTTCTCCAGCGCTGCTTGGACCATCTCAAGGTCGCGCAGGTTCGTGCAGGTCAGACGAATACCAACGAGGTCATCGATGATCTCGGGGATGTCGTCAACAGTGACGAACTGCCCCCGATACCGCTGCTGGTTGACCTTTCGCCAGGTACGCCGCTTTGACTTTACACGACCAGAAACACTTCGGATTCGGGCAAGATCGCGATCCGAAAGAGAGTCGTTGAGTTCCAGTTGGAGTGCGTCCATCGCGCGATCAAGGCCCGGTTCGAGCATTGCCACCCGATAGGCGTCATACCACTTACCGAATTCGGCGTAGCCGAAGGCCTCGTCGTTTCGGGCGCCCATAGGGCCTGACATTAGGTTCCCCGAACCACGTACGGCGCGTTTCTTCCACCCGTTTGCTGAGCAGGCCGTTGCTCCGTGCAAGTTTGCGCAGCTCTGGACTCGTTAGCGACTTCCACAGCCCTGCTTGAGTTTTCCAATGCAATTCGCTCATCATTTTCAATGGGAAGCTCAATGACTTGCGACCAACCCCTCTGGTCCAGCAGCACTGGAACAGCTAGTGGTCCGCGAAGACCTCCAAACTCGCCGTCAAGCACAACCTGTCCTGGAATCACAACGGTACGCCCGCGGGCAAAGAACTCAAGTAGGTCAACTACGGCATGTGCTGTGGCTAACTTAGTTGTGGCAGAACTGAAGTGGATGAAAAACGGCTTGACCGCTGCACGCAAATCCGGTGGACATTCCTGGATAAATGAAAAAGCACCAGACACATCTCCCTGGTTGATCAACGTCAACATTCTCGTCCGGGTTTCGATGATCTCTTCTGGAAAGTCCGCTAGTGCTCGACCTTCCCGAGCGGCCCCAATTGTGTCAGCGAGCCGCTGTTCCGGGACGCCTCGAACGCTTACTCGACTCCAAATCGGCACCAGGTGATCACCGTGTTGACCCCAACATTGTGCACTGACCATCGGCCGACGAATTCCAAGTTCCGACGCCAACTCGCGTTCAAACCTGAGCGAGTCAGACCACGCTGCAGCACCAATTAGCTGTCGACGCGGAACATGTTGACCAAAGATCGAAATAGCCAATTCGATCGGATTCGACTGCACGATAACGGTGACATCCCGCCGCATTTTCCCTATTGATTCGGCAACTTCGGTGAAAATTTGTCGATTAATTTGCGCAAGGGCGGCACGGTCAGCGGTCTCGCGTGTCACCGTTGCGCCCGCCATCATGACAATTACGTCTGCGTTGCTGTCAGCGACATCAGTGCCAACTTCTATGTTTGGGGACCGGTCAGCGAACGCATCACTGAGGTCTGCACGTAGCCCCCAAAGTTGGCTTTCGTGCGCTCCACCTTCATGTCCGACCAAGTGGAGGGTCGCGGTCTCGGGTAGCAGCGATCGCTCAATCAATTGCGCTGCTACTTGTCGCCCACAGCTTCCAGTGGCACCGACGATCGCTACATCCATCTCCTGAGCGTACGTCGGTGAGACGGTCGGGGGTTCGTCGATTCCCCGCAGAGCTTTGGGTCCCGTTCGTTTTTTTATCACCGAGGGCTCGAACCGTTGTCATTCGTGACGTGTGGCTAATCCGCGGATCGTTGATCGCCGCTCGAGTGATAACGGCAGCGATCAATAGCTCGGTAAATCAGCTCGGCATAGTAAGCAGATGCGGCAATCCGGATCGAGTGAGCAAGAAGCACCCAGCAAGGCCTGCAGTTCCACCGTCTGGCGGACCCTGCGAGTCCACGACGCGTCGCTCCAGCCAAGGTACGTGGACGGTCCGGATCAGCATCAGCGTGAACAGTGAGATGAAAGATGCGATCACCCGGAATTGAGCGGTCCAACGCTGTACTGCGACATCGCGACCTCCAACATTGGTTCGTTCAATTTCGTGACCTGGACCGGTCCGCATCTTTCCCAGCAAGCTCAGAGCGCGACACTGCACGGAGAAGGTATCGAAGGGGACCGACATGACCGAGAGCACAGCAAATGTGGACGTGGCGATCGTTGGGGCAGGATTTGCCGGGATGTATCAGCTGAAGCGGATGCGTGATGCCGGGTTCAACGCGATCGTGATCGAAACCGGTGACGGTGTTGGTGGCACGTGGTATTGGAATCGCTATCCAGGTGCGCGCTGCGACATTCTTACAGTCGACTACTCATACAGCTGGGATCCGGAGCTCGAGACCGAATGGACCTGGTCTGAGCGCTACGCCACCCAGCCCGAAATTCTGGCGTACGCCAACTTTGTTGCTGACAAGCACGATCTACGGCGCAACATCCGTTTCGAAACGCGAGTGGAGTCAGCAGCGTGGGACGACAGCGCTAACCACTGGAGGATCAGCACGTCGGCTGGAGCAGTCATCGCCAAGCATTATGTGATGGCTACCGGCTGCCTGTCGGTCCCCAAGGTGCCCGACGTACCGGGCGCGGGTCGTTTCAAGGGCGAGGTGTACCTAACCGGAAGTTGGCCACATAAGAATGTTGACTTCACAGGTAAGCGCGTTGCCGTTATCGGCACTGGATCCTCAGGCATTCAATCGATCCCAATCATCGCTGAACAGGCTGCTCAGCTCACCGTGTTCCAGCGCACACCCAACTTCTCGATCCCGGCGCACCATGGCCCCATCGCGGAGAACCGCCTAGTCGAATACCGCAAGGATCCCGCTGCGTATCGAGCCGAGGCAAGGGTTTCGCGCATTGGTGTGCCATTCGTACCGATCGCCGAAACGAGTGCGCTTGAAGTCAGCCACGAGAAGCGGCTTGAGGTGTACGAAGAGACCTGGGAGCGCGGCGAACTTGGCCATTTGTCGCCCTTTAGTGATCTCGGAACCAACGCCGAGGCAAACGACACGATGCGGCAGTTCATCCACGGCAAGATTCGTAACATCGTCGACGATCCTGTCGTCGCAGAGACGTTATGTCCCACCAACCACTACTTCGCTACCAAGCGGCCGTGTCTCGACGTCGGGTACTACGAAACCTACAACCGTGACAATGTGCGGCTCATCGATCTGCAGAACGATCCGATCGCCACCATCACAGAGACCGGCATCGACACAAGCGAATCAATGGAGTTTGACGCGATTGTCTTTGCCACTGGCTTTGACGCGATGACCGGAGCAATCGTCAGTGTCGACATCACCGGACGTGACGGGAAGTTGTTGCGTAACGCCTGGGCTGAGGGGCCTATGACATACCTCGGATTGATGACGGTCGGGTTCCCGAACCTCTACATGATCACGGGGCCGGGTAGCCCATCGGTGCTGTCGAACATGATGGTGTCGATTGAACAGCACGTTGACTGGATCTCAGACCTGATTGAACATATGCAGTCAAAGGGCGTTGATTCAATCGAGCCAACCGAGTTAGCCCAAGAGCGTTGGGTGCAACACAGCAACGACATCGCCAACCTCACGCTGCTACCGACGGCAAATTCCTGGTACATGGGTGCCAATGTTCCAGGTAAGCCCTCGGTCTTTCTGCCGTATCCCGGTGGCGTCGGTGCCTACCGTGCGATCTGCGACGAAGTCGTAGCAAACGGGTATGTCGGATTCACGCTGTCGGAAGCTGGCAAGACGTCTACGAACGACGGAGTAATCCGTGGTGTAAAGCCGGACGTAGCGATGTTGCTGGCCGCGGTTGCCGAATTGAAGTTGCCGGCGCTCGAGACGATGTCGGTTGCAGACGCTCGGGCATTTATGCAGGTCGCAGCTGAGTCGCGGCCTGCTGGGCCTGAAGTCGGCGAGATCGTCGATGGGGTGTTGCAGGGCGCTGATGGCGAGCTGGCATACCGGCTGTATCGACCGGCGTCAGACGGTCCGCATCCAGTAGTTGTTTACTTCCACGGTGGCGGCTGGGTACTGGGTAATCAGGAGTCTGACGATCCGATGTGCCGCGACCTTTGTGTGCGTTCCAACGCAGTGATTGTGTCAGTCAATTACCGCCACGCACCCGAGGCTCGCTTCCCGGCTGCCGTTGATGATGGCCTAGCTTCAGCGCAGTGGGTTGCTGCGAACGCCGACAAATTGGGTGTCCGTGCTGACCTACTGGCAGTCGCCGGTTGGAGTGCTGGCGCGAACGTTGCTGCGGTGACGTCTCAGCAAGCAAAGTTGGCAGGTGGCCCCGCCATCGTCGGTCAGGTCTTACTTAACCCAGTGACCGATTGCGACTTCTCCCGTCCGTCATACACCGAAAATGCTGACGGCTATGTGCTGACTACTGCGTTGATGCGCTGGTTCTGGGACCATTACTGCGACGGCGATCAGCGATCTGATCCGAAGGCGTCACCATTGCGTGCCTCCGATCTGAGGGGTCTGCCGCCGGCGATGATCGTTACTTGTGAGTTTGATCCGCTGCGCGACGAGGGCGATGCCTATGCCCAGGCCCTCGACGCTGCAGGCGTGTCTGTCGAACACCTTCAGGCGCAGGGCCAGACGCATACATCGACCGGTGCAGTCGATGTGCTGATTACCCCGACTGCAATACGTGAGGCGATGGGCAATGCGCTTCGAGGCATGTTCGGAGCAAACGTTCGCGACTGATCGATCCTCAACGCCTCACCCGAACGATTTACAGACCCGCTGCGTCGAGTTCCGCTACGTACTTTTCAAGCTTTGCTAGAGCTGGTTCGGCGTCGTCGAGTGCCGTCATCATCACGGCGATCAGCTCGTCACTTGGTGGCTCCGTTGTACTGAATCCGTCGAGTCGGCTGCCGGCAAGCCATTTCTGCAGGTCAGCATCAGCATTCCACCGCGTTGCGTTGAGCGAATTACCGAGGACCGTGCGAATCCAGTCAGTTGCACTGTCTGGGTGCGGTACGACACCACATAAATTATTTTTCGCCGCCTCGGTTTTATAGGCAACCTCGCAGTGCGCGATGAACGCTGCGCTGAACACCTGCTGGCAATGACGAACGGTCTGCAGCGTAATGCAGTTGCCATCGAAGACAGGCACAGCTGGGCGACGTTCAAGGCCGTCTGCAGTGCAGTCAATGTGCGCTGTTTTAGTCGTAGTCGGCACGGTGCCGCCGTCGAGCACTATCTCTGTCGTGTCAATACGTTGCACTCGCCCAAGCCGTGTGACGTTGACAATCCGTCGAAGTTGTTCAAGTTCGGCTTGCGTCATGGTCGAGCAGCGAAACATCGTCGGCGTGACGTCGGTGGTCAGTCGATAAAGGACTCCGTTGCTTTCAAGTCGCTGAAACAGATCAGCGATTGAGTCCGACTCAGCAATGTGGCGAAATTGAGCGATGAAGCGTTCAGCGGTACGTTCGAAGAACTGGCCGGGCTGGATTCCCTCCCGGTCGAGGTACCACGAATCGCGTGGCATAACCCAGCGGATGTCGCTGGGATTGACGCCGTTCTTGAGCAGCCAGAGGCAGGCATCTGCGCCAGTCTTGCCTGCGCCAATCACAACGTACCCGTCAGTTGGCTGAGCGATGTTTGGCAGCTCATTCAGTGGAGCGCAGTGCACACCATCGGCCACCACGAAGGAGGGTGGCCGTTGCGACGGAACGCTGACCTTCATGTAGCTGGCATTGACGAGCGTGGCAGCGTCTATATTCGTGCGCTCAGCGGTGGTAAGAGAGACGATGTCGTGGCTCGCAGTGTCGTATTCGCTCATGGGTAGGTACCGCACCCGCCCGGAGGGGAGGAAGTCACGGTGCATTAAGTGGTCGTAGTACGTGAGCACCTCGGCGCCTGAGGCGAGTTCGTACATTCCTGCATTCCAGCCAACAGCGTCGATGCGATCGTCGCCGAGCGGGCGCGAGTTGACGCCATAGAACGCTGACGGCTGATGGAGGCGAACAAATGGGTAGGCGTCGTTCCAGTGTCCGCCGGGCCGGGCGTGTTTGTCGACGATCGTTACCGTGGCCGCTTTGGTCTCGTTAAGGATCGTGTCCGCGAACGCCATTCCCATCGCACCAGCGCCGACGATCAAGTAGTCCGAGTCCATGTTGCAGTGTCGCATGTAGTCGCCCAGGGTTCAAACCGGCTGTTCGCCTCAGGCTTGCCGTCCCGGCATCCACGAAAAGAGACGAAGGCGAGTGCCGATCTAGACTTCGGACGTGGTTGACCCTAATGAGTTCCCTGACTTCGTCTGGTCGATCGGCGAAGAAGGATCCGACCCAGTTGTGATGCGCCAAGGTGAGCGGTATCGACAGGATCAGTTCGCTGAGTCGGGGCACGACAAGCACATGGAGGATGATCTTGCTGCTATCGCCGATCTCGGCGTACGGGTCGTGCGGTACGGAACTCCGTGGCGGCTCGCTGAGCCCGAGCCAGGCATCTACGACTGGTCAATTTGGGATCGGGCTTTCGCCGCGTGTGCAGCCGCCGGCCTCGAACCGATCGTCGAGTTCCTCCATTTTGGACTCCCCGATCACTACCCAGGCTTCGTCGACCGCGCATGGGTCGACGGTTTCGAAAAGTACGTCAAGGCCTTTCTTGATCGTTATCCCTCGCCGCGCTGGTTTACGCCGATCAACGAGCCTGGCATCACGGCACGCCTGTCCGCTCGGTTCGGTATTTGGAACGACATGGCCGCAACGACTGAAGCGCATGCCCAGGCGCTCGCAAACATCGTGCAAGCCAACCTCGAAGCAGTCGCTCTCATCCGCACTGATCGCAGCGGGTGGTGGATTGGTTCAGAGGGCTTCGACATTCCCGTAGCCGTAAACGACTCACCTGAGGCAACGGCTGATGTCGAGCGAATTCGCACGCTTGGTTGGCTCGTCTGGGATCTTCACTTCGGCCACGAGCCCGCTGTTGCTGGCTACTTCGATGGCCTCGACGTAGCTCAGCTTGCGCGCATCCGATCACTGGCCCAACACGACTGCCTTGTTGCCGGACTCGATATCTACCCGATCTCAGTCATGCCAGTTGGGGGTGACCGCCCTACGTGGACCTCACGTGAACTCATCAACTTTGCGGTTGCCGAGATCGAGCGGTGGCACGACCGCTACGACCAACCTTTCTGGATTGCTGAGACTTCAAACCTCACACTGCCACTTGACCAGCAGATTCCGTGGCTCAACGAGTTCACTGCGGGGCTTGCTCGGCTGCGCGCCGACGGACGTCCGGCACGCGGGATCTGCTGGTACAGCCGCGGCGACCAGTTCGATTGGCAGACAGCGCTCATCGAACCAACCGGCGCAGTGACCGAAGTCGGGCTGTACGACACTGAGCGGCGCGCCCGTCCAGTCGCTGATCGCTTCAAAGAGTTGGCCGACGGCGGTGTTCGTCAACCGCAGATCAGCTGACTCCTGCCGCTTTTGGGCTGACGACACCGACTTTTTCTACCGCGTTCGACATCGGCCAACATGCTGATCGCCGTCTGTCATCCGCCGCGCAGTTTCACCCCGATGAACTTGGCCAACGCTTTGCAACTTCAAGATCTGAAAACACGCACCACAACCGCTACTTCAGCTAACTACGCATCACCGGCGATCGGTAAGTTTTCCCACCATGAGCGAGCAGGCAGTCAGCGACGAGGGAACCAGTTTTCCTTTGCAGGAGTACCTTGGCATGGAGCTTTCCGATGTCGAAATGGGCGCGGCAACTGCAACCCTGCTCGTCGACGATCAACACGCCAACCCGAACGGTGTTGTTCACGGCGCCGTGCTCTTCGCGCTGGTCGACACAGCGATGGGGAGAGCCACAATGAGCGTGATCGACAGTAATTTTTACTGTGCAAGCGTTGAACTTTCACTGCGTTTTATCCGACCGGCGTCGGACGGGAAGTTAGTTGCCGAAGCTACGGTCGTGAAGCGCGGTCGTAGCATCGTTCACCTTGAAGCACGAGTACACGACGGCGATGATCGACTCGTCGCAACGAGTTCGGGCACCTTTGCGATCCTTGGCGGCTGATGGCGTTGCGGGCGCGGCGAACAAGACGGATTCATCGGCGACTCAAGTGCGAGTCAATTAGCTCTGCGGCAGGATGCAGTAATGAGCGATGAGACCTCATCTGAGATAAACACCGAATCCGACGCGCCATCCGCCGACACTCCCGATGATGCGATCGAATCAGAGGCAGCTGAACGGCTTGCGATGCGATTCAGTTTCGATGAAGAGCAGACACAACTCTTCCTGCTGCTCACCAATGCCGCCGCGCTCTTCGCGCAAAACGGCAAACCGGCGTTCGGCGACGCTACGGAGCAGAAACAGTCGCTGGCACTGTTCACACGAGCGCTCAACGACCCAGAGATAGCGCTCGCCGCATGGGACGCCTGGTCCGAAGAAGGCCTCACTGGCGACGCGTTGCAGCCGTTCATCGACGAGATTGTGGGCTCACTCGAAGGTAGTCAGCCTGGCGTTATTTGGCTCATGTCGCGGCAGGCGGCTCTTCAGCTGGACAACGATGAGTCCACCCGCTTGCTGGAGTTGGTGCGCGACAGTGGCCACGCCTCGGTGCTGATCGACCTCGCTGCGCTGCAAGCCGACGGAAGTAACCCAATCGAAGCAAGAGACCTCCTACGAGCCGCTGGAGTGGACACTGAGATTGACCTTGATGCCGCATACGATCCGATCACCAGCGACCTTGGCCTTGGTGTCGAACTGGCCGAAGAAATTGCTCCGTTTGCTGCGCAGCGACCCAAGCCGATCGCCGGCCGCAACGATGTCTGTCCGTGTGGGTCCAGCAAGAAATACAAACACTGCCACCTCGGTAAGGAGCTCCATTCGCTCAACGATCGGGCGGCGTGGCTGTACCTCAAGATGATGCGTTTCATGCAGATCACCAACCGGTACCTTCCTGACACCGTTGTAGCTGAAATAACAAGCAGCCTGCAGACACCGGACCTGGCCACCATGCTTGAGTCGTCCTACATTCCGACCGACATTGCCCTGCACGAAGGCGACGTGGCCAGCCGTTTCTTTAAGGCGAAACACGCTGTACTCCCTGCCGACGAGGTCGAACTCACGGAGCAGTGGATCCGGGCGTCGCGAAGCGTATTTCGTGTGAAGAAGTCGACACACGCTGCGCTTGAACTCATTGACTTGCGCAGCCGCACCAGCGTCACAATCGTCGGCACTGTCCCCAAGCAACAACTCGAGGTCGGCACACTGATCTGCGGGCGACCGCTCCCGGTCGGCCAAACTCACCGATCCTACGGCGGCTTCCTGCCCGTCGATGAGTCAATGAGTGACGGCGTCCTTGAAGCGTGTGACAGCCGCAACCTCGCAACAGTGGCGATTTCACTTTCACAAATCTTTGACGCCGCCGAGATGGCCGACGCAATGGCCGCCGAGTGAAAGATCTACGTGGAGCTCTACCAGTATTCCTCGTAGTGGATGTTGCCAGGTGCGTTGCGGCGATCGAGGCTGAACCCCTGTTGTAACAGCAACTCGACGACACCCGTGGTCTCGGGAAACTCTTGCTTACCGTCGACTTCTTGTGGGAGTCCGATCATTGCCGGGTTACCGCACAGGAAGATGTGGCTGGTGTCCGGTGACAGCGTGACTCCAAGCTTTTCAGAGAAGTCGTTGTCGCGCACCAGATCCTGTAGGTACCGCTTCGGAACACTTTTCTCGCGAGTAGGCATGGGCACGTAGTGATAGTTCGGGTATCGCGTTTCGAGCTCGCGGTGCTTGTCGGCGTACCCGAGGTCCGCGTTTTGACGCACCGTGACCGCAGAAATGATGGGACCTGTGTGGCCCTTGCGCAACAGGTCAATAACCATGCCGTTATGCGGCGCCTCACCCGTACCGGTTGAGAAAAACACGATCTCAGCAGTCGGGTCCTGGACCGAGTTGAGGGTATAACGGCCGGCGACCTTCGGGCCGAGGTAGATGCGATCACCGATCTTTTTCAACGCGAGACGCGGCGTGAGCGCCGGAGTGTTATCTGATGTAGGTGGAACAAGAACAATGTAAAACTCGAGTTCGTCGAGGCCATTCTCGTCAGTCAGGTAGCCGTAGTCGTCGAAAATTCGCGACGAGATCGAATACGAGCGGCGAATCAGTTTGTCCCAACGCTTCTCTGCCTCAAGGTCATCAGCGTCGTCAATCCGCTCTTCCCAGTACCCCAATCCAAGCGATGCGTACTGGCCGGGTACATAGGAGGTTTCGCCGTTGTCCGGCTTGACGCGCAGCACCCAAAGGTCAGAATGTGTCGGCTCGAAGTAGGTGATCGTGGCGTTGTAATGCTCATCACGCAACTCTTCAATGGCCCCCACGTGACGGGCACGCCGTTCAATCGACGAAGGCGGCATAGGAGGGTCGATCTCCGGAAAACATGCCTCGGCGAGTGCCACGCCGACCTGCCACCCAGGCGCAGTGGTTGCAGGAACACCTGGACCTGGATCACCAATGAACCATACTTTGCCGGATTCGATCGCAGCTGCGCTGGCACCAACATCGTCTGGCGTCAGGGCGGCGCGTGGGGAGGCAAACACGATGTGGTCAAACTGAAGATCAGGGGTCCGGCGGTCGCCGAACTCAGCCATTGGAAACTCACCCGCCAGCGTTATGTGCTGCGGGGTTGACCGATAGAGCAACGTCGCCTGGCGGTCCCGCTCGAGCTTACGTAGGACGCTGGCGCCAGCAGGCGAAAGGAGCGTCGGGTCCATGCCGCCAGCGGCAAGCACCATCCGATTTCCACCATCGGCGTACTGCGCGATCAACTCAACAGCGTGATCGGAGAGACCGACGACCAAGATGTCTTGATCGGTGCCAGCGTTGAATTGATCGATGTGGATGCGGTTGGTTTCAGGCAGCGGGATCGGCGGTTTCCAACCTGCGCTGTCGCGTCGGTCCGCTACCAACACGGCACGGGTGCGGTAGCTCAGTCGGTTGGTATTGACCACGAGGTGATCACCTACGACGTCGACTGAGGTGACGGCTTCGCCGAAGCCAACATCAAGCTGATTTGGGCCGATCAAGTCAGGCAGCGCGACTCGGCCCGCTGACTCTAGGATTCGAATTCGGTCGAGCCCAGAGCGCAGCGATGAAATCGCTACCGAGAGCCCGCCTGCAGAACCGCCGACGATTACTAGGTCGTAGAGCGTCGGGTCATCGTGCGTATTAGCAGTCATGCAGAAGTCAACCTACGCAACTTCGAGGTCATTCCATAAGCCGCGAGTGACCTGAGCTGTACACCGGTAGCTGAGTTGCGTTCCGCGCTTGATCTGAAAACGACGATGACCCCTGCGCTAAAGCACAAGGGTCATCGCAAAATTGAGACGATAAGTGTCAGTCGGCAGACTCGACCGCTTCGTCTACGGCTTCTTCACCACTTTCTCTGGGCTCGGGTGCGTCACCTAAACCCATGGCGTGGAAAATCTCTGCCTTGCGGTAATCGAAGTCGTCCTGGCTGACCTCACCCTCGGCGAAACTCTCGCTCAGAACGCGAAACTCTTCGAGTAACGTGTCCTCGTCGGGAGCTTCGGAACCGTCGTCTTCCTTCTTCGCAGCGGTCTTTCCGTGACGGATGGCCTGCTTTTCGGCCTTCCGCTCTTTTTTCCGGAGTTCGCGCTGTCGCTTCTGGTACGACTGTGGGCTAGAGGCCAATCAGATCGCCTCCTCAGACGACTTTGACGTCGACGGCCTCGGGGCCTTTGCGCCCTGGCGCGATGTCAAACTCAACGGTGTCACCATCGTTGAGCGAACGGCGGCCCGTGCCCGAGATGTTGGAGTAGTGCACGAAAACATCATCGCCATCGTCGCGTGAGATAAAGCCGAAGCCTTTCTCGTCATTAAAAAACTTGACCGTACCTGTGGTTGCCATTGCGGCTCCTTATTCAATTCCGGGACACTTTGACCCGTGTTACGTCATCCACCCTAATGAGGTCGGAGACCGAACCCACCGCGATCAGACGCAACAGGATGGCACCTGCCATCGCTACGCCGGTCGCTCCACCAGCGAGCAACGCCAAATCGGTAATCATCGCGCCATACGCCAGCCAGAGCAGCCCTTCCACGAAAGACAGCATCCACGTTGTTGGGGCCACCCCGTCAAGTTGCCGCGTTCGATAGGCAGCGAAGACCGCCGGTGCAAGCTGGATGCCATACGACAGGCCGATGGCCAACCCAGCCAAGTCCCAGCCGCCAATCAGAAATGCAGGGAGCGGTGCCATCCCAAGGCCAAGCACCCCAACCGCCATGCCGCCAAGCGCTTCGCGTCCGACAGACCGGAGAAAGACCGTCGCCATAGCAAAGTAGAGAGCTAGCGAAACCGTGGATACGGGCAGAATTGCCCAAAGTGAAGTGGCCACTGCGTAGGCGGTCCACCATGCGTTGATCGCCATGCTGACGCCAATCCACACGGCCGAGACGCCGTCGACTTTACCGGTGCGGGCCAGGCGCATCGCCTGCGGGAGGGCCATGCCTGAGCCCAAGACACTGGCAGCAACGACGGTCAGAGTGAGTATGAAATTCATGGAGCACCTCCTGGTGTGGGTCGATAAGAGTAAGGAGCAAATAATGTTACAGTCCTTACTTTTGTTAAACCCAGTAACTTCGTCTCCGTGTACGTGACATCGGGCAACAACACTGAGCAACTCTTGACCCTCGAGGCAATAGTGCGGGTCGCCAATGCGTTCACTGACGCTGCCACAGACAACGGCGACGCAGTCGATATGCGACAGGTGCTTGACGATGCAGGATTCCCTCGTGCGGTGATCGCTCCTGAGGCGGCCATTCGACGAACCACCGAACGATTCGCTGACCTGCTTAATCGCGTCCAGTCGCTGCCGGACATCGGTGTCAGCGCCGCCACGCTCTGGATCAATGCGGAGCTGACTGAGTTGGAAATCTCGCCTTCACTCACCGACCACGGCGGAGCGGCGTTGCACATTCATTGGACGCCTGCTTCGGCCACGTTTGACGATCAGGTGATTGCCGACTTTCTGATGGCGCTGACAAACGAACTTTGTGACAACGGAATCACACGCTTTGGCCGCTGCGCCGCGGACGACTGCGAGCGACTTTTCTACGATTCGTCACGTAACGGCTCTCGACGGTTTTGCTCCGATCCACGCTGTGCCAGCCGGACGCACACCGCTGACCATCGCAAGCGCAACAAAGCCACATGAACGCACAACGATTGACTCGGGCCTGAACGCTCAGCCCGGCGCCGCATCCGCTGTCGATTTAAGGCCAGCCAGCTCGATTTGGCTGTTGCTTCTCAGGCTTGATTCGGTGTCGCTTGCAGCGCAAGCAATCGGTCGATCGCGATGCTCGTCGGATGTAACTCAGGTTCTGGATCGAACCCATTTGAGCGCTCTGTTGAAGAACGACCGGTTGGATCCTCAACGATGTAACACTCGAACCTGATCTTGTCGTTACCTGACCTCGGACGCTCTACTCAAGGGCAACTCAACTGTAAGCCGACGCTCCAATCGGGTTAGTGCGACAAATTGTGCCTAGGTTCGCATCGACCAAACAGAGAGTAGGAGCAGACCATGGCCTGGGATTTTGAGACCGAACCAGAATTCGAAGCAAAGCTTGCCTGGATGCGCGAGTTTGTGAAGGAGGAGATTTTCCCGCTTGAGACCCTTGCGCCGGAGTTCCGCAGCCCTGATGGTCGCGCTGCGTTCGCTACGGTCACTGAGCCGCTCAAGCAACAGGTGAAAGACCAAGGCCTGTGGGCCGCGCATCTCCCACCCGAACTCGGCGGCGGCGGATTCGGCCAGGTCAAGCTCGGCCTCATGCACGAGATCCTGGGCCAGTCAGTCCTCGCGCCTCGCATCTTTGGCAATAATGCTCCGGACTCGGGCAACGCCGAACTGCTGTCGCTTGGTGGTACCGAGGAACAGAAAGCGAAGTGGATGCAACCGCTCCTTGATCAGGAGATCAGTTCGTGTTTCTCAATGACTGAACCGGGGGCTGGTGCTGATCCAACGCTGCTCACAACGCAGGCGATGCGCGACGGTGACGAGTGGGTCATCAATGGCCACAAGTGGTTCTCGTCGAACGCCTCGGTTGCCGACATCTTAATCGTCATGGTCAAGACCAACCTCGACGAAGACGCGTCGCCTTATCAAGCCTTCTCGATGATCGTCGTCCCGACCAACACCCCCGGCGTCAATATCGTGCGCGACGTTCCGACGATGGGTGAGCCCGACCACAGGACTGGTGAGCCGGGCGGCCACGCCGAGATTCTGTACCAGGACGTGCGTGTCCCGTTCGGCAACGTCGTCGGCGGCGAGGCTGGCATCGGGCAGGGTTTCGCGCTGGCCCAAAAGCGGCTTGGTCCAGGCCGTATTCATCACGCAATGCGCTGGCTCGGCCAGTCGCAACGTGCCTTCGATCTGCTCTGTGAGCGAGCGCTCACCCGCTACACGAAGGGCTCGATTCTTGCCGACAAACAAATGGTCCAGGACTGGATCGCCCAGTCTTACGCGGATCGCGAGGCGGCGCGTCTACTCACGCTGCAGGCGGCGTGGAAGATGGACAAGCTGCACGAAGCCGGCGGCACCTACAGCGATGCGCGTCTCGAAATTGCTGTCATCAAGTTCTGGGGCGCAAAGGTGCTCCATGACGTCATTGATCGGGCTATCCAAATTCACGGCTCCCTTGGCTACACGACCGACCTCCCGCTCGAGGCCATGTACCGAGCCGCCCGTGCGGCACGGATCTACGACGGCCCTGACGAAGTCCACAAGGTCACAGTCGCCCGCCAGGTGCTCAAGCGCTACCGGCCAGCAGATCCGAGCATCGATCACGTCCCCACCCGACGGGCCGACGCGATGACGCGTTACGGAGACGTGTTGGACGAACTCGCGATCAACTCCTAACCGAGGCTGAAAATGCAGAGAGCCTGGCCGTTCCGCTGTAGCACGGAAAGGCCAGGCTCTTGACAATCAGATCCGTCTGCCAGGTTGGTTGGGATCAGATCATTTGCGTCAAACTCAGTCGAGGCGTTCGATGATGGTGGCGTTGGCCATGCCGCCGCCCTCACACATGACCTGGAGGCCATACTTGCCGCCGGTGCGCTCGAGTTCGTTGAGGAGCGTTGCCATCAGCTTGGTGCCGGATGCGCCGAGCGGATGACCGAGGGCGATTGCTCCACCGTTGACGTTGACCTTGCTCATGTCGGCCCCGGTTTCCTTCTGCCACGCTAAGACGACCGAGGCGAATGCTTCGTTGACTTCGAACAGGTCGATGTCGTCGATGCTGAGGCCAGTCTTTTCGAGGATTTTCTTGGTCGCCGGAATCGGGCCCTTGAGCATGGTCACCGGGTCGGTTCCCGCGAGCGCAAAGCTGTGGAACCTGGCGCGTGGCTTCATGCCGAGCTCTTCGGCCTTGTCCTTACTCATGATGAGCACGGCGGAGGCACCGTCAGAGATCTGCGAGGAATTGCCGGCGGTGATCTTGCCGTCTTCCTTGAAGGCTGGCTTCAGCTTGGCGAGACTCTCTGCAGTCGAACCCTCTCGGATACCCTCGTCGTTCTTCACCACGACCTGTTCGCCGTCGAGATCAATTGTGACTGGCACGATTTCGTTCTCAAACCGGCCTTCGTCGCGAGCGATGGTGGCGCGCTGTTGGCTCTGTGCGCCAAAGGTATCGAGGTCTTCGCGGGTGATGTCGTATTCGTCGGCGATCATGTCGGCGCCGATGCCCTGCGGCGGGAGGCCGGTGTCGGCGTAACGGTCCTGCTGGTCCTGGCTGAACGGGAAGCCCATGCCCTGGACGATTGAGGCGCCCATCGGGGTGCGCGTCATGACTTCGACGCCAGCGGCGATGACGACGTCGTAGGCGCCGGCGATGACGCCCTGCGCTGCGAAATGCATCGACTGCTGCGACGAGCCGCATTGACGGTCGACAGTGGTCGACGGCACTTCTTCGGGCCAGCCAGCGGACAGCACAGCGTTGCGGCCGATATTCAGCGACTGCTCGCCAACCTGCATGACGCAGCCCATGATGACGTCGTCAACTATCGCCGGGTCGAGGCCATTGCGCTCCTCGAGGGCCTTGAGAACGTGTGCTGCGAGGTCAACAGGGTGTTGATCCTTCAGTTGGCCGTTGCGCTTACCTCCAGGTGTGCGGATGGCGTCGACGATGACTGCTTCACTCATGTGGTCTTCTTCTTTCTGTGTCGAGGACAACTTGGCGTCTGGCGCCATACGGTCCTCATGTGTTGATTGCGGATTGGAGATTGACTTGGAGCCGGGTGAGAACCCAGCTGAGGGCTTGGCGTTCTTCGCGACCAATGCCGTGACGGAGTTCGCCGCGGAGTACTTCGTCGACACCGGCAATGTCTGCTGCAAGCGCCCGGCCGGAGCCGGTAACGTCAATGCGCCAGACACGCCGATCGTCAGGATCTGGGTGGCGCTCAATGAGACCGCGTCGTTCGAGACCATCGACGACGGTGCCTATCGCGGCGCGACCAGTGCCAATCTGGTCAGCGAGTCGGGTTTGCGTGGTGGCTCCGAAC
The DNA here is from genome assembly GCA_938091165.1 of uncultured Ilumatobacter sp. GTDB lineage: Bacteria > Actinomycetota > Acidimicrobiia > Acidimicrobiales > Ilumatobacteraceae > Ilumatobacter_A. The sequence continues at coordinate 55,354 of CALKNK010000005.1, read as the reverse complement.
TCTGCGACGTAGGCCAGGAGGCTGGCTTGCGTGAGATTGAGCTCAAGTGGTTTGAGCCGGGCGTCGAACGCATCGCGGATCAAGCGTGCGGTCGACATCAGCGTCGACTCGACACGCAACCACGGCGGGGCGTCGAGTTCGTTGTTCGTGAGGCTACTCATGGTCCGTCTGGACACATACTGTACGACGTCATACAATAGAGCGCAACACGCCCGCCCACTCCTACCAAGAGAACAGATAACAAGATGAGCGAACTGACTGAACAGCAAGCATCCGACTTCCGTAAGAAGTGCGACGACTTTCTTGAGACCTACGCCTACAAGCAGGGGCAGGGTGTTCCCAGCTACGAAGATCAAAAGGCATACCTGGCCGCTGCCGCAGGTGCTGGCCTCGCCGGCGTCGCCTACGACGAGGCATACGGCGGTGGCGGCCTCACCCAGGCTCACGACAAAATCTGGCGTGAAGCGCAGGGTAACTACACCATGATGAGCGGCGCATTCATCATCAGCCACGGCATGTGCTTGCCAATGGTTGCCGAATACGGCAGCGAAGAAATCAAGAAGCGGTACCTGCCCGACAACATCTCCGGCAAGACCCTGTGGTGCCAGATGTTCTCCGAGCCCGGCGCCGGCTCCGACGTCGCATCGCTGCAGTCAAGGGCGGTCAAAGACGGAGACGAGTGGATCCTCAATGGGCAGAAGGTCTGGACGACCACCGCACAAATCGCTGACTACGGCATCGTGATTGTCCGCACCGACCCTGACCAACCCAAGCACGCTGGAATCTCGATGTTCATCATCGACATGAAGGCACCAGGTGTCGAGATCCGTCCAATTCATCAAATCGATGGTGGCAGTGAGTTCAACGAAGTCTTCATGACCGACGTACGTGTGCCAGCCGACCATCTGCTTGGCGAGTACAACAACGGATGGAGGATGGCCACAGCGATGTTGATGTACGAGCGCGTTGCCATCGGCACCGCTGGCTCAGGCAAGGTCAATCAACCCACGTACAAGCTGCTCCTCAAAGCAGCGCAGGAAAACGGCAAGGTCAACGACCCGGTCGTCCGTCAGCAGTTGATGACGATCTACTCAATGGAGACCACCAAAGCGTTAGTCGCGCAGCGGACCAAGGCCGAGCAAAAGGCGGGTAAGACGCCGGGTCCTGGCGGCTCGCTTGGCAAGCTCTTTGGATCGAATATTGCCTGGTACATGCGCGAGTGCGCCCTTGAAATCGCCGGGCCGCATACTGTGGCTTGGGAGCCTGACGCAGAGAACGGTTCCGAGCGTCAGCGAATCTTCCTCAACTCATTCCAGTCATCGATCGCAGGTGGCACCGACGAGATTCAGCGGAACATCATTGGTGATCGCGTTCTCGGCCTCCCCCGCGAACCCGGCGTTGACAAAGGCGTACCTTTCAATGAGTTGAAGGTCGGCACCCAAGCCTGACCCTGACAGACCTTGGACGCTTTCTACCCTGTCGGACCGAGGAGAGCAATGCAGCGAGCAATCGCTTGTCACAACAGCAAACACCTAACTGTGTCGGTGGGCGACATGACGAGCATGTAGCGCTGACCGTCCTTCTGAGAGGCAATCCAAAAGTCGGCGCTGACAGTCAGACCTAACAGCGCTGGATCTATTCCGGCGGGAGCATCGCTGCCATGATCTCGGCCATCATCTCCGAACGGGGCGGCATGCCCGGAAACTCCTCCGGTGGCTCAGGGTTCAGGCCCTCGCCGACGGTGTGGAACCGCTCCATCGCAATGTCCAAGAAATCAGCATGCGGGAACACCCAAAACCTGTCATTACCCACAGCGTCAACCACAAGGTCGGCAACAGCCGCAGGTGGCATGCCCTCATCAATGGCCCGCTGCACGTAACTTCGCGAGATTTGCGCGCCTGCGTCACTCTCGGGCAGCGCCCCGAGCTCAGCTGGCCAGTTTCGTTCGGATTCAGCAATGCCTGTCTTCACCCACCCAGGGCACAGGCAGCTCACTCCGACAGGCATCTCTGCCGCCCTGAGAGACGTGTATAACCCCTCAGTCATCGCAACGACAGCGTGTTTACTTGCATCGTACGGCGGCGAGAAACCGGGGTACAGGCCGGCGATCGATGCCGTATTCACGATATGACCACCACCCGACATGACGATGTGCGGGAGGAAGGCGCGAATGCCGTAGATGACGCCCCACATGTTGACGCCGATCACCCACTCCCATGTTTCGATTGGCCCGACCCACGGGTCGCCTGCGCCGCCAACGCCTGCGTTGTTGCAGACGATGTGCACGGCACCAAAGCGCTCTATAGTCGCCGCTGCCAACGCGTCGACCTGCTCGACTTTGCTGACGTCGGTGACAACAGTCAGTGTCTCGACGCCATGTGCGCCAACTTCGTTGGCAGCTGCGGCCAATGCGTCTTCCTGTACGTCGGCCAGGACGACCGAACAACCGGCGGTGGCGAAGGCGTTGACGAGCGCTAGCCCGATGCCACTTCCTGCTCCGGTGACTACAGCAACTTTGCCTGGTCCGAGTTCCATAGCTGTCCTTCCCGCAGCTGACCCATGGTGGGTTTCAGCGCTGGATCGAACGTTACAGATCCCAGCAAGATCCTCGTCAAACGGGTCCGACTGCGCTAGTTCAAGTCCTTTCGTGGCGCATTCAACTCACCTTCACTGGTCTCGTAGCTCGCGCTTCAGAATCTTGCCGGTCGCATTGCGCGGTAGTTCGTCGACAAAGCGAACCGAATGCGGGACTTTGAACGTTGCCAGCCGTTCACGACAGAAATTAACGATCATCGTTTCGTCGATGTCCACATTGTCGGTCTTGACGACGACGGCTTGACCAACCTCGCCCCACTTGTCGTCGGGGAGACCAATCACCGCCACGTCTGCGATGCCCTCGAGGTCGAACAAGGTCGACTCGACTTCTGAGGGGTAGACGTTTTCGCCGCCAGAGATATACATGTCTTTCCAACGGTCGACGATCGACACGTACCCGTCTGCATCCGACTGCGCAGCATCTCCAGTATGCAACCAGCCGTCGGTGATTGCTTCGGCGGTGGCCTCTGGGTTATTCCAGTAACCCGGCGTGATGTTCGGGCCCTTGCACCAGAGTTCGCCGATCTCGCCGACTCCTACGTCTAAGCCATCATCGCCGACGATCCGAATAGCTGTGTTCATTGCGGGCAGACCTGCGCTCCCCGCTTTCTCGACGGCCATCTCTTTACTGATCGACAGCACAAGCGGGCTTGTCTCGGTCATCCCGAACGCTTGAATCAATGGACAGCCCACCGATTCCCACATCTTCAAAAGTGGCAGTGCGGCCGGTGCGCCGCCGATAGCTGTTGATACCAGCCGCGAAAAGTCTGCTGATGCAAAGTCAGGGTGCTGGCCCATAAACAAGTAGTTCGCAGGAACTCCGAGAAAATGTGTGATGCCTCGCTGCGGATCGCTGATCAATTCGAGAGCTCGACCCGGGTCGAAGGTACGCATCACCATTGTGGAACCTCCGAAGTACGCCGCGGGGTTCGTGTAACAGTTCAGACCGCCAGTGTGGAACAGCGGCAGAAAGCAAAAGTTGACCATCGATCGGGACAGGTCGTGGAGTTCGGCCAGGTTGACCGAGTTCCAGAACGACATGCCATGCGTGATGATTGCCCCCTTCGGTCGACCAGTTGTGCCCGAGGTATACATGATTGTTAGGGGATCGTCATGTGTTAGCTCTGGCATCACCGGGAGATTGGATGTGTCGACGGCGGCAAGTCCGTCGTCATAGTTCGCACTGCAATCAGGGTGAGATCCATCGCCACCGAAAACGATCAGGTGAGGCGTTTTAGTGCACTTGACTAGCTCCTCTGCGGTATCACCGAGTTCAGGGTCCGCTACAAGCACGGTTGGAGCCGCATTGCTCACGATGTAATCAAGCTCGTGAATTGTGAGGCGCCAGTTCAGCGGGACAAATACAGCACCAAGTCGGGCGCAGGCGAACTGCACCTCAATGAACTCAACTCGATTCTGTGAGTACATCGCCACACGGTCGCCTCGTCCGACACCGAAGTCGTCGCGCAACATGGCTGCTGCTCGCCCCACCCGATCTTGCGCCTCGCGCCACGTCGACGCCACACCCGGGGACCCGCTGAGCGGGTCGATGTCAGCCCAAGCCATTCGATTTGGGCTGACCATTGCGTGGTGGGCCACCCAGTCATACGCCGGTGTTGATGTCATACCCGACATGTTGTCAGGCGCTTCGAGGGTCCTTCGACTCAGACCGACTGCCGGAGCATCTTTCGACTCAGAGTGTGCACCCAAGCAGTCCGCATAGTGTGTCGTCCAATTGCCCACACCGCGATTCCGGTTGCCATCGTGAGAAAAAACGCTGCTTCGCGAACAAAGACGTTCGTGTAGATCGGCCAGACCTGCCAATGGATCAGAAAAATCACCATCGACGCGGCAGCAACAACGCCAAATACGGGTACAGCAAGTCGTGGCACTCGCACGGACGGCAGCCACAACAGTGCTCCGACTAACGCTGTGACCATGAGCGCTTGTTGCCACCGGTCGAAGTAAAGCGGTGCCCCGATGACGAGCACGGCAGTTACGAGTAGTCGCTGTCGGTTCGTGACCGCAACCTGGCCCGCCCACCCGAGCAGGACGAACCAGATCGTGGTGTGCGGTCGGAAGATGTTGTTGTATGAGTCGCCAAACTCTACGAGCTCCAAGCCAACTGCAGTTGCCCCAAGCAACGCAACGAACGCGAACGCGAACGGCCGTCGACGTTCTAGGTGGCGGACTGGGCCGATCGCGAACAGCAGAGTGAGGACTAAGAAGACCTGAACAAATGCTTCGAAGTACCAGTATTCCCAGCGGCCGTCGCGTCGCCACGCGGACCCGAAATAGTTGTTGACGAGAAATAGTGAACCGGCGCTGTATCCGCCAACGAACAGCATTTGCAGTCCAATCCACATCGACGCAGGAACAGCAACGCGTCCAACAGTGGCGAGCCCTCGGCGAATACTTCCCGGCGCTCCAGCCCCAGTGAGTTGGAACCGGGCGAAGTTGTAGCCGGCAACTGCAAGGAGTGTGTGTGCACCGCCGGCAAGACGAAAGACACGCATATGTGTTGCCACGATGATGCAGATACCGATAGCCCGTACGACGACGCTGGTATCAATTCGGTTAGTGGAGCGGTGCTGACGTTGGGGCGTGTACGCATCGAGTTCGGCAACAGAGCACATGTGCCATCCGTCGGGGAGATCACCGAGTACGCGTTCGAGCCGAATGGACGCCTCGACGTAGGACAGTGAGTCGCCACCCAACGAGCCGAAGGTGCTGCGTGGGTCAACGATGTTGACGTTAAGCACCTCGCTGAGTATCTCGGTTGGGGTTGCCGTCTGGCACGTTTCGTCGAGAGGAGTCGTCGGCTGGTCGACGAGTTGCAGGATCGCTGCAGTATCGACTTTGCCGTTTGAGAGCCGCGGAATCCGTTTGACCTCGATGACGTGCACCATGGTCGCGGGTATGGGCAGCAGATTAAGTCGATGCTGAAGTCCTTCGGTATGGCGATCTGCCACGATCACCAATCGATCGTCGGTACCCGCTACCGCGACGTTGCCGCCGGCATGGCTGAGGTCTGCTTCAAGAGCTTCGAGGTCGATGCGATGGCCGAGAAGCTTCACGAATCGTGATCGCCGGCCAACAATTTCGTAGAGTCCGTTCGGGAGACGGCGACCGATGTCGCCGGTGTGTAGCTGTTTGACGTCCCGTCCGCGCCGCAAATCCTCCACGGATGTGGCGTAGCCCAACATCACATTGGGACCGGTGTAAACAATTTCCCCCACGCGGCCGATTGCCGCGTCAGTTTCCAGTTCAACCGGGACATCGCTCGAAGAAATCGGCCCTAAATCAAATGCTCCTCCAGGGATTGGTCGGCCAATCGAGCACGGGAAACCGTCAACCAGTTGCGGCTCGAGCGTCGCCATGCGTGCTGTTGCTTCCGTCTGGCCGTACATCACGACGAGATCCCAGCCGTGACGGTGGCCAAGGCGACTCAATTGCTGAACTTTTGCAGGCGCCAGTCGACCGCCGGCTTGAGTGACGCGACGAAGCGACGGCGCCGTGAGTGCGTCGCCGTCAATCCGGTCAATGAGGTCGAAGCTGTGGGGCACACCCGACAGAGTGGTGACGCCCCAACGCTCGACAAGGTGCCAAAAACATGTATCAACAACTGACGTGTCGGTCACGACGACAGCGGCGCCAACGGCAAGGTGGGAGGTGACAACTGAGAGCCCGTAGCAGTAACTCAGCGGCAGCGAGGTAATTGCGACATCGTCGAAGCGCAGCCCAAGTGCATCCGCGATCGCCACAGCGTTGGACTCGACATTGTCGATCGAAAGCCGCACAGCCTTGGCCGAGCCAGTTGATCCGGACGTGCTCATCAGCACGGCGAGATCTGGATGGAGATCACTCCTTATGGCCTCGGTAAACGGGTCATGCCCTGCCGTGCTCCGAATCGAAGCAACGTGACCACCGCTGAGGCAGGCCAAGTAAGTGACAATTGTGTCGATCGAATTGGTCGCATGGAACGTGACCAATCGGCGATCTGGGCCAAGTTCGTCTCTTCGCTGCTCGATACGAGTGACTAAGTCAACGTAAGAAACGACTGCGTCGCCAGCAATGAGCGCAGGCCCATTCCCTCGCCGACGCATTGCCTCGAGATCGGAAAGACGCGCAAGTCTCTGACCTGACAAAACGTCCATCTCAGCGACACTAACAGCCTCTGTTTAGGTTGCCTAACATTTTGGCCGGATCAGGTCAGATCGATGGCTTCAATCCGATCAAGGGTGCCGAGATCGTTGGACTGCACTCTGCTCATCGACAGTGTCCAGAGGCTGTTGTTGATCACCATTGTGCGCTGCACGGCATTCTGAAAACCGTTCCAGTCCGGGTAACAAATCTCGATGCGGTCAAGGCCGGTGGTGTCGATCGTGGGTTCACCGTCCCAGTAGTAAAAATCGATCTCATCTACTGGGATCGGGTTGCAGAACAGCCCGGCGGCGCCCCCCTGGTCGTTCGGCCCGCATCCCTGCACTTGGCCACCGCCCTCCGCGACGTAAAAGAACTCGTTGTTCTCCTCGGTGCCGATCTCATCCAAAGTGAGCACTCTGCAGTCGGTTTGTCCGATCGCGCCGACTTCCTCGTCGCTGTGCTGGATCCTGCCCTGTTCGGTGATCGCGTTGTTCTCAACTTTGAGTACCACTGCGCCGGAGAATCGATCGTTGAACGACTGCAGCGGCAAAACTGCCGTGTTGGTCGGTGCCCACCAGAGGAACGCCCGGTGATCGAACTCGGCATCACTGGAAGAGTCAGGCATCATCCACACATCGACCTCAAGCGGGTTCGCTGGATCGCTCACATCAAATAGCGAGACTTTGGTCCCTGTCGTGCGCCCTTCGTCGGTGGCATTTTGCCCAACTCCGAGCACAAGGGTGTCACTGATCGGGTGAAGATATGACGAGTAGCCGGGAATCTTGAGCTCCCCTTCAACGGTCATGTTGCGTGGATCGCTGAGGTCGATCACATAAAAGGGGTCAATCTGACGGAACGTGACGACATACGCAGTCTCGCCAACGTACCGAACCGAGAAAATCCGTTCGCCTTTACCGAGTCCACCGACGGCACCGATCTTGACCAGTTGATTTCCGTCGGCTTCCATCGCCACGATCTGGCTTTCGGAGCCATTGCCGCTCCACGGTGCACCGCTCGTCGTCGCCACGTAGAACACACCGTTGCGGTCGTTCATCGAGAACTGATTGAGGAGGTGTCCTTCAACCGAGCCTGATGCTTCGTAGTCGGCCGGGCCGGTGCCGGCGATAGAGAAGCGATGAACTGCGGTTTGATAGTTCTCATCAAGCCATTCTTTGGTCTGCTCGTTAACGATCGGTTCCCAGATGTTGGTGGTGACGTACATCCGGTCCTCCGACGCATACACCGTGTCGCCTGACGCCACAACAGAGCTTGTACCGGTCGGTGCATCAAGGCTGTTCCCTAGGTCAAGCGTGACGATCGACAGGATGTCGAAGCCACCAAATTCGGCGGGAGCGTGGATATTGCCGCAATCGACAAGTTCGCCTGACTCCGAGCTTCCGTCAGGGTCGATCACGGTGTATCCAGGAATCCAGTCCTCTGCGGTCGATTCGAGGATCACCTGCCGATTGGCTTCTTCGGCTTTGTCCTCAGTGCCAGAGCTCGACGGGTAGAGAAATCCGAGATCTTGCGGCGGCGACGTCACCACGACTCGTGCAGTCTCGCCAATCGAACGGGCACTGACGTATCTACCGTCAATCAGCATCGTGTTGGCGACCGTCAAGGTGTCTGGATCCGAGAGGTCTACCTCAATGATCAGAGTCTGCGGTCCGAAGTATGTGCCAGGCAGAATGGATCCTTCAACCGGTGCATCAAGCTCATCCGGGCTTGCCGACTCCAGCAGTGTTTCTTCAGCTTCAGTGGTCGCAACGTTGTCGTCGGAGACCGGTACCGGACCGCCTCGCCATAAATCATTCCACACCTCACTCGAGGCAAACACGAAGGCCCGATCGTCCGTAATGAAGATCTCATAGCCGAACGCGTATTGCGTTTCGGAACCCAGCACGATCGATCCGCGTTTGACTCCCGTGGAGCCGTCTTCGGAGACATCGATGTAGTGAAGCGTCTCACCCGTAATCGCAAGAATGCGATCACCGTCTGTCTTGATGATGTCGGGCTCATCGACTCCTTCAACCTGGACGTTCGTGGTCGAGAAACCGCCGTCACTACTAGCTCCAGCGTCAGCTGGAGCTTCGCTGCCGACCTGAGCCTCAGTAGCACGACCCTCGCTGGGCTCAGAGTCAGCTACGTCAAGGCTCTCCTCAGCGGCAAACACCTCGGGGAAGCCGACGTAGCTGCCGTCCTCAAAGCCATAGGGGCCGACTCGCTGCACGCCTTCGGTGTGGACGTAACCGAGGAATGCCGCACAGCTGTCGAACTGCTGCAGAGCTGCCGATGTAAAGCCAACTGGGCTGGCGGGTGCGCCATCGTTTATTTGCTCCGCCTCATCGACCGTGTCGGGCGCGGTGATCTCGGGCTCAGTCGTGAACGGTTTAGTCGTTTCAGGGCCAGAACTGTCGGGTCCGCTGGTCGTTGAACCGGAGTTGGTGCATGACGCAGCGAGTAACGCGAAGGCCGTCAGCGGGAGAGCGAGAGTGCGCTTCATAGATATCAGACGTCCAGTCTTAGTGCTTGGTTCCCTGAGCGGTTGGATTTGTTCCCACAGGCCTTCGTTAAGATCAGCCTGGGGCACCGAGTTCAAGAAGCCACCGAGCATGCTCGCCTAGTTCACCGATTGCAAGTTGGTCGACCAAGGCGCCGGCGTCCGGGTGCGTGTTCAGTCTGATCGAACCGATCGAACCAATCGCCGTCTCAACGATTTCCGGGACACAGTTTTCGAGTACATTTGCATCGATCTGGGTCGCCTCATAAACGTCACCTAGTCGAACTGTTGCCGATCCAATTTCGGCGACAAGCGGACGAAGTGCGCTGGCTAGTGCTTGGGCGGTTGGGCGGAGCCGTTTGTCGCGATCAAGCCGTGAAGCCACCTTGCCGCGGTCCATCAGCGTGTCAAGCGCAGCAAGACGACGCCGCATTCGGTCTTCGGTGGTGACGTCGTGCAAGAGGGCGAAGAACCCCACAACGACTCCGTCACGAATCATTGGTCAATACTCCAGCGAAGTCGAAACGCCGTTCGATCGAATCGATAGTTGATCGCCTGAGCCTGTATCGATTCGCCTGCCTCAATATGGGATCGAAGTCGATCAAGAACATGCCGGTTCGTCAGTGGACCCTGGCCTACCCGCGGCGACCTGCCAACCGCCTGGTCAACATCGCAGCGAAAAATGTCCAGGTATGCGTTATTGACAAAGGAAATCGTGGGTCCTGGAGGGTTGATCTGAGCATCAGTGACACAGACCGCTTGGCTCGACCGTTGCAGGGCAGCCAGGCCGATCTGTTCCGCACTGACCCCAGTCTCCGATGACTCACCAGAGACAAAGTTGACCGCCTCCACAAACGAGTCGCGTAGCGCCCCATCGTCGAACGGCATCGCCATGTTGCCGATCGTAGACGGGCCACCCCATCAGTCCAATGGCAGCGAGTGCAGGCTGCCAACCTTCTCAGTCGAGCGAAGTCAGACGCACAATCTGCAACTGCGGTCGACGCTCTGCCAAACTCAGCGCATGGGATACGAGTGCTTTGACATCGAAATTACCGACAAGGTTGGTCACATCAAGATGAACCGCCCGAAGAAGGCAAACTCGATGATCGCCTCATTCTGGAACGACCTCCCTTGCATCGTCGACGAAATGTCGGCGTCGGGGTCAGTGCGCGCTGTAGTCCTATCCGCTGAGGGCAACCATTTCTGCTCAGGCATGGACCTATCGGTCTTTCAATCCGACCCAACACTGTCCGACAGCGACGGTCCGAAGCACCCAAGCCGTCGGGGTGAACGATTCCGCTCAACTGCGTTGAAGTTGCAGGACTCTTTTACTGCTCTCGAACGAGCGCGAATGCCGGTGCTCTGCGCAATTCAGGGGGCCTGTGTTGGTGGAGCCATCGACATGGTCTCGGCAGCCGATCTTCGCTACGCGTCTGAGTCGGCTTATTTTTCCATCGCCGAGATCAACATCGGGATGACCGCCGACGTTGGCACGCTTCAACGTATGCCAAGACTCGTCGCGGAAGGCATCGTGCGTGAACTCGCCTACACCGGTCGCCGCTGGTCGGCCAACGAAGCGTTGGCTGCGGGATTCGTCAATCGGGTCTTCGCGGACCAGGACGCGTTGTTGTCTGGAGTCCATGAGGTCGCTGCCGAAATTGCCAGCAAAAGCCCGATGGCTATCTGGGGTACGAAGAAGTCGATGCAGTACAGCCAGGAACACTCGATTGCCGACGGTCTGGAATACATCGCTAATTGGAACGCCTCAATGTTCGACACTGATGACATGGCCGAAGCATTCACCGCCGAGCTGGAACAGCGGCCCGCTGATTTCCCCGACCTCTGGCCCGTCAGTCGCGGCCTCTAGTCCGACGTTCTATCTCCTTCTCGTCGAGCCAGATTGGGTCGGTGCCCAAGGTTAAGTCCGGTGAGGCCACCTTCGACGACGGCGAGCTGACCGTTGCCCACCCCGGTGGCGTCGCCGGTTCAGGCGATTCTTGAATTGTTTCCCGGCCCGTTTATGTTGCGATTTCTGCGGGTCAATGCGCAAAAATCTGGACGGATGCAGCCGAGATCGTCGCGTCAGGCCTTGCGACGACCGAACATGCCACGCGATTTCATCGTCATCACAACGACACCGTCTTGATTTGTCATCGCTGACTCAATGAACACAGTGCCGCGCGTCGGGTCTTTGCTCGAAGGTTGCGCATCAACAACAGTCGTCGTTCCAGTCAGCGTGTCGTCTGGTCGCACCGGCGCCCGCCAGCGGACCTCTTCGATGCCCGGTGATCCACGGCTGTCCGCATCGAGCAATAGTGCATCTGCGTAGAGCCGCATCCACAGTGAGCCGGTGTGCCAGCCGCTGGCAATCAGGCCCCCAAACGACGAATCCACAGCAGCTTCGGGATCGATATGAAACGACTGTGGATCAAACTGGGAGGCGAATTCGATAATTGATTTCTCGGTGACCGTGACCGACCCAAGCTCAAACACTCGGCCGACTGCAAAGTCTTCGAAATAGATCGACGGCATCTTCGAAGTCTCTCAATTCAGTGCCTACGTCAACAAACCCCTCACCACTAATGATGAAGTATTTAAAGCAATTGTCGGTGAACGAATTTTTCCGATGTCGCTTGAAATTACTTCAGGATTTTACGCCTTGGCCTCGGGCGCGTGGCAACGTCGCCGGAGGTCAGGAGAGGCCGGCGATGAACTCAGCGGTGAGGGTGGCGACTTCGGTGGCGTGGGTCTCTTCGTGCATTGAATGGTCGCCGCCATCGAGAACGACGAGTCTTGCGTCAGGCATCTTGCGTTCGAGGTACTGACCTGAGCCGGTGTACTCCGGTCGATCGGCACCGCCTGCGAGAACGAGCGTCGGTGTGGTCGTCTCAGCGAGTCGATCCATCACGACTGAATCCTGCTGCAAGTTCAAATCAACGACGCGTTCAGGCACACCAAACCGATGAGCGTTGCGGCGAGAACGATCGTTCCAGCCTTCCCGCTTCTCAGGGTCGCGAAAACCCGGACCGGTATTGAGCACAACAATACCGCGCGCCACATTGGGCCGAGTCGCCGCATGTGCTAGCGCCAAGTAACCACCCAGCGAGTGACCAACCAGGATCGCCGGACCCTCAAGTTCGGTCAGCACGCGGTCAAGGTCAGCGAGCGCGGCGTCACGGGTAAACGCAGCTCGGTCCTCGGGACACGGTGAATCCCCATGGCCAGGCAAGTCAATAGCGATTGTCAGGTATCGGTCAGCAAGCGCTTCTGCGCAAGCATCCCACGTCCACGCAGCAGTCCCCATGCCGTGGATGAAAACAATCGGGTCGCCGGATCCACGGCGGATGGTGTTGAGCTGCACGCCGAGACCGTAGCCAAGCAGCGTCCTGTCGTTAATGTCCAACGCGTGAACACCACTGACGTCGCTGAATCCGACCCCGCCATGATCGAACGTATCTCGGCAAACTTTGCCGAGGGGGGCGCCGGAATCATGCACGACCTCAATCTGCGGATCACCTACGCAGCAAATGGGCACGTGCGTTTTGAAGTCGATGTTTTCGATCACATCACGCATAGCGGCGGTGTGATGTGTGGCCAGGCAATTCTCGGCTGCATGGATACCGGCATGGTGTTCGTGATGATGTCGCTTGATCAGCCAGACCGGAGCTTCACGACCGTTTCCCTCAACACCAACTTCGAACGCGGCGTTCCGGAAGATATCGGCACCGTGACATTCGATGCGTATGTCACCAAACCAGGCCGTTCACTTGTCTTTGGTCAAATCGATCTCTTTTTACCGACCGGCAAGCGCGCAGCAAGTTCCACAACGACCTATATGTGGTTGTGAACATGCATTCGATCATTGATCCCAGGAACACCACCTAAATTACCCGGGCCAACATAATTGAGCTCAAGTAGACAATGATTGAAAATCTCCGGATCGTGTAGCCGTGAATAGCCGCGGGTCGATCCTGAGGATCATCCGACACTCCACAGGCACTCACGTCCAGTCCGCGGGACACCTCACTAGCAACACGGTGACTCAGTCTTCGTAGGGATCTACTTCGCCGACAGCGATCAGCACGGCATTGATAATGCTTCCGACATCGATGCCGGTTAGTTCGTGCAGATCAGCGATGGTTCCTGATTCACCGAAACGATCAACACCAAGGGTGTACTGGCGGGTGCCGAGCGCCGAGCCAATCCACGCCAAGCTGTGGCTGGCCGCGTCGTGCACGCTGACGACCGGTCGGCGTCGTTCTGTGACTGGTACGAGTCGGTGGAGTTGGCTGGGTGCATGAACGATACGTGCTGTTTTTGCGGACTGAGCAAAGCCAGCGCGCCAACTGCGGTAGACCCGGTCCGGACTGGTGAGATGGATGACGGTCGCCTGTACTCCTTCGCTGTCGAGTTCGGCCGCTGCGGCAAGTGCCTCGGGTGCCATGGCACCCGTCGTGGCGATCGTGACACCAGGTCGACCGTCTTCCGGACCGTCAACAAGGCGATAGCCGCCAGCCAGAACCTGGGACCGCAGCCGCTCTTCCCCCGTTATCGCCAAAACATTTGCAAACGGTGCCTGATCGATCGGCCTTGTCGACAGCCGGAGATAGCCGCTCGTCCCGGCGGGGTGGCTGAGCTGATTGAGAGCGTCACAGAGCAGCCAGTCAACCTCACTTGCGTAAGCCGGCTCAAAGTAGGTGATGTTCGGTAGCTCCGCACCGACCGACGCTGTGATCGTCGACTGATGTGCGCCACCCTCGGGTGCGAGCGTGACGCCTGCGGGCGTACCCGCAACAACAAACTTCGCGTCGTTGTAAATGCCGTAAATCAACGCGTCCAGTCCGCGCAGCACAAACGGGTCGTACACCGTGCCAACCGGAAGCAAATGCCGACCATGGTGATCGTGGCTCAGTCCGAGCTGACCTAGCAACATGAATAGATTCATCTCGCTGATGCCGAGTTCGATGTGTTGGCCGGTCGGTCCGGGCGCCCACTTCAACAGTCGGTCGGCGCCGCCATGATCGTCACGTTCCGCGTGGGAATAGACGCCACGCTTGTTGATGAAGCCGCCAAGGTTGGTCGAAATCGATACGTCGGGCGCAGTCGTGACCAGGCGATCACCGACACCCTCCACGTCCGCAAGCGAAGCCAAAACACGACCAAACGCCTCTTGGGTTGACGTGGCGCCGTTGGTGACCGTCGAGCGAGCAGCCGTTGGCACTGGGAGGATTGGGCGCGGTGTAGGTGGCGAGTTGTTGATATCTCCGCCCACGTTGCGGCAGAGCCGGCCTTCTGGCGAGTGGGCGTCAAAACGATCCCACTCGGTATCGGCGTCAAGCCCGAGTTCGCTGCGGAATGCATCAACTTGATCGGGTGATAGCAGCGCAGCATGATTCATCGGATCACCCGCCATCGGGAGGCCGTGACCTTTGATCGTGTAGGCAAAAACCACCGAGGGTTGCTCCGTTGTCGCATCACATTCGCGGAAGGTGTCGGTAAGTAGCTCCAGATCGTGACCGCCTAAGTCAGTGACCAGATGCTTGAGCTCAGCGTCATCGAGGTCGACCACGAAATTGCGCACGGTCTCATCTGCGTCAACGAGGAACTTGTGTCGGACGTCAGCACCCTCGAGCGCGAACAGCTCCTGATACGCCTCGTTTGGCATCGAGTCGATGTGTGCTTCGAGCGCATCACCGCCCGGCTCGGCGAACGCAGCGCTGAGTCGGCTTCCGTACTTTGCTTCGGCTACGTGCCAGCCGGCGTCGGCGAAGAACCGTTTCAGTCGCACCGCTGCGATGTCAGGAATTACTCGATCTAGGCTCTGACGATTCAGGTCGATGACCATTGTGAAATTACCGAGCTCCTGCGTGGCAGGGTCAGCAATGGCTTCCCAAACGTTGCCCTCATCGAGCTCGGCGTCACCGACAAGCGCGATGAAGCGTGCAGGCGACTGCTCTCCGAAATGAGACTCGACGTAACGACGGGTGAGCGCTGAGAAAAGTGGTGCGACCGCGCCAAGGCCGACTGAGCCGGTCGAGAAGTCAGAGACATCAGGATCTTTGGTTCGCGACGGGTAAGCCTGCAGGCCGCCGCGCTGACGCAAAGTCTTGAGGTAGGACCGGTCAAGCTCGCCGGTGAGGTATTTGATGGCGTGATACACCGGCGAGGCGTGCGGCTTGACGGCAACCTTGTCGTCGCCGTTCAGGTGCGAGAACCACAGCGCCGTCATGATTGACACCATTGAGGCGCTCGACGCTTGGTGACCACCAACTTTCACATCGGTCGCGCTGCGCGAGTTCGCGTGGTCGATGATCCGCGTCGCAAGCCAGAGCACGCGCTGCTCGATGCTGCGCAACGTCTTCAGATCTGGCGTGGGACTCACTACACCAACCTGATCGTTCGTCTCTGCGAGTTCATCACTCATCGAGGAGCCGCATGGCTGCGACGCGAAGCTCAGACGCCTGGCGGCGGAGCCGTACTGCACTGTTGAAATCATCCATCAACTCGGCGACATCGGCTAACTCGTTGAGTCGGTCAGCGGCGGCCGAACGACTAACCGTCAGGCGTACGCGCCTTGCACTACAGATATCGCAGCTCACCTGACGAGCGTTCGGAGCGCTAACGGTCGCCATATGTACAGCCTTGCACGGCATGTACAGCCTTGCACGGCTCCTCATTTTGCGACGGGTTGGCAAGACGGGCACCAGTAGGTGCTGCGGGCGGTGCGTTCCCCCGCTGCCGAGAACGCAACAGCGTTGTCGCATCGAAGGCAGGCGAAGTGATGACGGCCATAAACATGGGTCCGGCTGATGCTTTCAGGCCTCGTCGTTGATCGGTAGGCCTTATCTCGATTGACAACCAGCTGACGGTGAGCGATAGACCAAAGCTTCGCGAGCTGCTCGTCGGTCACTGCGTTCACCAACGTAAACGGATGTAGCCCAGCGACGAACAGTGCTTCACTCTTGAAGACATTGCCGACACCCGCCGCCACCTGCTGATCGAGGAGGAGTTCGGCAAGCGTGGTGGATTCTTTTGAACGTCGCCGGCTTCGCGCAAGCACATCGTGCAGGTCGACGTCGTCGTTGCTTAAGTCTGGGCCAATCCGATCGGCTGGAGCGGTGCCTGACCCTGAGATATGAGTCGAGATGTCCGGTGCGGCGAAGCAAAGGGCACGACCTGCTGCTGTCTCGATGAGAATTCGAAGCTTTGGGTCGCGCGGATGGGCTCGATCAAGAGTGGTGACCCGCCACGAGCCGGTCATGCCGAGGTGAGTATGCAAAACGAGCTTGCGGTCAAATTCAAGCAAAAGGTACTTGCCAACCGCCTCAACGCTGTGAATCGTGTCGCCGACGCGTGGTCGATAGCCGCGTAACTTCTTAAACCAGAGGTCAGTCACGATCTGACCCTCAAGTACTGGCGTCAACACCTCGGCAGCTCGCCGGAGTGTGTCACCCTCAGGCATCTGGTTGTTGGGCCTTCACCCGCACCGCTGGCATCCAACGCGACCCAGCCGTCGCGTCAATTCGGGCCACAAACGCATCGTGGTGCGGTTCGATCAGCTCACAGAAAGCACGTGTCGTTTCAACGCCAACTGCGTCCCAAGCGGGGGCGGTGAGTGCGTCGGTGCGGGCTTCGAGGTCGAGTCGGAATCTCCGGCCTTCGTCGCTGACGGCACCGCCCGATGCCAGACCTTTTACTTCAAGTCGCGCCCACGCAGCTGCGATCGCTTCGTCGTCATTGCCGCGGCTTCGAGCAATCCACTCTTCGCTGCCGTACTCTTCGATGTCGACCATGACCGAGTGAAGAAGCCCGGCCTCGACGCCATCGAGATTCTCGCTTGCGCACAAGGCCCAGTGGTTGTCGCCGCGCAACTCACGCAGACAGTTCGCTGCGAGCCATGCCGACAACGCAGAATTCTGCTCTTCAGGACGGGGCAGCTCGCGATGCGCAGCAAACATGGGCCGAGCGCCGAAGTGAACGGCATCGACACCGCGCCAAAGCGGTGCTGCAAGCTCGGCAAGACCACTGGAGAGGCCGGGTGCGATTTCATCGAGCCCAGGTTGAACAGCAGCGTCGCGGACGGCCAGGATCGAGTCGACATCGGTGGCGGCTTGGTAGAGCTTCATGACGTGCTTGATCACGCTGGGGTTGATCGAGTACGCAGCTGCCGCTGCAACCCCTGGGTTCACATCGCCGAGCGATGCGAGCCGCCAGGCCACGAGCCAGCCAATACCATCAGAAACACCGAGCGCCTGGTACTCGGCAATGGCTCTCGGGTCCCACATCATCCAACCGACCAGGTCATGGCCGGCAGCACCGGCTCGAGCAGTCAGGGCAGCCGGTTGACTCATGTCCACAGCGTAGATGGCCGCCGATCTGGATCGCTAGGTTCGACTACGCGATGAGCGTGCCGCAAAACCGCCTGATCTTGAACGCTAACCAGGCGGTTCGCACCGTACCTGTCCCAGTTCCTCGTTTGTAATTGTCCCACCGGTGGATACTTGCTCACCGGTTTGTGTGGAGCGGTTCGACGCTCACATCCGTACCGTTCCAGATAGAGCTATTCCTGGTCGCCTTGACGCGCCACCTCACCGGACGGTCCGTCGTCAATCTGTGTTGAACTTCAGAACTGTTGCGTTCAGTTCGGTCAGGTAGTTATCGCCGCAGGGGGGCTTAAAACGTGTTCGCTGCTACATCGAACGTGCGGCGTTATCGAAGCGCGTGTACTGCCCGAGGAAGACGAGGCGCTTCGTGCCAATGGGGCCAGAGCGGTGCTTTGAGACAATGACTTCAGCTGACCCTTTGTCGGGCGATTCAGGGTTATACACCTCATCGCGGTACAGAAACATCACCACGTCAGCATCTTGCTCCAGGGAACCGGACTCACGAAGGTCAGCCAACATCGGTCGTTTGTCAGAACGCGCTTCCAAGTTTCGACTGAGCTGAGACAGTGCAACAATCGGCACTTCGAGCTCACGGGCCAGCACCTTCAGATTTCGGCTGATCTCCGATACCTCAAGCTGACGGTTCTCCGATCGGCCGGAACCTGACATCAGCTGCAAGTAATCAATAAGAATGAGCGACAGGCCACCATGTTGCGCCTTGATCCGTCGTGCTTTGGCTCGGATCTCCATGACAGTGACCTGCGGATTGTCGTCGAGGAAGAGCGGCACTTCGAGTCGACCGACAGCGAGGCCGATCTTAGACCAGTCGCCCTCGGTTAACTTGCCTGTGCGTAGCTTGGTCGAATCAACCTTCGCCTCGCTCGACAGGATTCGCTGGGTGAGCTCTGAATGCCCCATCTCGAGGGAGAACACAAGTGCCGGCTTCGCCTCGTTCTTTGCAATGTGGGTGGCTAAGCCCAATCCAAACGCCGTTTTTCCCATCGCCGGACGCGCTCCCACAATATTGAGCGTGCTCGGTTGCAGGCCAGACAGCAGTTCATCAAGGTCGTCGTAACCGGTTGCAGCACCAGTGATGGTGTCACCACGCTCGAAGTTAGCTTCGAGCTCGTCCATAGTGACGTTGAGTAGGTCTCCGATCTCACGCGTCGAGTCGACCACCTTGTCCTCGGCAACTTCGAACATCTTGGACTCGGCCAAGTCGACAGCCTTCGTGACGTCATCGGGTTCACTGAAAGCAAGGTCAGTGATCTCACCGGCAGTATGGATTAGGCGCCGCAGTAGCGCCGTATCCATGACAATTTTGGCGTAATGCTCGGCGCCTGAAACCGACGGCGTCGCATTCTGTAGCTCGTTGAGGCGCTCCATGCCACCAAGTTCGTCAAGCAGATTGTGGCGTCGAAGCTCGTCGGCAACGGTGACGACGTCAACCGGACCCGATGATGAATACAGCGAGCGGACGGCGTCAAAAATATGCTGGTGAGCGGGGCTGTAAAAGTCACGAACATTCAGCCCGGCCTCACCGACCACCCCAATCGCGTCGCGAGATAACAACAAGGCACCAAGTACTGATTCTTCGGCCTGGAGGTTGTGAGGAGGAACACGCCCCGAGCCTCCGGCCGGGCGGGATGGCGCGCCGCCGCCAAATTGGCCGTACTCAACATCGTTACTCATGATGACGTTATTCTCGCTGGACTTTCCTGTGCGGCGATAGGGGAACAACCCTGGGACTTGCTTGTGGACAAGTCACTCATCTCTGTGGATTATTTTCTGTGGACAGTCTGTGGAAAAACAAAGGGCGCGCCCTGCCGTGTGGGCAGGACACGCCATCAGCATGTCGATTGAGCGGCTACGTGCGCCACCGCTAAGAAGGCCCGTCGCCGGGTTCAGTCGGCCGCAACTACCTCAAGGGTGATTGGGAACGATACGTCATGGTGCAGCGACGCAGTAACCGTGTGCTGACCAGTGGTCTTGATGTTGTGATCGGCCTCGATTGACTTGCGATCAATGTCGATGTCGGTCTGCGCCTTAATCGCAACAGCGATTTCAGCGGCGTGAATTGAACCGAAGAGCTTGCCTTCGCTCGATGCCTTCGCTGACACGGTGATTGTCTTCGGCACCAACGTGCTGGCGATTGCCGTCGCGGCCTCGCGCGCACTCTGATCTTTTGAATCGCGCGATGCACGCATCTTGGCTGCCTGCTCCAGCGCACCGGCGGACGCCTTAATGGCATGACCCTGCGGGAACAGGAAATTGCGGGCATAGCCCTGGGCGACATCAACGATGTCGCCGCGCTGGCCGAGGCCGTCGACCTTGCTGCGGAGAATGACGTTCATGTTGCTCAGGACTCCACTTCTGTGGTCTCGGTGGACTCGACATCTGTCGCGGCGTCGATGGAGGTATCGATTGACTCAATGGACTCGTCACCGGTGTTCTCGGTGTTCTCCGAGTTCTCCGAGCTCTCGTCGCGACCGTCGTCGCGACCGCGACCACGGTCGTCGCGATCACGACGGCCGCCGGTGCGAGTTGATGCAACACGAGTGGCGTACGGCAGGAGCGCCATTTCACGAGAAATCTTGATCGCGTTTGCGACTTCGCGTTGCTGTTGCAGGTCGTTACCTGCAACACGGCGGTTCTTGATCTTGGAGCGGTCGCTCATAAAGCGTCGGAGTAGATCGACGTCCTTGTAGTCGATGTACTCGACTTTGTCGATGATGAGGACGCTGGTCTTTTTCTTGAACTTGCGGGGGTTGGCGTCACGCGCCGACCGGGCCTTGTTCTTCTTACTGGCCATAATGAATTGTTCCTGACTGGAAAATGGTGTTCGTCTTAATTTCGAAATAGAAAACGTCGGGCTAAGCGTCGACGGGAGGTATCAGCAGCGTGTGCTGCTCAGAACGGTTCTTCGTCGCCGTAGATGGGATCAGATGCAGGCTTCGGTGCGCCCCCACCACTGCCGCCGCCGCTGAAACCGCCGCCGTCGGCAGAATCGCGCGAGATGCGCTCGACTTGCGCTTGCGCCCAGCGAAGGCTGGGGCCGAGATCATCAGCGATTACTTCGGTGACATTTCGCTTTTCGCCTTCACGAGTCTCGAACGAGCGCTGCTCTAGCCGCCCGGTAACAACGATGCGGTTGCCTTTGTGCAGGCTAGCCGCAGCGTTTTCGCCGAGATCCGCCCAAGCAACCACGTTGAAGAACGAGACCTGCTCCTGCCACTCGCCATTCACCTGGTAGCGGCGATTGACAGCGAGGCCAAAGCTGGCGACACCACGGCCCCCCGTGGTGTAACGAAGCTCGGGATCCTTAGTGAGGTTCCCGGTGAGTGTGACGGTGTTGTCCTGTGCCATGTGATTCCCCTTTGGCTAATTGGCGGGCCGGATCAGGCAGCTTCCACGGTGATGCCGCGGCGTGCTGCTTCTTCCTCGGGCAGACGGATGAGCTTGTGGCGAACGATGTCATCCGCAAGACGGAGCTGGCGCTCTAATTCGTCAAGCGCTCCAGGTGCTGCAACAATTTGGGCAACGAGATAATAACCAGATGGCTTCTTGTTGATCTCGTAGGCGAACTGACGCTTGCCCCACCAGTCGATCTTCTCGTGCAGCTGACCGCCAACACTCTCAACCCCATCAGTGATCGTCTTCATCCAAGACTGTGCCTTGGGGTCATCGACGTCGCCGTCGATAATGACCATCATTTCGTACGCACGATTCATGCGATCTTGTTCTCCCTTCGGATCCCACGTTCACGGTGTCCAAGCATGAAGAGATGGGGAGCCCCGGACTCAAACCCACGACGGGTCAGGCAAAGGGGCAGGGTATGTAATGGACCCCTTAACACTACCGGGAGGCTTAGCGTCGCGCGCCAGAGTTCGTTCCGGTTCGACTGCATACGAGTCCACCGTAGGGGAGAGCGCTCACAGAGATGGCTGAAGTCAGCCGGGTGGACAACTGGCTGATTCGGTTTCTGGGAGCAGGCGCGCGGCCGACCCGGCGGTGATCCCAATCGAAGCAAGATCGCCTTGGAAGACCTCGATCGCCAGCACGTATTCGCCGTCCGCGGCGAAGCGTTGGCAATCAGTTGAGTTCTCTGAAGCACATGGCTCCATGTCCGCTGTGGACACCAGAGCACCACCAGCGCGAGCAACGGGCCTACCGAACCAGGCAATAGAGAGCGGCGTAACAGTCTGAAACATGAAGAACGAACTGGTCGTCGGCTCGTTCCATACAAACGCCATACCCTCCGCTGTGCCCAGCGAGGTGACGCCCTTCAAGCCCCGACCTCGCTCGTCACTGGTATCTGCCAACCACATGCAGAGCTCACACACGGTGCCATCGACCTTGGTGACTTCGATCATCGCCGTCGTAAACCCTGCGGGCTGCACAGCCACTTTGTGGACAGTTGTGCTCGGCTCAAAGTCAGCAAGTGTCCCCTGAGGAACCGTTGGTACAACACCAGAGTCCTTGGTGACAACGTCAGCCTCACTCGAGCACGCGGCAGCAATGAGGGTGGCCGTAGTCAGCGCCGCGAACGCGTAACCCCTCACGTTCCGCCGACAGGAAGGACGCGGAGCAAATGATTCCAGCCGCATTCCACGCACGCTTCTACGACGTAAGCACTCGCCTCGGTCGAACGGGATTCGATTCGGCGCATCTGTTCAGCAGTCGACACGCAGTGTCCTTGCGCCTGAAGTCCATGCCCGAAAACGTATGTGACCAGTTTGAGTTTGGTCTCTTCACAGATCGGACAAACCGTGGACGTCTGGGTACCGACATTGCGGGCAGCCCGAATTAACTCTGGATGCGCGTCGCATACTGCCTCTTCGCGCAGCCGCCCTCGCTTGACTTCGCTGATCAGCATCCGACGGGCGAGCCGATGGTCGATGATGCCGCGCGTTCCCCCATCGGAGCCACGAATCGCGCCGACCGAGAAGGACATAGAAGCCAAGGATAGAGCCCGATGCGCGCACGTGCCGCTCGGAGCAGGCACACTGGTGGTGTGGTTGCAAACATCAAGTATGGAGATGGCATTCCAACAGACTCCGAGCTGCGGTTGGTTGGTGACGTGAGCGGCGGTCAGCGCGCCGTTGAACTTGGTGTCTCCGACTGGTTTAATGCTGTCGAGTTCGCTCAGTCAGGAGCTAAAGCAATCGCTGTCGACCCGGACACCGACAAGATCGCCGACATGCGTACACGTGCTGAGGCGGCAGAAATCAGCGTGCAATGTCACGCCACCGACTTAGCCGATCTCGGCGAAATCACTTCCGGCACGGTTAGCGTCGTCGTTGCTGCCCACACGATCGAAAAGGTTGATGATCTCAGCCGCCTGCTCCGCCAGGTACACCGCATCCTCATTCCGAGCATGCCGTTTGTCATCTCAGTAACTCACCCTTTCTCCGTTGTCAGCGACGCTACGCCCTACGGCGTGACTGCACGCTCAATCAGCGACTGGTTCACCTCTCTCGGCCGATCGAATTTCCGAGTCGACCGGGTTGACGAAGTTGGCTCATCTGGAAACGTGCCTAGCGCGCTCATTATGCGGGCCCGCAAAGAAGGCAGCTGACGCTTAGCTTCTCTGTCTAGACCGAGGCGACTGACTGCATCGCCAGCAGGTTAGAAACAGTCCGATACAACTTGACTACCAGGGTAGAAGTGCTTCTTGATGCGGACCGCGTTAGACCCGTTCGTATTCGACCAAAGCGGCGGGGCGGGGACGTCCGAAGAGGTACCCCTGACCGTTGTCGCACCGCAATTCGCGTAATCGGGTGAGCTGGAGCGGTGTCTCAACACCCTCTGCGACGACGCGTAGACCAAGAGAGTGGCCGAGTTGTACGACGGCTTCGACAATCGATGTGTCGTCAGCTTCGAGGCCCAAGCCCAACACGAACGATCGGTCGATTTTAATCGTCTCGACTGGGACGCGCTTTAAGTAGGTAAGTGAAGAATATCCGGTTCCAAAGTCATCAACGGCGATGTGGAGGCCAAGCCCACGTAGCTCGCGCAACGCCGAGCCGGCCGCCACGGAGTCCTCCATCAATGTGGTCTCTGTGATCTCGAGCCACAGCGAGTCAGCGTCGATGCCGGTTTCGCCAAGCGCTGTCTGGACCACTTCGATGAAGTTACCGTCAGCTAGCTGCTGTGTCGCCACATTGACCGACAGACCGCATCGCCGGAATCTGGTGCCAGTAGAGCGCCACTGAGCAAGTTGTGCCAGCGAGTCGCGCAACATCATCGCGCCAAAGTCAACAAGGAGGCCGCCCGCTTCGACGGCAGGAAGGAACTCAGCTGGCATCAGCAGACCGCGATCGGGGTGCAGCCAGCGCGCCAATACTTCGAAGCTAACAACCTCGCCGGAACTCAAATCAACGATCGGTTGAAAGTACGGAACGATCTCGTGGCGTTCGATAGCCCGGCGTAGTTCCGACGCCAGCTGGAGCGCGCCCACAGACGCCTTGCGTGTCTCAGCAGTAAATGCTTCGACCCGATCGCGGCCAGCAGCCTTGGCCCGGTACATCGCTGCGTCAGCATCGCGCAGCAGATCTTCAGCGGTGAGATCGGTTGCAGCGTTGACGGCGAAACCAATGCTGGCAGTGACAATCAGTTCATGCCCATCAATCGTGATCGGCTCCATGACTGATCGACGTAGTCGATCAGCGACTGCGGCCGGATCGACAAAAGCGCCACTTGGAGTGTCTTCTCCACCGATAGCGACGCGCTCAACAAAGACAACAAACTCATCACCACCGAAGCGTGACACTCGGTCGCTATCACGCATCACGCCACGAAATCTTCGCGCGACCTCGCGTAAAAGTTGATCGCCAACTCCATGTCCGAGGCTGTCGTTAACCATCTTGAAGTTGTCGAGGTCGATGAACAGCACTGCGACCTGGCCCGGCTGGGCCATCGCTAGCAACGCATCGAGCCGTGCGACGAGTGTCGTGCGATTCGGCAGATCAGTGAGATCATCGTGTGTTGCCGCGTGGGTGAGGAGTTCAGCACTTCGGCGCTGCTCGGTTATGTCTTCGATATGCGTAATCGCCAGTGCAACGCCCTGGTCCTCGGTTACTGAGACTCGCGTCCGCGCCCAGACGTACTCTCCATCAGCCCGCAGGTACCGCTGCTCAAGTGCGTACGAGTCAGCAATACCTAGCTCAAGCTGGGCGCGCTGACGTGCTGCCGACGCAAGATCTTCCGGGTGGGTCAACATGCGAATCGGCTGCCCGCGGATGTCATCGAGCGGTCGGCCCAGCATCTGAGCCAATGGCTGGTTCGCGTCGACAATGCAACCGTCATCGAGGCGCACTAACGCCATTCCTGTCGGAGCCGAATGGAACGCCTGCTGGAGCCGCCGGCGTGCCTGCTCCAGAGCCGCAGTCGTCCGTTTACGATCGCTCACATCGCGAAGCAACACCACGTTGCCCTGATCGCTCTGCGATACATGCAGTGACGCCTCGACCAAATGTGGCTCACCATTGACATCGACGAGTTCAAAGACCGCAAGGTCGCCTGGACTACGCACACCAGCGTGCACAGCAGGCACACGGTTGCCGAGGTCGACGCGCTGCCACCGATCCGACACCGATTCTCTATCAGCCTCGCCGATCATCGAAAGAAATCCTCGTCCGATCAGGTCGTCAACCGACCGGCCCGTCAGGGCGGCTGCCTTACCATTGGCAGAGTTAATCTTGCCGCGTTCATCGAGGCCGATTACTGCATCTGGCAAGTCGTCAAGCAACTGACGTAGGTCTGACTGAGTGACAGAAAGCTCTTCGATCGTCGTCCGTAACCGACGCTCAAAATGTCGTGCTCCGAGCCAAGTCACCACTATCCCAACGATCGAAATCACGACAACGGCGGCGACGACCAGCGTCGTGTTGGTCGTCGGTTCGTTTGCAGCGACCAATGTTGCGATCGAGGTCAGGCCGACAGCGACCACCATGAGGGGCAGCAATAGCCATGAGGCACGCACCGTCTGCCGTTTCGCATCGCCCGTCCGCACGACAACAAAGTAGGAGGTAATGCCACTTCGTTTACGGATGCCTGTGTCTCCGGTTTCGCGAAATGAGTGACGATGACGTCAAGAGTCAGAGTTCCGCTCTCGCCACCACACGTCAAGGCGTGTCCTGACGGCCTGGTCGCCTATCAGGCCGTCTTCGAGACGAACTTCCATCAGAAATTTCATCGCCTCACCAACATCGCGGCCAGGCGCAATGCCCAGATGAGTGATCACCTCATTGCCATCCATTTCGGGCCGCAACGCCGCAAGCTCTTCCTGCGCTGCCAACTCGACGATCCGCTCCTCGAGTTCGTCCATTCTTCGCGACAGCCGTGCCGCCTTTTTGGCATTGCGTGTAGTGCAGTCACAGCGGGTCAGTACATTAAGTTCCTGAAGTAGTGGACCGGCGTCACGCACGTAGCGGCGCACGGCCGAATCAGACCACCCCATCGAATATGTGTGGAAGCGCAAGTGCAGCGCAACCAATTCAGTAACTGCCGCCACATCGTCATTCGAATATCGCAGGGCCGACAGCCGCTTTTTTGTCATTCGAGCGCCCACGGCGTCGTGATGGTGAAACGTGGTGCCTTTGCCTTCGAGGAATCCGCGCGTTCGCGGCTTGCCGATGTCGTGGAAAAGCGCAGCCAACCGAGTGAGACGGAAATCAAATTCTGGTCGCTCACCCGAGACGATCGCCGGGTTCTCGTTGAGTGGTCGCACGTTCTCGACCACTGCGAGAGAGTGTGTCAGTACGTCCTTATGACGGTGAATCGGATCGTGTTCGAGGCGCATCGCCGGCAACTCAGGAAAAAAATGGTCGGCAAGGCCCGTTTCGATGAGGAACCAGAGACCTGGCGACGGGTGATCGACCACCATCAACTTGTCGAGTTCGTCGCGGATTCGTTCCGCTGAAACAATCTCGAGCCGATCAGCCATTGCTTTCACCGCTGCGACAAGTTCATCAGACGGCTGGAGCTGATAACGCGCGATGAAACGGGCGGCCCGCAACATCCGCAACGGGTCGTCGCTGAAACTTACGTCCGGACCCATTGGCGTTCGTAATTTTCGATTCGCCAAATCGAGGGCACCATCGAATGGGTCGACCAAGATCGGTGATCCCCCACCCCACGCACTGTCGCCGGTGAGTTCGAGGGCCATTGCGTTGACCGTGAAGTCGCGGCGCGAGAGGTCGGTCTCGATTTCATCGGCGAAGACAACATGGGGCTTGCGGGAATCATCGGTATAAGACTCAGCGCGGAATGTGGTGATCTCGTACGGCCGCTGTTCGCCGGTCTCAGGGTTGAACTTGTTGGCGCCAATCGTGCCGAACTTCTCGCCCTGATTCCAGACTGAATCGGCCCAGCCGTCCAGGCAGGCCTTGATCTGATCGGGCCGCGCATCAGTCGTCAGGTCGAGGTCAAAATCGGCTCGATCAGAGTCAACCAGCAAGTCCCGCACGGTTCCGCCAACGAGGTACAAGCAATGTCCAGCAACGCGAAACCGCTCAGTTAGCGGTGCCAGCTCGCGCAGCACAGGTGCGAAACGATCGGGAACCACAAGCCAGACGATATGGCGATTAGCAGCGCAAGCGTGCTGATGGTCGGCGAACCGCACCTGCACGGTACCGCGCCACGACTTCTTGACGCGCCTTCATCGCAGTAGCGTCGGTTGTGTGACCGACACGACCGAGGGGCCAGGGCTCCAGGACCACGTGGGCGCCAGATTTGCTCGCTGGCCGTATGAACCTGACGTCACCCAGGTCATTCTGCTTGACCACCACATGGTCCCAACCCCGAAGTCAGTGAGTGCCTGGGCGGTCAAAGCAGTCGCCAGCGACCCTGATATCCGAGCCGTTCGAACCGGCGCAATGTTCCCCGAGGCAGCTGCCTCATTCACCGAAGCTGGATTTCGGCCAATCGACACCCTCGCTCTACTTGAGGCACCCCTAACTCCTAAGTCGATTCGCTCCGTGTGCCGTCGAAAATTTGATACGCAACGGCTTCGTGCCTCGCACCTGCCGGATGTCGCCGTGCTCGATCGCCGCGCGTTCGGTGACCCGTGGGGCAACGATGTCCGATCACTCACCGACATCGCAGACGCCACCCCGCGCCATCGAGCACGGGTTGTCACTGTGAACAACGGCAACGGTGGTCCGAACATCGGCGGCTTCGCGCTGACCGGTCAGTCGGGAGTCTTCGGTTACCTCCAACGGCTCGCAGTAGATCCGCGACTGCGTCGTCGGGGAATTGGTCGCCGACTCGTCGCTGACTCGCTGTGTTGGATGCAACGCCGCGGCGCGACGGTTGCGATGGTTAACACCGGCCTCGACAATGAAGCGGCGCTCGCGCTGTATGAAGACATGGGGTTTCGACGGCGTTCCGAAACGCTCACCATCCTGGAGCTTGCGGGTGACGTGCTTCATCGGACTGGTGGTGCTCGATGAGCCAAACAGGCGCGCCGCCCGCTCGATTCCGCCGATTCATGTTTGTATTGGCAATTGGTGCGTTGTCACTCGGTGCAGGGACCATCACTGCTCTTAGTGGCCCGGTCGCGTCATCAACGCTGGCGACACCGAGCGCGGTGCGCCAGTCCAGCGGAGTGGCGATCGAACTGATTGAGCAAGACTTCACCCTCAATGCCGGAGACGAACTCCGCCTCGTCTACCGGCTGAGCGGAACACTCAACGCCAGCATCGACATCGCCCCCGAGAGCAGCACAACCACAACCACAACCACGACAGTTTCCCCGACGGACCCAGGTGTCCCGGCTGCATCCACCACAGCTCCGATGCCCTCAGCCACCACCGCCCCGGTGCCGATCACAACCGTGCCACCGCTACGAACGTTGACCGTCGAGGTTGCAAACTTCGCTGCGATCACGGACATCAATGACGCAGAAGAATTGCTCGGCGGTCGGGCAACCCCGGGAGCGTTTCAGGACAACATCGACGGCGTTCGAATTACTGACGTCCGAGCTGCGGTCGAGGTGGTCAACACCAATACAGCGTTTCTGACGGTGACTGTGCCGACTGACGTCGGCGGTGACTCGAAACCAAGTGGCCCCGACAGCCTGGAATTCCCAACTCCTGGCGTGTACCCCGTGCGCGTGCAAGTCCTGATCGGCGATGACCTCATTGGTACTCACGGCACGCTCGTTGAGCGTCGTCCGGGAGTGGGTGAATTCAACCGTCTAACAAAACCCGTGCAGCTCGCCATCGTGACCGCGACAGAACGCCCGCCAGAAACCGGCGGCAACAGTGATGCCGCTGCCACTCAGCGCGCCCGCGACATTCTTGCTGCAGCCGCTCAGATCGATCCGCCGCTGCTGGCATCTATCCCACCCGGAATGCTTACCGCTGCCCTAGACGGTGCCGCTGGCGATGACATCGTTGAGGAAGTCAAAGATGACGAATTTGTTGCCCTGAGTGACATCAATCTTGATGTGTCCTCCGCTGTCGAAGCAGGAATTGGTTATCGGTACACACAGGCCCTTGAACGCGGCGAAGAAAGCATCACCGCTGCACTGTCTCGACCCCCGACTCGAGTCGTACGCGTCGTCGACACTGCCCTCAGCGCACCAGGAGCACAACTGCTACGCACCCTCGGCGTGCGTTATCTCGTGATGACGCCAAACCGCTACGACGACTTCGTAGGAGGCGAACGCCCCGATACAGACCGCTTCGTCAACGTCGAGCTGCCCGACGGAGGGACGCTCCCAATTCTGCTCACCGACCCAATCAGTAAAGAATTTACGCCAGAGCAAACTGACGTAACCCTGGCCACATCGACCGAGACCGAGTGGGCAATCAGGGCCGTAGCTGCAATCGTCCTTGATCACCGAAGTCAAGGACGGACCGTTCGCCGCAGCAAGTTGATTGGCCTCGACGACCTCGCTCCGCCCGACCCGCGATTGATTAATGCATTCGTTGCAATGGCTACAACCACGCCCGACATTGACGTTGTTGCGCCAACCGCTCTCGTTGGCACCACCGACACGCAGCGTCCGCCCGGTGGAAACCCGCTCGTGCTGCCCGATGTCGCCGGACCTGATCTGACCGTGCGTCTGGCAACCATCGAGGCAACCACACTCAGCCTCATCAGTACTGCGTCAATGCTCGACGACGGCGATGAACGGCTCGCCATCTGGCTCGAACAACTCGACGTCCTGTTCTCAAACGGCGTGAGTGACGCCACCGCCACAGCAGTTATCGAGGAAGTCGTTGCAGATGCCAACAACATCAGGTCAGCGGCGACTCTGCCCGACCCATTTACCTTCACGCTGACGGGCCGCTCAGACAACATCCCACTCCGCTTAACGAACGACAGCGACGAGCGTCTCAAGGTGATGGTGCAGCTCACATCCTCCAAGCTCACCTTCCCAGATAACAGCCAAATCGTTTCGCTCAGGGCTAACGACAGCACAGACATCCTGATGCCGGTCCGGGCGCGCTCGAACGGCACGTCGGCCGTGTCCGTTCAGTTGTTGACTCCAGTCGGTGAGCCGCTGGGTGATCCTGTTTCGCTAACTGCTCGCGTTAACAGCCTCACTGGGCTCGGGCAGGCTCTCACCGGCGGACTTTTGTTAACTCTCGGCGTCTGGTGGTTTACAAACTGGCGTAAGCGCCGAACACAGGCCAAGCCAGCCGACGCCACTGCGCGGTGATTGCGGTAGAATCGTCTACCCGTGAGTGAAGCACCAACCAACACGCCCGCCTCAATCCCCTCATCTGGAGTCGTTCGCATTGTCACCGACAGTTCCTGTGATCTGCCTCCCGAGGTAGCCGCTGCACTTGGCATCATCATCGTCCCGTTGAGCATTCGCTTCGGTGACGAGGAGTTCATCGACCGCGAGCAACTCACCGTTGCAGAATTCTGGACGCGAGTCGTCGGTTCTGACACGCTGCCGGAGACCGCTGCACCAGCTCCGGGCCAATTCGAGACCGTGTACCGCGAGCTCGCAGCTGAAGGCGCAGCCGGTATCGTAGTTGTCTCTCTTTCGGGTGCATTGTCGGCAACTATGCAAAGCGCTGAACTCGCTGCCCGCTCGATTGCATCGGATCGATCACTCAACCTAGATGTCCGAATCGTCGATAGCCGGACGGTCACTATGGGGCTCGGAACAATTGCCCTGGCTTGCGCACAAGCAGGGCATGACGGCGGCTCAATCGACGACGTCGAAAACCTTGCCATTTCACTCGCGCAACGCACTCGCGTCTTCGGTGCACTGGACACTCTCGACAACCTGAAGAAGGGCGGCCGTATCGGGAACGCCCGCGCTCTACTCGGAACCGCCTTATCTATTAAGCCGATCATCGAAGTAGCTGATGGCGGCGTTGAAGAGGAAAGTAAGCAACGCACACGCTCAAAGTCGCTGGCCTATCTTGTCAACAAAGTGAAGAGCTTCGAGGGAAACATTGAGAACCTCGCCGTTATGCACGCTGACTGCAACGACGTCGACGCTTTCGTTGAAATGCTCCGCCCGCACTACGACGGTGAAATCGTTGTCGGTGAGATCGGTCCGGTAATCGGCACGCACGGTGGGCGGGGAACAATTGGAGTGGCATTCCACGAAGTCTCCTGACATTGCACCCACTCGGTCGCGTCATAAATCATTGCCCTAAAGAGTTAGGCCGAGACCACTAGCGTTCTCATTGATCATGTCTGCTCTGCCTCCTGCCGAAACGTTGATAGCGGAGCGCTATCGACTGAAGCGACGATTAGCCCAGGGCGGGATGGCCGAAGTTTGGTTGGCAGTTGACCTCACTCTTGACCGCAAAGTCGCAGTCAAATGGCTCAAACCAATGCTTGCCTCGGACGAAGTTGTAGCCGAACGGTTCAGACGCGAAGCGATTGCAGCAGCAAGCCTGAATCACCCGAACATCGTCGCCGTGCACGACGTATTCGAGCACGAAGGGCGCCAGGCAGTCGTGATGCAACTTGTCGATGGCAAGAGTCTCCGTCAGTTACTTGACACACAGAAGCGGCTTTCACCCGAGCTCACCGGGCACATCGGCGCATCTACCGCTGCAGCACTCCAGCATGCTCATGAGAACAACTTCGTGCACCGCGACGTCAAACCCGGCAACATCATGATCACACCCGATGGGCGCGTCTTGCTCACTGATTTCGGCATCGCAAAGGCGCTTGCGGGCGGCGACGACCTCACCAGCGAGAACATCATGATGGGTACCGCTAAGTACCTGTCACCGGAGCAGGTTCGAGGCAAGAAGCTCGACGGCCGTGCCGATCTCTACTCGCTCGGCCTTGTGCTCTATGAATGTCTCGCCGGTCGTGTGCCGTTTCTCGGCGAAACCGACGCCGACACTGCGTTAGCCCGGTTACAACGTGACCCAACCGACCTCAACCGCCTCCGCGCGACGCTACCGACGAGCTTGGTCACCATCATCCATCAACTGCTGGCTCGCAACCCCGTGCATCGACCCGCCACAGGTGCTGACCTCGTCGACGCACTCGAGGCTGCAGCAGCCGAAGGGCCCCCTCCAATCGATGACACGCCGCACGAGCATTCGCCGGTCGCTCCGTTCTCCGCAGGACGGCTTCGACGCGCTCCGTCAGACCTCAACGGACGCGCCGAAGACCGACGACGTGCCACGCGGACCCCGCCCCCTCCAACTGGCGCAAGCCGTGAACCCACTCCAGCGACCGAGCGCGCAGCGAGCAAGCCACCAATCGGCTCTCGTAGTGCAGCTCCGGCACCAATGCCTCCACAACGCCGAATTCCCGGCGAGCCTCAGCGAATCACCGGTTCAGTTCCAGTGCAAGCGGCTCCGAGTGCCGATTCCATCGCTTCCTCGCAACAGCGTGACCGCACGCCAAGCGCCGGCGGAGCGCAGCGCGGCAAGCCAGCAAAAGGTATGTCTCAAAGCAAAACGCCCTCTCTAACCGTGATCAGCGGACTTTTGCTTCTGGCCGCAATCGTTGCGACACTGCTTTGGGTGAGTGTGCAATTCGGAAGTGACGGCGGTGCTGGCAGCGCACCGACCTCTGTACTTCCTGCCGGGGCGGAAGCTGCATTGAGCGATCAGGAAACCGTGGTCGATGACAGCAGCGCACCAGGAAATGGCGATGCTGAGGGAGTTCCTGGCCGCAGCGTCAGCGAAGTAAATGCGTTTGCTCGCATTACTTCAATTGAGGCCTATGACCCCGACGGCGACGACGGTGAAGAAAACGATGACGAAGCAGTCCTGGCTCTCGCAGACGGGGATTCCTCCACCTTCTGGCGGACTTCCTGCTATGACGGAGAGTTCATGGGTGGCAAGTACGGCGTAGGGCTCGTTGCGACCTTCGACGCTCCAACGCAACGACCGATCACCGTCGACGCACTCACCGGGCCGTACATCATTGAGTTTCACACCTCGGCCAACGAGAAAGTGCCCACGTCGTTCGATGATTGGGATCGCCAGCTGGGTGCTCAGGAGTTCAGCTCCGAGCCAGGCACGGTCATCTCGAACATTCCCGATAGCCCGGTACAACATGTGCTCGTACTGCTCCGTCAGCTCGGCACTGGTGGCAACTGCAGTGAAGCCCGCCCATTCCGTGGGCTCCTTGGCGAAATCGCGCTGGTCTGATGGCACCGCTCTCCGACGACGAACTTGTCGCTGCAGCGCAAGGCGGCGACCGTAACGCTCTCGACCAACTGTTACGCCGCCACTACGACCGGATTTACGCCGTTTGTCGCCGTGTCACTGGCGGGGTGAATGATGCCGACGACGCTTGCCAAGAGGCAATGATCAAGATTTCGCGCAGCCTGCCTCGTTTCGATGGCCGTGCTGCATTCAGCACCTGGGCCTACCGGATCGCAACTAATGCCTCGTTGGATGAACTCCGCAAACGTAACCGGCGCCCGTCGCTGCAATCGATCCGAGTAGGAGAAGACGAAGGCGGAGAGCCAGAACAGGCAGACCCGATGGCGGCGAAGCGCATCGAAGTCATCGCTGACCGCCTTGCGATCGACGCAGCGCTCAGCGATCTCAGCGACGACTTCAAGGCAGCCGTTGTGCTTCGCGATGTCGCTAATCTTAACTACGACGAAATTGCGGACATCCTTGACGTCCCCGTTGGAACGGTGAAGTCACGAATTGCTCGCGGACGGTCCGTACTCACAGACAGCCTCCGTGTCGGAGACCTCCTCACGGGACCGCATATTGAGCCAGTAACGTCTGGAAAATTTTCTGATCCTGGGAACCAGCGCCACATCTCTGAACGTCCAACTGATTCGATATGAACGACGACCTGATCAATCTGACGAGCGCGTATCTCGATGGTGACGCCACTGCTACCGAACGCGCACAGATCGAGACTGACCCCGAATTACTCGCCCAAGTCGATCGTCTTCGTCAGGTTCGCGCTGTCCTCAGTGACATAGAAGCCGCCCCGATTTCGGTTCGCGAACGACACCTAGCAGGTGCTCTTGAGGCGTGGGACCGGTTGCCCTCCTCAGAGAAAATAGGCGACACGACACCAGTCGGCGCCGATGCCGCCGGTGCCGCCGGTGGTGCCTCAATTACTGCCCCGACATCGCTTAGCGATCGACGTGCACAACGCAAGCCAGTAAGCACGCGGGTGCTCACTGTCGCTGCTGCGATCGTTGTATTCGCCGGCGCTAGCCTCATCGTGCGCGACGCAGTCAACACAAGCGAGACAAATAACAGCACGGCAAGCGAAAGCACAGACACTGGCCCCAGCTTCGATGAGACGGTGTCTTCGGAATTCGAGAGTGGGCCAGAAGCTGCGGCTGCAGAAACGTTCGACCAATTTGACGAGTCCACCGTCGACGTCGCTGTTGGAGCGGTCCCAGCAAGCGCATCTGATGAGATTCAAGGTGGCCCCGAGGAGGCACCGGCCGACAATAACCTTGAGGTTCTGAGCAGCGATGCCGAACTTGCCAACTTTGCTAACGCCAAAGTTATTTCGCGCACCTTGGCCCAAGAGGAAATTCAACCCGACGCCGCTGATGCGGAAGTAGCCCCAGACACGACACTGCCGCCTCCGGTTGACCTTTGCAGCCTCGTTGACGAATTTGTGGGCTTCGCGCTCTGGGCGACATCGGGAGCCGTCAGCGATCCTATTGCTATAGGTATCAACAATTCCCGTGCAGAAGCAGTTGCCTACAACGACAAGAACTGCACCGTCATTTCGCGTACACCTTTACCTCTGCCTTAAGAGGCATCCTTGAAATTTCAGCTCCCGTTCCGACCGTTGCGTCGGGTTCATGAGGACTCTCTCAGTGCTCGCGGCTAACCTGACGAAATTATGCCAGCCAATCCGCTGACCGATCCAAACTGGGCCAACGAGACCACCGACACTGTTGTGCGGCTCGTCGGCAACATTCGTGATAAGACCACCACCCCACTGGTATATGCAGCACGGGGCTTGGTTTTCGGGATCATCGCCGTCTTGCTCGGCGTTTTCGCAGTAGTCATCACACTCATCATGGTCACCAGAGGTGCCCACGAGGTGCTGAACAACTGGTTCAGTCGCGATCAATCGGTCTACCTGAGTTATCTCGCAGTAGGAACAATCGTGAGCCTCATCGGGTTGTGGTTGTTCCGGAAGCGCAACGCAGACGCTTCCTGAATCCAATCCTCGGTCACTCTCCCGGAAGACGTCATGTCCACGCCCGAACCATCTGATATCCGCGACGTCATCATCATCGGCTCTGGCCCCGCTGGGCTCACTGCTGCGATCTACACCGCCCGAGCTTCGCTGGCGCCGCTGATGATCGAAGGTGAGCCATCGAGCACGAGCGATCAGCCGGGCGGGCAGTTGATGCTTACGACTGAGGTTGAAAACTTCCCAGGGTTCCGTGACGGCATTATGGGCCCTGACTTGATGGCTGAAATGCGTGCTCAAGCCGAACGTTTTGGCACTGAAATCATCACGGACAAGGCGACAGACGTTGACCTCAGTGTCCGCCCGTTCAAGGTAAGCGTGCGCGATCAGGACTACTTCGGTCACTCGGTCATCGTCAGCACTGGCGCACAGTCGCTCATGCTCGGTCTTCCCGAAGAGGAGCGTCTTCTCGGGTACGGCCTTTCGACATGCGCGACGTGCGACGGCTTTTTCTTCCGAGGCCACGACATCGCAGTCGTCGGTGGCGGTGACTCTGCACTTGAAGAAGCCTCTTTCCTCACAAAGTTTGCTAACGAAGTGACTCTGATCGTGCGTCGGGACGAGCTTCGAGCATCAAAAATTATGCAAGACCGGGCGCATGCCAACCCGAAGATCAAGTTCCTTTGGAACTCACAAGTCAGCGCAATTCGTGGAGATGACAAGGTGTCTGGTCTCGAGATCACTCACTCCCTAACGGGTAAGACGAGCGAATTACCGGTGACAGGACTGTTCGTCGCCATCGGACATAAGCCAAATACTGACATCTTCCGTGGCAAACTTGCCATGGATGAATCAACCGGATACCTACACACCAAGCCCGACTCGACCTATACCGACGTTGATGGGGTGTTCGCCTGTGGTGACGTACAAGATTCGATCTACCGTCAGGCCATCACGGCCGCCGGCTCCGGTTGCATGGCCGCAATCGACGCCGAACGTTGGCTTGAGGCAATCCAGGACTAACGAGCAGGAATATCCGGCCCAACTGGCAGGTTGTAGATCCCTAGACACGCATGCTCTCATGTCGTGCAAACATTGAGCACTTCGGGCAGAACCCGCAATTGAAAGGATGCCCATCATGGCAAACGGAATCACTAACCTCTCAACCAGCACTTTTGACGAGGCCGTTGGAGCATCCGATGTCCCTGTTATCGTTGACTTCTGGGCCGAATGGTGCGGACCATGCAAGCAGATTGCGCCGATTCTCGAAGAGATCAGCGCCGAACACGGTGAAAACATTGCAGTCACCAAGTTGAATGTGGACGACAACCCCGATCTCGCCATGAAGTTTAATGTCATGAGTATTCCGACGCTTCTTGTGTTCAAGGGTGGCGAGGTCGAAAAGCGTCTCGTCGGCGCCAAGAGTAAAGGTGCCCTTCTTCAGGAGTTGCAGGAATTTCTTCCAACGGAGTGACGCCGTTCCCGCTCCAGCGGGGCCAACATGGCGAACCAATTCGAGACTTGCAGCGCCGCCTCAGTGCTGCCGGGCACAGCCCAGTTTGTGCTGAAGCGGGATCATTTTGCTCGTCCACCGAGGAAGCTCTTCAAGAGTTCCAAGCCGTGCGTGGCCTGTACGTCAGCGGTATCTGCGATGAGCAATCGTGGTTGGCGCTCGTCGAAGCAGGTTGGAAACTTGGCGATCGTCTTCTCGTGCTCAGTGCGCCCCATCTCAGGGGTGATGACATCGAGAAACTGCAACACGCACTCAACCATGTTGGATTCGACTGCGGTCGACCAGACGGTATTTTGGGGCCTGCAACAATCCGTGCGCTCACGGACTTTCAGCGAAACAGTGGGCTGAATGCCGACGGCATCTGTGGACGTAAGACCGTCCAGACGCTTGATGTCTTGGGCCGTCAAAGTGGATCTGGCCCCGGGGTAGCGTCAATCCGGGAACTTGAGTCAGTCCGCCACACCACTTCGCTCCGAACATTACGAATCGTCGTTGGTCAGTTCGGCGGACTTAGCTCGATTGGACGCTCTGTAGCTCGGGCTTTGCGTCAACAAGGTGCCTCAGTGATGTCAACGGATGAGTACGACGCAGCCGCCCAGGCTGCTGCGGCGAACAGATTTGATGCGACTATCTACATAGGTTTTGAAGCTAGCTCAAAGATATGTGCTGACATCTCCTATTTTGCCGTACCTTCGTTCGAGTCTGTTGGTGGCCGATCGCTCGGCTCGCACCTGGTACGCGAACTCAATGGGCTCTTGCCGATTACACCTACGCTGCGCGGAATGCGGCTGCCCGTTCTACGAGAAACGCGGATGCCGGCAGTTCTGTGTTCTGTTGGTCCAGTTCGTGACGTCGTCGACGCCACGGGTGCGCTGACCATCGCCGTCGTTGATGCAGCTCGTAAGTGGGCCGACGCGCCACTACCGGTTCCATCGAACTGAAAGTAGTTCGGAATATCCTGCGTACGCAGCATGTTTATCCACAGCTTTCCTCACAGCATGTGCGTATTTCTCGACTCAAGCCTTAGAGACCGGCGACTTTTGGTCGTTTTCAGACAGAAATAAACACTCAAAGTGGTTTTGAGTCGAATTTTACTCCTTAACCATGAATCTCATCCTCAACCTGGGGATGAAGTGTGGATAAATTACATGCATGGTATTTAAGTTGAGAGTT
Source organism: uncultured Ilumatobacter sp. (assembly GCA_938091165.1). Taxonomy (GTDB): domain Bacteria; phylum Actinomycetota; class Acidimicrobiia; order Acidimicrobiales; family Ilumatobacteraceae; genus Ilumatobacter_A. Next base: position 17,460 of record CALKNK010000005.1, on the reverse strand, counting down.
AAGTCCACTCAACCCGTCATTGCGCGATAGATCCGCTCTAGATCTTCCAAATCGGCAAAATCAATCGTGACGCGGCCACGCTTAGACCCCATCGACACTGACACACGAGTGTCAAGACGATCCGCCAATAACTCCTCAAGCTCAAGGAGGCCTGGTGGACGGAGTTGCGTTGCTGGTGTAAGTCCAGCACCATCAATAGTTGCACCACCACCGCTTGGAGTTGACGGAGTGCCTGCGACTTCAGCAACGGGTGCGTCAACGCCACGGACGGCCTGCTCCGTAGCGCGCACGGTCCACCCTTCGGCCACTGCGGCCTGAGCGAGCATTTCCTGGCGCGCACGATCCGGTGTCCCGAGAAGTGCCCGAGCGTGGCCAGCGGAGAGTTGTCCGTCAGCAAGGAGACTTTGTACTGCCGGAGGCAGTCCGAGTAGTCGAATCGTATTCGTGATTGCCGAACGACTCTTTCCAACGCGTGTAGCAACTTGGTCGTGAGTCATCTCAAAGTCTTCGATTAACTGCTGGAAGGCAGCGGCCTCTTCCAATGGCGTGAGATCTTGACGATGGAGGTTTTCCACCAATGCTTGCTCAACTGAACTCAAGTCATCAGTGGTTCGAATGATGGCCGGAACGGTCGTCAGGCCTGCGCGCTGCGCAGCCCGCCAACGCCGTTCACCGGCAATGAGCTCATATTCGCCGTCGTCTTTCGGTCGCACCAGGATGGGCTGCAGCACCCCCATCTCTGAAATCGACGCAGCGAGTTCCACCAAGCCCTCCTCGGCGAAATGCACGCGAGGTTGATTTGGGTTCGGCGAGACCAATGCTGTCGGCACTTCCACCAACGAAGCACCGTCCCCACCATCAGCAACTTCACTTGCTGGAATTAGGGATCCTAGGCCCTTTCCAAGTCCACTACGGCGTGACATTGGCGTGCACCTCCTCGGCAGCGTCGCGATATGCGATCGCGCCACGTGAGCGGGGATCAAAGGTAGTGATCGGCTGTCCAAACGATGGTGCTTCGGACAATCGGATGCTGCGTGGGATCACACTGCGTAGAACCTTTTCGCCAAAGTGCTCACGTACCTCTGTGACGACTTGTCCTGCCAGCTTTGTTCGTGCGTCGTACATCACGCAGAGGATCGTGCTCAAGTCAAGCGTCGGGTTCAAGTTCCGTTTTACTAAGTCGACGTTGCGGAGTAACTGTCCAAGTCCCTCGAGAGCGTAATACTCACACTGGATCGGCACGAGGACCTCGTTAGCCGCAGAAAGACCATTCACCGTAAGCAGGCCCAATGATGGGGGACAGTCGATCAACACATAGTCGTAATCATCGATCACAGCATCAATCGCTCGCTTTAGTCGCTGCTCACGACTAAACGCTGGAACCAACTCGATCTCTGCACCAGCTAAGTCAAGTGACGCGGGCGCCACAAAAAGGCCCTTCACATCAGTCGGCTCTACAACGTTGTCGAGTGATTCCTCATGCATCAGGACGTGATACATCGACAGTTCGAGTCCACGATTCTCGATCCCGAGTCCTGTAGACGCATTCCCCTGCGGGTCAAGGTCGATCAAAAGCGTGCGCAAGCCCATATCCGCAAGTGCTGCACCGAGGTTTACAGTGGTCGTAGTTTTACCGACGCCCCCTTTCTGATTCGCAACCGCCAAAATGCGCGGAAGCTTCTTGCCGGGCGTTGACGGGATGGCTTCCAGCGTCCCCTCAGGCGTAATCAACCCAGCAGACTCAACTGATGGCTTCTTTAATTCTGCGGGGAAGTCCCCAGTGTCCGACACACATACTCCAGACGACGAATGGCGAGCATCACATGACGTGCTCGCAGGACCAGCATACTTTGCACGATCCACGCTTGCGATACAAGTATTTCCAGTCGATCTCTCATTTAAAGTGTTCAACGACAAGAAACTGGGTCCTCACTGTTTCACGTGAAACGTTCGACAGCAATCACCTCAGACATCAAGGTGAGTCTCAACTCCTTCAACAGGGCCGGTGTTCCACATGAAACATCCCTCAACTCAACTCACAACAATGAAAGTTGAGTCGAGGGTTCAGTGCACCAACTTGACTCTGAAAGTTAGAAGCGATTTACGTCAGGACACAGATTCAGAGCAACAGTCCGAAAAGTCGGCTAATTGAGGGAGTCACTCGGCCCGCGTCCCAACAGTGAAACGCACCACGCGCTGATCAGACGGTGTTTTAAACACATCAAGCTCATTGAGTAATTCCGGATCCCAGCGATCTTCGCTCGGCGGCTCACTGATGACAATGACACCGCCCGGACGAACACATCCCACAGCTGCCCGTAAGGTAAATTCAGGAGGGCCGAAACCTCGAGCGATTGCGCAATCAAAGTCGACGTAGCCTGCCTGAATCGCATCGCTAACATCGGCCGCCATCACTGTGGTGTGTCTGTCAAGATCCAGACGTCGGACCATTTGTTCAAGGAAGTCGGTGCGCTTCGTCCTTCGATCGAGCAGGGTTAATTGCAGGTCCGGTCGATCAGTGGCGACCACCAAGCCAGGAACACCGCCCCCAGCGCCCAAGTCGATTACGGAACCAGTAACACCGTCGAGCGCTGCGACGAACGCTCGGGCGTGCTCAACAACCTCCGGGATAGGCCAATCCCCTAAAAAGCCGAGGCGCTGGGATCGTTCCAGCGCCTCGTACAAATTCTTTTCTACCTCGTCGCCCCGAGTTAAATAACTCACAGCGCCGAGTATGTCAGGTAGTCCGGCCCAATCAGGCGGGTTGAACGATGACCCGCCGACGCGGCTCCTCACCCGACGACGAACTCACGACACCCTCCTCATCATTGAGCGCATCGTGGATGACTTTGCGGTCGGCCGACGTCATCGGCTCAAGTGAGCGCGCTGACCCACTGTCACGAACTTGTGCCGCAACGTCGGCGGCAAACTTTCCAAGTGCTATCGAACGACGCTCGCGATAACCAGCGACATCAATCCGTAACCGAGTCTCATGGTCGCCGAGGCGACGCTGAGCAGCGACGCGCACTAGGTCCTGAATGGCGTTGAGTGTTCGGCCACCCGGGCCAACGAGAAGGCCGAGGTCATCCCCACGCACCTGCACATCTAGCTCAGTGCCATCAACGGAAAGGTCGGACTTGCCGCTCGCACCAAACGCCGTGACGAGGTCGTTCATGAATGCAACCGCAGCATCGCCCACCTCTTGGGGGGGCACGTTGGATTGTGGACGTTCTTCGTTGGTCATCTTCTTCTCCTGGCTATTGTTCGTTCCATTGCGTCCGCCTCCGCCCCGCTGGCCTCGAGAGGATCGCTGGCGAGGTTCAGTCGCTTTACCATCGTCTCTGCCGTTGGCATCTGCAGTGGAAACCTCCTGATTAGCTTCTCTGTTCGGTTTTGCCTGACTTGAGCCTGCCTTAACCTTGTCGTTGCTCGGCTTATCGCTTTTAGATCGGCGCTTGCGCTCCTGCTTCGGACGTGCAGGCGTCGGCTTGATGCGAGCACGAAGTCGCGCTTGGCCGCGAGTGCGACCAAACAGACCTGCCTTGGGTTCCTCGACAACGTCGAACTCAGCCTCATCGGCACCTACGCCTAATTGGTCAAGTGCGGCTTCGCGTGCCTCTTCGACGGTCTTTCCGGTGATTTCCACCCATTCCATCAGTATTTCCTCTTTCTTCGACAGGCCACCGCTTTATGCAGTTGGCGCACGACTGTTTTTTCGGCGATGTCATCGACCGGCATTATTGACGGTTCAACGCTTCTTCTTATTCGACGATTTCGGACGCGATGACCGACCCGCCTCGGCTTCCTTGCGCGTCGGCGTCGGCCGGCCCTTGCCACCGCCTGAAGATGTCGGCTGACTCTTTGAGGGGGTCACTCGCTTATTGGTTACCGGCGACGGTTTTGCTGCACTGTCCTTAGCTTTCTTGCCCGCATTCTTTTCATTTTTCCCTTTGTCGGTGCTCTTAGCTCCACCGAGGTCACGCTTCGCCTGCGCAAGCATCCCGGTGGGTTCACCACTTTTCTTTGCTTCTTCTTTGGCCGCCTCGCCAGCACGTTGAGCCTGACGGCCTAACGATTCGTCACCACCGTAAAACTTCTTAGTGATGTAGTACTGCTGCAGAATGCGGAGCAATGTTTGGAAGATGTAGTAAACGACCAGCGCCGACAGGAAGAAAATCTGAAAGACAGCGAAGAAGACAGGCAGGTATTGCATCAACTTCTGCTGCGTCGGTGACATCGATGGGCTAATCGTCGCCCGAGCCGCCACCATCTTCTGCTGGGCGAAATACAACGCGCCGAGCCCCACAACCAGCAGGGCGTATATAAGACCCTCGCCAAGACCTTCGCCAATCGCCGTCGCAGCGGACTTGGAAAGATCAAGGCCGAACGACGGCATTTCAAATTTGCCATATAGAGACAGGTACAAATCAGACTCAACCGCTAAAAACCGCGGAATGAAACCAAGAGGCCCCTCCTGTGAGCCACTGATCGCTCGCACCGTTGCCTCAGCGATCGGCCCAGAACCATTCGCCTCCGAAGGGCGGTACACAAGACCGCGCAGAATGCGGAACATGATGAGAAAGATCGGCATCTGTGCCACGATCGGCAAGCAGGAAGCAGCCGGGTTGACCTTGTGCTCCTGATAGAGCTTCATCATCTCTTCGTTGAGCTTTTGGCGATCATTCCGATGCTCGTTTTGAAGCTTGCGCATTTCAGGCGCAAGCTTCTGCATTTCGAGCATGCCCTTAGTGCTTTTCAACGTCAGCGGCGTCGTGATCGCCATAACCACGACAGCGATTAAAGCAATCGCAAAGGTGTAGTCGTTTGTAAGACTGTAGAACCAGGCAAGTAGACCAGCGGGAATTTCAAACATCTCAACCGCCTTTCTGAACGTGAGTCGTAGAAGGAGAGTGTGATGACATCGGTAAGCGATATTCAGGGACTGGGTCGAAGCCCGATGGTCCGAACGGACGGCAACGCAATAAACGTCGCACGCTCAGCCAACCGCCTCGCCATGAACCATGAAGATCGACAGCTTCAAGGGCATACGCCGAACATGACGGGAAGAAACGGCAAGGTGAGGGCTTACCTTCGCGCGCTTGCTGATAGAAAATTATCAGTCTGGCAATACGTTGCGCGAGCCACGCAGGACGAGCACCCCGATTGCTGTGCTGATGTCCACATTGGTCGCGAGTCAAGCAATCGTCGTCAACGTTCGGCAGATCCGTCGCATCAAATGCGGCCGTCTGCGTAGCGGTCATGGTTGGTCTCTGGCGTGCTGAGCTGCGACGAGGAGAGCAGCGACACGATTCTCCAGCTCTACGAACGTTAGTTCGCCGAGTGGAGGGCGACCACCGAAAAGGAAAAGTCCATTCGGAACGTCAGCATTCGAGAGAATGGCGCGCAATCGACGTCGAAGCCGGTTGCGAGTCACGGCATTCCCCAAGGCGCGGCTAACCGCAAAGGCCACCTGTGGCGGCGCAATAGTGGAGTCTGCAACAAAGGAGCACCACATGGGAGCACTCCGAACGCGGAAGCCGTCGCGCCGGAGGCGGACAAATGCGTCACGGTCACGAATGCGATCGATCAAGTTGATCGATCAAGCGGACAGACGAGCCCGGCCCTTGTCACGGCGGGACTTGAGAACCGCGCGGCCGGCACGCGTGCTCATGCGTGCACGAAATCCATGCTTGCGGTTCCGGCGGCGGTTATTAGGTTGAAATGTGCGCTTCACGACAATCTCTTTCGGACGTTTCGAGCCAAGCTCCGCAAAGTGACTTCGACAAGACACCCAACGTGATGAGCATACCGAATCGCGGACAGACCAGACAATGCTACGGGCGGATTAGTGCGACTCCCAACACTCGGAATTAACCATTACGAATGTTGACGCTGGTCGTCGACTTGCAGTGTCACTACGTCATCGTTCTGTTTGCACAGCGTTGGCATGTTGTGAAGGCTCATCTTGAGCTACGGATCAAGAACAAACAACATTGTTGTTGTTTGTCCACAGGTTCCTTCAATGGAACAAAACGCCTGTTCAGAAGCTATTTTTTTTAAATTTTCTTGCAGAGTATCTGAGCTGCTATGTTCTCTCTCTTGTCCCATCGCAGCCACCTTTCCACATCATGTGGATAACCATGTGGATGGTTTACCACAACACCGGTCAGGAATGTCAAATGAGTAGTAACAGGTGAACGGCGCCGATGACGTCTGGACGCAAGTCACGCTGTTCCTGCGTTCCCAACTCGCGGAATCCGTGTGGTTTTCAACATTTCAAGAGGTAGTGCCACTTGACGCTGGTCCTGAAACGCTGCGGTTGCTGGCCCCAAGTGCCTACGTCCGTGATCGAATTTTAACGCGTTACTTGCCTCTCGTGACCGACGCTCTCGACGAAGCTGATCAGGGTCATCGCGTCATCGAAATTGAAGTTGCGTCGAGCGACGCCGTCGCTGAAACGCTGGAGGGTGTCCGGTCGGACTCATCAGTTGATGTGGGGTTAGACGACATCGCTGTACCCGCAGATCCACCGCACCTGAGCTCTGTTGAATCTGCGCGTGTCGATAGGTCGTCGTCTAGCGATGGCAAGCTCGACGAAGCTGGTCTTAATCCGCGCTACACCTTCGACGATTTCGTCAAGGGAGCCTCCAACCAATTCGCACTAGCTGCTGCCCTGCGCGTCGCAGAAACACCTGGTAGATCATATAATCCTCTGTTCATTTACGGTTCTGCTGGTCTAGGCAAAACCCACTTACTGCACGCCATCGGCCACTACGTTCGCGACAACTACCGGCATCACGAGGTGCGTTATGTGTCCACCGAAACGTTCATGAATGAATACGTCGAGGCCATCCGCCAAAACACCACGAATGCACTCCGTCGTCGGTACCGCGACATAGATGTGTTATTGATTGATGACATCCAGTTCATCGCCGGCAAAGAAGGCCTCCAGGAAGAGTTCTTTCATACGTTCAACACGCTCCACGGCGCAAATAAGCAAATCGTCATCAGTTCAGATCGCATGCCTGATGCAATCCCCACGCTTGAAGAACGACTGCGGGGTCGCTTCAAATGGGGCCTCCTTACCGACATTCAGCTACCTGACCTCGAGACGCGTACAGCAATTTTACGGAACAAGGCAGAACGAGATCGCGTAGAAGTCCCCAACGAAACGCTCGACTACATCGCAACCAACATTGCGACGAATATTCGCGAACTAGAAGGTGCTCTCATTCGAGTGACTGCCTACGCAAGCTTGAACAGCCAGCCAATCACAACGGAACTGGCACAAACGCAGCTAGCTGATCTCATGGTTGACACCAAGCCAAAACATCGCACTGACGAAGAGCTCCTTGCAGAAATTGCTGGCATCCTCAAATTTGAGGTGGAAGCTCTTAAAGGCAAGAGCCGGCAACGTCCACTCGTAACTGCGAGGCAAATCGCGATGTACGTCTTCCGTGAGACGACCGATCTCAGCTATCCCGCAATCGCGCGGCTCTTTGGTGGTCGCGACCACACAACGGTGATTCACGCCAACGAAAAAATTCAACGACTAATGAGGGAGCGTAAACAAATCTACGACCAGGTCACCGACCTCTTACAACAGTTGAGAGCATGACCAGATTGGTGAGAGACGAAGTCTTCATGATCGCTAAACTCTCACCCAGCGCGCGAAAGCATCGATGCTGCGCGCGAATATCGGTGGACAACTTGAGTTTCTCAGGGGACAGATCACCCAGCAAGTTCTACGAAAAATGGGGACAACAATCTGTTGTCCACCGGACCACACGAGTGTAAGCCGCGACCTGTGTATCACTAGTCCATCACCTGTGAACGCTTAAATGCCCTCTACGCTGCAATAACAAGCTGTTGTCCCCAATCCACAGCACCTACTACTTACATTATTCTTTGAAAAATCCCTTCATGAGGAGAAGTGCCCACTGTGAAGTTTCGTTGTGAACGTGACGTCCTAGCTGACGCCCTGAGCTCGGCTGGTCGCGCAGCCACTAACCGCACTGGCACCCTTCCGGTTCTCGCAGGCATCCGGATGCAGGTAGCTAGCGACACGTTGACGGTTACCGGAACGGATCTTGAGTTGACCATTCAGCTGACTGTAGAAGTCGGGGGAGAACGTGATGGAGCTGCTGTCGTGCCGGCACGCCTTGTTGGCGACATTGTCAAAGCGCTGCCTGCAGGAGCCGTTGAAATCGACCTCGTTGATTCGTCGACGGCTGGTGATGGCGCGTCAGAAATGTCAATAAGTGCCGGCCGGTCACAATTCTCTGTGCGCCCACTTTCATTAGATGATTATCCTGCTCTAGCGGAGCCGGCTATTGAAGCGGTGACTCTGCCTGCTGATGCGATGTCCGACGCGCTCCGCCAGGTTGTTCGTGCGGCGTCAACTGATGATGCACGGGCCGTACTGACCGGTGTTCTACTCGCTGCTGAAGATGATGGGTTGCGAATGGTTGCAACGGACTCGTATCGACTTGCTGTTCGTGATCTCCCGGAGTCATCAATGCTGGGCTCTGGCCAGAAAGTGCTGATCCCAGGTCGTGCTCTATCTGAGCTGCAGCGGTTGATTGGTGGTGAAGAAAATCTCGTGGTGCGTCTTGGGGAACGTGAAGCAACCTTTGAAGCAGGATCTACTCGTTTGAGCACACGCTTGATCGAGGGTGAGTTTCCCAATTATCGGAACTTGCTTCCTTCCAACTACCCAAATTTGCTGACTATTAGCAAGCCGTCGCTCATTGAAGCGATCAGGCGCGTGAAAATTCTTGCTCAGGAATCGACACCAGTGCGGATGACGCTCGGCGGAGAAACAGTGCAACTCACTGCGATCACCCAAGACGTTGGCAACGCAGTTGAAGAAATTGACGCCTCGTATGAGGGCAGCGAAATGACTGTGGCATTCAACCCTGACTACTTGCTTGCTGGTATTGACGCGATAGATGCCGATGACGTCACCCTGTCAACTATGGATCCGATGAAGCCGGCAGTACTACGCGGCGCCGGCCAGGATGATTATCTATATCTGTTGATGCCGGTCCGCGTACCCTGAACGGGTAACCGCTATTTTTCAAGTCTGATCGCCGAGCATGATCGTGGCGTACTCTTTGGTACGTGATTGTCGAACACCTAGAGCTAATCGACTTTCGTAATTACGTATCAGGATCATTTGATCTGACGTCAGGAACGACCGCCATCATTGGGGGCAACGGCCATGGCAAAACCAATCTCGCCGAATCACTTGCTTATCTTGCAACATTGTCAAGCTTTCGTGGTGCGCCTAACGACGCCCTAGTTAGAGCAGGTGCGGAACAAGCAGTCATTCGTGCGACGATCCGACACGATGACGGGCAAACGACGCTGATTGAAGCGGAACTTGTAGCTGCTGGGCGTAATCGTGTGCAGGTCAATAAGCAGAAACTTGTAAGGGTGCGTGATTTACTGGGATCACTGCGTGTGACAGTTTTTTCGCCTGATGACCTCACTTTGATTAAAGGTGGGCCAGGCGACCGACGTCGATACTTGGACGACACACTTGTCGCTCTCGCCACGAAGTACGACGCTGTACGTCTTGAGGTTGATCGCATTTTAAAGCAGCGAAATTCGCTACTCAAGCAAGCTGGGGGCCGTTTGACTAGTGAAATTGAAACGACTCTCGACGTTTGGGATCAAAAGTTTGCTGAAGTTGCCGACCAGTTTGGTTACGCACGGGCAACGCTTGTCGCACGCATTACTCCGATGGTACAGGAAGCCTACGAGCACTTGGCTGGGGCCGAGACTCCAGTCGAGTTAACCTATGAACCAGATTGGCGCCAAATTGGCTTGGCAGCTGCTCTAGAGGCTGTCCGGGACATGGACGTTCGACGCGGAGTCTCAACGGTAGGACCGCATCGAGATGAGTTGAACTTTAGAATTAATGGATTATCCAGCCGCACACATGCATCACAGGGCGAACAACGGACCCTCGCTCTGGCTCTACGGCTCGCAGCACATCGATTAGTTACTGAACGGACAGGAACTGCTCCGGTTCTCGTACTTGACGATGTGCTGTCAGAGCTCGACGAAGAACGGACTACGGCACTGCTTCAACACATCCCGCTCGGGCAAGTGATTATTACAACAGCTACTGAGCTTCCACCTGCGGCTAAAGCTGACCGGGTCTTACGCATCGAGGCTGGCTGTGTCTCAGGCGATACAGCGAGTTAACGGTTCTAAAAATCTTATGACTTGTACAGCCGAGTATCCTTGTAGGTAATGGCCGAACCAGTACCAATCACCGCGGCCCTTGACGGGATCATGAAATCACTGCGAGGTACCGATCGGATACAAATCGGCGGTGTTTTTGGTAGGTGGGCCGATGCTGTCGGAGAGAACGTTGCGGCTCATGTTCGGCCGGTTCGATTGGACCAAGCGATTTTGCTTGTCGAAGCAGATGACTCGGCCTGGGCAACACAGGTGAAGTTTTTGTCCGGAACAATTATTGCGCGTCTAGCCGAGGTCGCGAACGTAGAGATCGACCGCATTGACGTGCGGGTAGCTCGAACGCACTGAGTTATATCTTGGTGGTTAATTTCACCGCTGTAGCGTCAATGATTTAATTAGAAGCCAGGTGCTTTGCAGTGAGCTCAGCCAACCCGAAAATTAGGGTCTACGTTACGAGAACGTGTGTTCTGAAAGCACTACGAATTGCTCCAACTGATCCCCAACTCTCAAACACCCCTCCGGTACACTAAAAGCCGTTTACAAACGGGGTTTGCGGCTGATCTGATGTATCAGGTCTGACGGCACAATCGCCTAAAAATCATGGCGCAGCGCGCCATGTCCACAACGACGACAACATCGAGGTACGAGTGTCCAACGGCACCGCTGAATCACCCGCTGAACAGGTTCCCGAAAAACCTGCGAAAGCACCCGTCAAGAAAAAGTCTTCAGGGAAGCCTGGTGACTACAACGCCGCGCAAATTCAAGTGCTGGAAGGCCTCGACCCAGTTCGTAAGCGGCCGGGCATGTACATCGGCTCAACAGGCCTCCAAGGCCTCCATCATCTGATCTGGGAAGTCGTTGACAACTCAGTCGACGAAGCCATGGCTGGCCACTGTGAAAAAATCACCATCACCATGCTCGCTGATGGTGGCTGTCGTGTTGATGACGACGGGCGCGGCGTTCCTGTTGATCCATATCCGTCTGGTGAACACAAGGGTAAGAGCGCAGCTGAGGTGGTTCTTACCGTTTTGCATGCCGGCGGCAAGTTCGGTGGCGAGGGTTATAAAGTTTCCGGCGGCCTACATGGCGTAGGTGTTTCAGTCGTCAACGCGCTCTCTACCAAGCTTGTGATGCAAATTGACCGAGCCGGCAAACGACATGAGCAAACTTACCTTGATGGCGGAAAGCCTCAGGGCAAGATGGCAGTAGTCGGCGATACGCCGAAACGGGGTCGAAGAACCGGCACGTCAGTCACTTTTTACCCAGACCCCACCATTTTCCAGGCTGAAGGTGTCGAGTTTGTTGCGCGCACTGTGCTGGAGCGTTTACAAACCATGGCCTTTTTAAATAAAGGCCTCACCATCGAGTTTAAAGATGAACGCGCTGAGCGTGAGCAAGAAGTTCTTTACCAGTACAAAGGCGGCCTTGCCGACTTTGTTAAACATCTCAACGCATCGAAGGAACCTCTTTTTTCCAAGGTCTGCCAATTTGAAGATGAAGACGAAGCAGAGGGAATGACCCTCGACATCGCAATGCAGTGGAACACCGGGTACCACGAAGGTGTCCATGGCTACGCAAACAATATTTCCACCACCGAAGGTGGCATGCACGTCGAGGGTTTCAAGACGGCTCTTACTTCTGCGGTCAACAAGTACGGCAAAGAGAAAAACCTCATCAAAGAAAAAGATCCGAACCTCAGCGGCGACGACGTGCGTGAGGGCATCACTGCCATTGTTTCGGTCAAGCTGCGAGAACCACAGTTCGAAGGACAGACGAAAGCCAAGCTTGGCAACGTGCCAGCCCGCTCCTTTGTCCAAAAAGCGACTTATGCCCGCCTCGTCGAGTGGATGGATGAGAACCCAGCTGAAGCCAACAAGATGGTCAAGAAAGGCCTTTCCGCTGCTCAAGCGCGTGCTGCAGCGAAGAACGCACGGAACGCAATCCGTCGTAAAACCGCGTTGTCCGGAGCTGGTATGCCCGACAAATTGAAGGACTGCTCGTCGAAGAACGCCGATGAGTCAGAGATCATGATCGTGGAGGGCGACTCAGCCGGTGGTACAGCGGTTGATGCACGTGATCCGCGTACGCAGGCGATCCTCCCAATTCGCGGCAAGATTCTCAATGTAGAACGGGCGCGCATCGACAAAATGCTGAAGAACAACGAGATCCAGGCACTGATCACCGCGATCGGTGCAGGCGTCGGTGACGAGTTCGACGTCGAGAAATGTCGGTACCACAAGGTGATCTGTTTGGCTGACGCCGACGTCGATGGCAGCCACATCCGTACCTTGCTGCTCACATTCTTTTTCCGCCAGATGCGCGAGATGGTTGAAGCCGGCTACTGCTACATAGCGCAGCCACCGCTGTACTCAACAGAGATCGGCAAAGAAAAAATTTACCTTAAAGACGACCTAGCGAAGGATGCGTTCATGGCTGAGCGCCCGAATCATAAAAAGCAGTTCCAACGTCTGAAGGGCCTAGGCGAAATGGACTGGGAAGAACTCCGCGCTACCACTATGGACGCAAGCACTCGGACGCTGCTGCAGGTCACGGTCGAAGAAGCTGCCGAGGCTGACCACATTACGTCGGTTCTGATGGGCGACGACGTTGGCAGCCGTCGCGATTTCATCGTCACCAACGCCCGCGACGTGCAGAACCTTGACTTCTGATTTTGAAACGACTGACACATGACTGACATCACTGACGACACCTCACCTGGCGCTTCGATCCAACCGATCGCGCTCAACGACGAGATGGAAAGCTCGTTTCTTGAGTACGCAATGTCGGTCATCATGTCGCGTGCATTACCCGACGTTCGCGATGGCCTCAAACCTGTGCACCGTCGAATTATTTGGGACATGGAGGAACAAGGCTTCCGTCCTGACCGTGGCCACGTCAAGTGTGCTCGCGTCGCGGGCGACACAATGGCAAGGTTCCATCCGCACGGTGACTCCGCCATCTACGCCGCACTAGTGCGAATGGCCCAACCGTTTTCGTTGCGTCACCCGCTGATCGACTTCCACGGCAACTACGGCTCCCCTGACTTCGGTCCCGCAGCCTCGCGCTATACCGAATGCCGCCTTGATCCACTTGCGATGGAACTCCTTGCGGGTATCGACGAAGACACCGTCGACATGATTCCAAACTACGATGGAACCACCGAAGAGCCCCTTGTGCTCCCGGCGCGTTTCCCTAATCTGCTGGTCAACGGCAGCCAGGGTATTGCGGTCGGTATGGCGACAAACATCCCGCCGCACAACCTCGGCGAGGTCATCAATGCAGTCGTGCACCTCATTGACAATCCTGATTCCACGCCCGACGATCTCATGGAATTTGTTAAAGGACCTGACTTTCCAACCGGGGGTCAGATTCTCGGTAAGGCCGGGATCATGGACGCCTACCGCACAGGTCGCGGCTCGGTAAAAACTCGTGCAAAAACTTCGATCGAGGAGGGCAAAAACGGTCGGTACGAGATCGTTGTCAGCGAACTTCCGTACCAAACCTCATGCTCGGCCATTGCTGCGCGTATTCAGCAACTGGTCGACGACGGTGACCTTGACGGTATCGCTGACGTCAATGACGGCTCGAATGGTGGAAAAACTGAACTGATCATCACGCTAAAACGCGATGGCAACGCCAACGTTGTGATGAACAACCTGTTCAAGCTCACGCAACTGCAGTCGACATTCTCAATCAACATGGTTGCTCTTGTCAGAGGAGTTCCCCGCCAGGTCAACCTTCGTGACGCCCTTGTTGCTTATGTAGAACACCAGGTTGAAGTCATCACCCGGCGTACTGAAAACCGGCTAAAGAAGGCTCGGCATCGGGAACACATCCTTGAGGGGCGAATCAAAGCGCTGGATGTCATCGATGAAATTATCAAGCTCATCCGGGCCAGCGATGATGTTGCTACCGCCCGGGACGGCTTGATGTCGGCGCCATTCGAATTCTCTGAGATTCAGGCAAACGACATTCTGGACATGCAGCTACGTCAGCTGACGCGGCTGTCCAGAATCGACCTCCAAAGCGAGCTTGACGAGCTGCGGATCACGATCATCGATCTGCAAGAAATCTTGGACAACCCGGATCGGCTTAACTCCGTAATCAAGGACGAGATCACCGAGATCCGTGACAAGTTCGCGACTGAACGTGTGTGTGAACTGACGTATGACGAAGGTGACATGTCGATTGAAGACCTCACCGACGACAAGGAACTCGTCATTGTGATGACCGAGGCCCAGTACGTCAAGGCGGTGCCAGCCGGCTCGTTCAAAACTCAGGGTCGCGGTGGCCGTGGTGTGTCAGGGGGAAAGCTCAAACTCGACGACATTGTGCGGCACGTCATTTTCACCACCGCTCACGCGCACCTTTTGTTTTTCTCGAACCTAGGCAAGGTGTATCGGCTCCGAGCGCTCGAAATTCCGGAGCGCGAACGGACGGCTAAGGGCATGCCTATCGTCAACTTGCTCCCGCTTATTCCTGGCGAGCGTGTTGAGGCAATCATCGATACCCGCGAGTTTGGAATCGATCGATACCTTTTCTTTGCAACTAAAAATGGTGTTGTTAAAAAGACCACCTTCACTGAGTACGACAAGAGCCGTCGAGATGGATTGATCGCTATCAACTTGAAAGACGGCGACGAGTTGGTCAAGGTCATTGAGACCAACGGCGACGACGATATTTTCATGGTGTCGGGGGGAGGTATGACAATTCGGTTTAACGAAAATGACGTTCGTTCAATGGGCCGCACTGCTGCCGGCGTGCGCGGTATGAAATTGAAGAACGCCGAGGATCGAGTCGTTTCTGTTGACGTGGCTCGCGATGACACTGCGATCTTGATCATGACCGAGGCCGGCTACGGCAAACGGACCCAACTTGACAAGTTCAACGTTCAAGGCCGCGGCGGCCAGGGCGTGCGGGGTATGAAACTCACAGGTAAAAAGGGCGAAGTGGTCGCTGCGTTCATGGTCGGCATCGAAGACGAAATCGTTGCAGTGTCCACGGGTGGGATCACCATCCGTATGGAAGTCCGTGAGATCTCTTCCCAAGGTCGCGATGCCACTGGCGTGCGTGTCATGAACATGGATGACGGTGACACCGTTGGATCGGTCGCACCGATCATTGCCGTTGGCGGAGAAGATTGATCCTGGCATCACTGGAATGATGACCGAGTCGCGCACGCTTCTTCGATGCATGCCCATGTTTACGCAGCGCTCATGTGGACTTGGAAATGACAAGGTGATTGCCTAGGCGGGCGTTGGGCGGGGTGCAGCGACGACGTGCAGATGTCGAATGCACCGCAGACCCGAGCTTGTGGCTGCCTGACTCAGATTGTTCGTTGACAGGAACGCCAGCGATGGGCTGCCTACACTTGCTGTCGTGAGCAAGATCGAAGAAGGTCTCCGAGCGTCGCTGGCGAGCGACGCGGTGGACGCGCTCACCGCAGACGACACCGCTGACGGTTTGAACACAGCGGAGCTAGATGCACTCGATGAATCTTTGGTCGAATCGATCGGAGAGTACGCGTCTAGTGAGCCCGAACAGCCTGCAGATCCAGTGTCCGGTGCGATCGACCCTGACTCAACGACAGTTGCGGACGAGGGTGTCAGGTTCGACACGGCCGATATCACTGGCACAGCTGACGTATCGACGGGAATCATCGAAGAGTTGCGTAGGGCTGATATCGACGGTCCGATCGTCGACCATGCACCCCAGGATGACACGACGTCGACGCGACGTCGCCCAAAGCGCCCGGTCGACTACGACCCTGCGCCAGTTCCGGTTCCACTCCAGGTCCCACGGATTTTGGGCCGCAAGCCACGTGTTCGCAAGGTTACTCGCGTGGTCCGGCACGTTGATCCGTGGTCGGTGTTCAAAATTGCTCTCTTCGCCAACCTGGTGTTGTACTTGATTGTGCTGACTGCAGGCGTCTTGCTTTGGAACGTTGCTTATGCCACGGGCACCGTCGAGAACGTTGAACGCTTTTTCGAGTCGTTTGGCTGGCAGTCCTTTGAGTTCAACGGGGGTGAGCTCTATCACAGTGCCTGGATTGCTGGACTGTTCGCAGTGCTCGGCTTGACTGGCCTCTGGGTCTTACTTGCAACACTGTTCAACCTAATCACGGATCTTGTTGGTGGCGTTCGATTTACCGTGCTTGAAGAAGAAGTTGTCGAATCACGAACTTCACCAATGCGTAGGTTTGTAGTTCGTCGACCAGAGCCCGAGATTCCAGTGACGCTGTCCGATGGGTCCGGCCCGCTGATCCGAGAAGCAGCCGTCGACGACACTGGTGAAAACATCCGCTGAGACCCCGATCGACGCCTGAGCCCTCTGTGGTTGTTTCGAATGGCCGCCGATAACATCTCGTACTCGCTGGGGCTATAGCTCAGTCGGTTAGAGCGCATCCCTGATAAGGATGAGGTCCCTGGTTCGATTCCAGGTAGCCCCACCCAGTGAACGAGACCCTTCGGGGTCTCGTTTTGGTTTTCGGTCGTGACCAGGGGTGATGTCTGAACAGGTCTCCTGTGCTTCGTTGTTATGTCGGTACCAAGATACCAGTCGAGTATTCGCCGAGGGATGCAGTCATGAGCAGCAGTTTGTCCGCCTCACGAGCCTGATTCTTGTCCTTGACCGTTTGGCGTCGACACTTCTGGGAAGTGGCTCCGCCGACGCTTGCCTGAGACGATTTGATACCTGCTGCGTCCACACCGTTTCAGTTATCTGTGTTTTGTTTATGCCGATTACGGATTGTTGATTTGCGTCGGACTAGCGAAATGCCTGATTAAGACCTGCCTGTAGGGGTTGCCTGTCGTGTCTGTGCGGGTCGTGGATGAGTGGCTAGTTGACGGCGGTGCGTTGGGGGGTGGTCGATGGTTGTAGGGATGTTTGATTGCGTCCGCGACGCATTGCCTACTAGGTGACTGTTGAACACGCTCAGGGCAACATGGCCAAGGTTGCGCGCTTGATTCCGACGGCGAGGCACAAGAGCGGGGTGGCATGGGGGGCCTGGGGCGGTCATCGATAGAACGACTCCGTTGAGGACTTAACCGCTCTGTTGCCAGGTACCTGAAATGCTCAAGGGGGTGGTCTGTTTTGTAGGTCTTTGCCTGTTTTTATTGTGAAGTTATTTGTTACCCATCCACCAACTATTACAGTTGTATGACAATATGGGCTACCTTTGGTGGTCGATAACGTCACACAGGGTGAACGCACCAGCTAAACAACCATATTTAGGCACATAATTGCGGA
>CALKNK010000004.1 GCA_938091165.1 uncultured Ilumatobacter sp. | reverse complement strand
GTTGCATGCCGGGCATGATCAGGCTGGTGGTTGACATTTGGTTGACTTCGACGAGCGATGCCAGCGAAACCCGGTGGCGCCTGGCGATTCCGATCAGTGTGTCCCCCCAGCGCACCCCGTATGTTTCCCCAACCCGCACGGCCGTTGACGAGGTCGGTGTGCTGGCTGATGATGCTGTTCCCTCAGCAGATGAGGGAATGTCGAGCTCTTGGCCAGGAAGAATCCGGCTGGTGAGCCTCAGGTTGTTGGAGCGCAGCAAATCAGACAGTCGAATGCCTGACTTGGAGGCGATGCCGATCAGAGTGTCCCCCTCGGCCACAACGTAGGTTTGCTCGTTCTCAGCATGAGTGATTGCGGGCATGGTGAGAGCACCAACGCCGATCCCCAACGTGACGACGACTGCAAGACGACGAATTACTGTCATGAACCTTCATCGACGCTCTTGAAGAAAACTTGACGATCTCTTGAGAAATTTTAAAAAAATGTTTTGAGAGGTTCCACCGGAATTCTCCCGGCGTCAACCTGAACGCTGATACTGGTTCACGCCCCAACGATGTTGCGGCGTGATGCGGCAAGCACGACAAGGCTGCATCCTGCGGCGACCACCGATACCCCGATGAGTACTCCCGATGTTGAGTTCAGGTTGGCCAGTGTTGTGATGAGTAACGGCATCGCCATCCCGGGGTAGGCCAAAAGATAGAAGCTCGAGGTCAGCGACCCTCGTCGGTCGGTGTCCGTCATGACTCCAATCAGCGACAGGCAGGCGACCATTAAACTTCCCGATGCCACTCCCAGGAGGGGCGCAGAGATGAGAACAAGCGGCCACTGGTCGGCTGCAAACGCCACGGTCCCGACGATGTAGCCAGCGGTGCCCATCGCCATTCCAAGTGGTAGGGCCGCCCGAGGACCGATGGCAACGACGAGGGGGCGAGACAGGAGCCCCGACCAGGCGGTCAGGGCTCCAGCGGCAGCGGCAACGCCGACATCGCTGACGCCGATGGAGTCGCCAACCAGAACGGGAAAGAGCGCAAACCCGGCCGACGGAAAGACGAAGACCCAGATGGCTGCGGGGACGATAATAACGACAAAGGCTTGACGCGCTGCTGGGGGCACGCCAAGCGACAAGCGAATTCTTTGGCCCGCATCGGCCGGATGTGTCTCAGGAACCCTGAGCATTAGGCCAACGACCGCCAACGAGGCAGCCGCATGAATGGCGAAAGCGAAGACGAGGGGGCCGGGCGCCAGCCAGAACAGTAGAGCTGAGATCACCGGCCCGAGGCCAAATCCTGCGTAGGTGACGAGGGTGATCCGCACCGCAGCCCGTTGCTCCTTTCCCGGTCCGTACAGCTCAAGTAGCCAAGCCGTTCCAATGCCCAGCACGGCGCCACTGACAACGCCGAGCAAGAATCGGCCGAACAAGAGCCAGACGAATTCATAACGGCCGACGATCATCACCAGTGAGGCAATGCCAGACAGCACAGTCATCGGCAACACGATTGGTCGTCTGCCAAACCGGTCCGACATCGGACCAGCGAGTAGTAACGCTGCCATGATACCGATGACGTAGACCACGAAAATCGCAACAGTGGCAGACTCGGCGAGGTCGAGGCGTCGTCGATACTCAACGAGAAATGGCGTCGAGACGTTGGTGCCGTACGCCACGACGAAGATGCCGGCGATCAACGAATTGCGTTGGCCGGATGTGACGCACGGACTCACCGTTGGAATCTATGCCGTGGCGACGTCCCGAGGATCAGCGGCGCCAGAAGTAAGCGTCGCGGGGATTTGTTTCGAGTGCCTTTTGGCTCGGAGTGCTTAGTGACCCGGGGTAGTGGCGTACCCACTGGTTGACCTTACGGAGCACGGGTTGGTTGCGCTCTCTGGCCGGTGCGGCAATTCCCATTTTCCATCTCCCATTCGTGAGTTGATCATTGAGGTACTTGATTAGTGCAGATTGTAGGGTGGCTTACATGTTACGAGGTAGACGTTCTTTGGTATCAGGCATTTGGTTTGCGAATGTCTGAATTCGATCAAGTGCTACCCCCCCTTGCGACACTTGTTGCCTTCGAGGCGGCATTCCGGCATCAGAACTTCACTCGGGCCGCCCATGAACTGCACCAGTCTCAAGCCACAGTCAGCCGGCGTATTCGAGAGCTTGAGACTGACCTGGGTGTTGCGCTTTTTGAGCGACATCGTCATGACGTTTCGCCGACCGCTGACGGGGAACTGTTCGCTGCGTCGGTGCGCCTGTCATTGAGTGAACTTTCATCGACAGCCGACTTGATCCGTCGGCGATCTCTCGGCAACGACTCGATCACGCTGCTCACGAGTTTGTCGCTGGCGACCGCAACGGTCGCTCCCATCCTCGGTGAGTTTCAACGAACGCATCCGGATGTGAATATTCGCGTGCTTGCGTCTGACGATTTGATTGCGTCGACAGACGAAGACTTCGACCTCGCCCTGGGATACGGCCCGAGTGAATCGAGCCTGTTCGCGGTTGATTTCATCGCTGACGAGGCGGTGTTTCCCGTCTGCTCGCCGTCGTTCGCAGCAAAGCTCCCGACACCGGTCACCACGGCTGATCTCGCCGTGCTGCCGCTGCTGCATGTCGACTATGTCAATCCGGGCTGGACCACGTGGCAGGACGTGCTTGCATCCGCGCTTGTCGGCGAGCCTGGCCGGATTCAGTCCGTAGTATTCACCTCGTACCAGGTTTGCCTTGATGTTGCCGAGCGCGACGGCGGTATAGCACTGGGTTGGGAGCGCTCAGTTCGGTCACGACTCGACGCAGGAACGTTGGTCCGCGTGCCTGACATCACTGTTCGCCATGCCGGCCGCATCAATGCATACTTCCCCATTCGGACTTCTCCGAACCCGCACGCTGTCGAGTTTGTCGCGCTCTTGAAGATGACGCTCGCGGATGATCAGGCGGAGACCTCCGAGCTTGTGGCTGAGTGAGATGGTTACGAGACGGCAACTTGGCCGCCCACCTGTTTCACGATGAATTTCTCGGCCGCAAAAAGCGGACGTGTTTATCAAGATGCGGTGCTCCCGGCATCGTGGATTGGGCTTTGAGCTGCTTCTCCAGCTGCGAGCAAGGCCATTTCGATTGCTGCGCTAGTGGCTTCTTCGCCAACATTGTGTCCGCCAGCTGGCTCGCTGCGTGCAAATGCCTGAGCATCGTTCTCGACCGTCAGGACTCCCATTCCGATAGGAGTACCTTGGGAAAGTTGAACTTGCATAATACCTGCGGCGCAGCCCTCAGAAACCAGTTCATAATGGGTGGTTTCACCGCGAATCACTGCGCCGAGCACGACCAGGGCATCGACGGTTCCTGACGAGATCACCGATTGGGCCGCAAAGGGTAGCTCGAATGCGCCAGGTACCGTGACGAGGCGATGCGTCGCCCCAACCGCCGCTAGCGCGCGTTCAGCTCCGGTGATAAGACGATCGACAATCTGCTGGTTCCAACGCGTTGCGATGATGGCGATGTGTAGATGGCTAGCATCAAGATCGAGCATCGTTGCCCGCTCAGTTCCGCTTGCCACTGCTCAGCTCTCTTCTTTCGGCATGACACCAGGTTGCGGGTCGCCGAGGTCACCAAGAAGATGCCCCATTCGTTCTTGCTTCGTGCGGAGATATCCGAGGTTCTCATCGGTCGGCGTAGACAAGATTGGCACCCGCTCCACAACCTCGAGACCAAAGCCTGCCAGACCACCGTATTTGCTTGGGTTGTTGGTCAGCACTTTCATTTTCGTGACACCTAGGTCGACAAGAATCTGGGCGCCGACTCCATACTCGCGTGAGTCAACAGGCAGTCCCAGTTCGAGATTTGCGTCAACGGTGTCGCGTCCTCGTTCCTGCAATGCGTATGCCCGTATCTTGTGCCCGATGCCAATACCGCGTCCTTCATGTCCCCGGAGGTAGACCACTGCGCCGCGTCCAGCGTCAGCGACGAGTCGCATAGCTTCGTCCAGTTGGGGGCCGCAGTCGCAGCGACGGGATCCGAAAATATCTCCAGTCAGGCACTCGCTGTGCACTCGAACAAGGACTGGGTCGCCGTCGTCTTCGTGCAGGCCGCCCATTGTGAATGCAAGGTGCTCGATCCCGTCGAGTTCGGACCGGAACGCATGGCATTCGAATGTCCCCCATTGCGTTGGGATCTTGGCGGTCGATACTCGCTGAACGAGCTTCTCGGTCTGGCGTCTGTACCGGACAAGATCGGCAATGGTGATCATGAGAAGTCCGTGCTCGTCAGCGAAAGATCGAAGTTCGTCAACCCGGGCCATCTCTGACTTGTCACCTGTGACGATCTCGCAGAGAAGTCCTGAAGGTTGGAGTCCGGCGAGCCGGGCTAGGTCGACGGTTGCCTCGGTGTGTCCGGACCGCTTCAGAACTCCACCTGTACGTGCCTCGAGCGGGAGAACGTGGCCAGGGCGCGCCAGATCCGCTGGCGCTGTCTCGACGTCAGCGAGTGCCCGGATAGTCGATGCCCGATCACTGGCGCTGATACCGGTTGAGGTTCCCACTCGATGATCGACACTCACCAGAAAGGCGGTGTTCATGCTTTCGGTGTTGTCTGTAACCATCGGATCAAGGCGCAAAGCGCGGGCGCGTTCGGGTGTAATAGCTGTGCAGAGGAAGCCGGATGTGTGGTGGAGAAAGAACACGACATCTTCGGTCGTGACCTTCTCCGCAGCCATAATCAAATCACCCTCGTTCTCTCGGTCCTCGTCATCGACGACAACCACGATTTCGCCCCGGCCGATTGCCTCAATAGCGTCACTGATTTGGGCGAAGCCTCGGTCCTCGTGCCCGCCATTCATCTCGAATGTCGAATCGCTCCGACGGTCTGAATCGGGAAGATCGGTGCCCGCATTCACGAGGTCACCTCGTCGGCCTGTCCCTCGGAGACTTTCCAACTGATCAGTTTCTCGACGTATTTGGCGGTGATGTCGACTTCGATGTTCACAGCGGCTCCCTGTTGCTTCGACGACAGCGTGGTCACAGCTTGAGTGTGCGGAATAATGGCGACGGTGAAGCCGTCATCGAGAGCGGCAACAACCGTTAAACTGATCCCGTCGACGGTGATCGATCCCTTTTCAACCACGTAGCGCGTCATTGCCGGGTCCATGCGAATACGAAGGTCGGGAGCGGGCTCGACGATGTAGCCAACGGCATCAACGTGGCCTTGCACGAGGTGACCACCGAGACGATCTATGAGACGGACCGGTCGTTCGAGATTCACCGGGCTCCCGGGCTGAAGCTCGCCCAAGCTTGTCCGATTAAAGGTTTCCAGAGTCACGTCGGCCCGCCACCATCCGGCATTGAGGTCAAAATCGACAACAGTCAGGCAGCAGCCGTTGACAGCAATCGAGTCACCGATCTTGGTGTCGGCCAACACTGCTTGAGCACGGACCAAAACATGATCATCACTGCGGGTGATTACCTCACCAAGCTCTTCGACAATTCCTGTGAACATCGTCTCCTCGTTTCCCATCAGACTCAACCGTGATTACAGCTGAGTAAATTGGGGACACTGGAGGCCCCGGTGGAGCAAACAGAACCGCAGCGGTAGCTCCGCCGGACCGTCTGCGTACGCAAAGGCACCCGTCTCCCTCGCTCTCATCCGGACTTTGACCGTCGGCTCCTGGATGTAACAGGATCAGTCCGTCACACTCCGACGTTTTTAGGTCGCCGGTTCAGTTCAGGAGTCGCGGGCTTGCACCGCCGATAGGGAATTTCACCCAACCTCGCGAGGACTCGCGTGACCCACAACATAGCAATCGATGCCCAGTTCAAGTGCAGTGGTGCTCGACGATTTAGGCAAAAAGGTTCCCAGAGGTGTAGTGGTCCTGGAGAGTCTCGGCGCCGGACTGCGTATTACGCGAACGTCGCAATGGCCATGACCTTGACGAGGTACTCGTCATCGGTGAATTCGCCGCGCTGACGCCGCTCAGCGGCGCGAACAATTTGCTCAGCGGTGGAGACTCCGATAGCCGGCCGATTCGTTTGCTGCGCTCGGGTGGGGCGCAAAACAACGTAAGTAGCGAGCCCGAGTACCGGTACGAGGGCGAGTGCGAGTACCCACGCAAGCTTTCGACCACCGGAGAGGTCGGAGCGCCAGATCGCTTCACCGAGGGCATATGCCCAGAGCGCAAGCAGCGGTGCTCCGACGACGAGCAGAACAACTGTGCCACTCATGATCCAAGCACCGCCTCGACAACAGCCGAGCGGCGCGCAGCGACCTGTTCACTGAAGGGCTGTGGGTAGCCTGGAGCACGCCAGCGGCGGTATGCACGCAATATCAGCATGAGTCGCTCGACGAACAGCACGACTGCGGCGAAATATACCGGCAGCAAGATGAACGCGACGCCCCCGGCCGACCATCCGAACGTCGCGATGGCCCGCCAGATGACGATCCCCCAGGTGACACCAAATGCCAGCGAAGCGACGACAGGTTTGATTGTCGAATGCATAGACGGAGCGACACGGAGGCGGCCCACCGCCTTGACCAGAAGAAAGGGAATGACGTTCACAGCGATGCCAACTGCAACGAATGGCAGAAGGCAGATACCGATGATGAGTTGCCACATAAGCGCACTGAGAAACCCTCCGGTGCGTAGCCGAGCGTGGAGTACTGCGTCGGTCGTTCCAATCGTCTCTAAGTCTTCTTGGTACTCTTTCACCGAGGCACAAATCCTCGCACGGTGCTCGGCAGGAAGGTCTGCCAGGGTATTCGCCAGCCGGTCTCGCAGGGCAAAGGGCACCTCGCTGGCGGAGTCATCCAGTTGGCTCCGAAGGGCGATCGCTGCTCCTGTCGCCAGCTGACTTGCTTCGCTCCAGTCCTCGTAGTCGGGTGCCGCTCGACGCAGGGCGATGTCGATACCGTCGGTAAGGGCGTCGACTGCTGCACGGTTCGATGCGGTGACCTCAGTGCCGGAGGGCCACTGATTGGCGATCAACTCATCCAGATCGAGTGGCATCCCGACGTTAATGAAGACTTGGCTGCGCAGCGCGGCCTTGTTCTCGTAGTGGATGCCGATTGGAACGATCTGAATACCGTCCACGCCATGTGCTCGCGCTCCGATTGCGATTCGAGCGGCGCCCGTTTTCACCGTGGCAATCGAGGGTTCGTTGCGCGTGACCCCCTCAGGGAAGATCAAGATATTTCCTGCATCGTTGAGGGCGTCGTAGCATGAGGTGAACATCTCGTCATTACTGGTAGGCGAGTTGTGATCCTCGGGCTTGTGAACTGGAATCGCCCCGATCCAGTTCATCAGGCGCCCGACAACGGGAACGTTCCAGATGACGTCTCGGGCGACGATCCCGGGTCGATCGGGGAGGACCCCGAGTAACAGGAGCGCATCAGAAACCCCACCGAAATGGTTGGCGACATTTAACTTCGGTCTTCCGCTCGGGATTGAGACAGGAGCGTAGACATCGACCTCTCGGTACAGCGATCTGATCAGGAACCCAACAACCTTTCCGATGAAACGGTCCTTTGTCGACCTGCGACTTTCGGTCTTACTCATGATGCCCAGTCTCGAACATTGGCAATCGCCCACCAGTACCAGAGTCCAAAGCCGACGGCGGACAGCACGTGCCATAGCCCGTGTAATTGGTGCCAAGCGTCCGGCTCGCACAAAGGGCTGTCAGTGCGGCCGAGTACCCATGACGCGCCACTGACGACGGCAAAGGCAACGATTACCACCCAACCGCTGCGACGGTGGCGGGCGGGGACGTGCCGAAGATGGCGACGGTAGATGACGATTTCAGCGACAATAACGCCGGCCGCAACTGCGATGGTCAAGGGGGCAACGACGGCAGGAACGGTTACGGCAAGCAGCACAGCAGCGAGCGTCAAGGCGACAAAATTGGCAAACTCCTGACCCAAACGAGGCTGGAGAAGGCTGAGGTCGTGGTTGGCCATGAAAAGCACGGTGAGCAGAATCGGCAAGTCGTGCATGAGCTGGGAACCGCTCAGTTGCGGACCGTGGAATGCAACGCTGCCCAATCCGACAGCGATGAGGCATCCGGCGTAGATAAGCGGACCGCCTTGCGGTCGGCTCGAACGCAAGGCAGACAAAATGATGGCGATGCCGATCAGCGAGTACGCCAGGCTGCTCAGCGCGTTTACCGGTTGGGCGAGCCAACCATTTCCGAGTGTCTCGCAATCTGTCTCGCCAAGCTTGCGAAGCACAGCGTTGGTCAATGCGAGGCCCGCCATCAGACAGCGTTGGTCGCAGCGGACCGACGCTCAGCGGCCCGGACGCCGTAACGCCAGACCCCGAGTGCTCCCATGCCGACCGGAATCAACAGCAACCAGGTCATCAGTCGGTATAGAAGGACACCAGCAGTGATCTGATTCACCCAATCGCCATCCGCTGCAGCGGTTAGCAACCCAACAAAGCCAAGTTCGGCCACTCCGGCGCTGCCGGGGGTGATTGGAATTGCAGTCATTCCGGCCACCAGCCCATAAGCAGCTGCAACTGCCAGCCAGCTGAGATTGTCTTCCGGAATTCCGACAAATCGTAAGGTCAGTACTAGTAGTGAGCATTTTGCTGCTGTCGTTGCGATAGTCGCGAGTGAGCACTTCAACCACTTGCCGGACAATTGGTCGGCTGCTTCAGCGCGTTTCTTTACGAAGAAGACTCCAAGATTGTCGTCAGGCAATGTTTTGCGGAGCTTGCTCGTTGCCGTTCGTGTTGGTCGGTCGAGCCAGCGGCCGACAGTAAGTGTCCGCTGCTGTGACCCGAGCGTAAACCCTGCGGCGGCAACGATGATGGCGAGCGCCACGGACGCGGTGACAATGACTGAGAAGAAACCTGATAGCGGAACATCGGCGAGCACGATGAGTACGCCGGCGATGGATGGCAAGATGAGGTTGGCGCCAATCGAGAACACCCCGCTCCCGACAACAGCGGTAGTCGCCTCCGAGGAGGACACGCCCCAGGATTGATACATCCGAAACCGAATTGGCAAGTCACTTGGACCGGGAATCAACGATGAAATAGCGGTGGGTCCGAGGCTGGCAAGCACGCCGCGTCGCACAGCCAGCTTGTCGACAAGCGACGCAGTCAACGCGCCTTGGGTAACGACCCAGACCATCCATCCAAATATGAGCGAAAGTGCTTCGGCGTCGGACAGTTCGGCGATGGACCGACGGACCTCGTTCCAGTTGAGGTCGTCGAACACGTTGAACAGGACCCAGGTTGAAAACCCAAGCACAGCAACCACCAATGTGATGCGGAAGGCGATCCGGCGGATCGTGTTTCGGCGTGAGTTAGGCGTCAGGTCAGTAGGAAGGCCCTCGGCCGCCACCGTGGCCGACGACTTATCTTCGTGATCTTCACCCATGGCGGGCAATACGATATCAAGGCGCGTGATTGGAAGTGTCGGCCCGGAGCAATGATCTGGACCAGCGATCCGACTTAGACCGGCCAGACCTCCGCCACGGTGAGCAGTTCCTCGCGAAACTCGGGATGGCCAATAGAAGCGAGTGCACGCGCCCGCTCGCGCACGGTGAGGCCTCGCAGCTCGGCAACGCCGTACTCGGTAATAACTACGTCGACCATGTGTCGCGGCGTCGTCACGATCGAACCCTCCGACAGCTTGGGCATGATCCGTGACACAGTCTGGCCGTCCACCGATGTGGTTGACGGAAGACAGACCAAGGATCGATCGCTCAGTTCGAGTGCGGCGCCGGCAACAAAGTCTTCATGGCCACCAATGCCGGAGAACTGTCTTCCTTCGATGGTGTCGGCGGTGATCTGACCCGAGAGATCAACGGCCATAGCTCCATTGATGGTGACCATCTGCTCGTTGCGGCTGATCACTTCTGGCGAGTTAATGATTTCGACCGGCAAAAATCGAACGTCGTCGTTATTGTTGAGCCATTCGTACAGCTCAGGGATGCCAGCTGCGAACGTTGTCACGGAATAACCGTTGTAGATGCCTTTGTTATCGTTGGTGACCTTGCCTGCTTGGCAGAGGCGCATTAAGCCGCTTGTGAACATCTCGGAGTGAATGCCGTAGCCCGAACCTGGTCCCTCGGCGAGCGCAGTCGCAATGGTGTTGGGAATGCCGCCAATGCCGGTTTGAAGGGTTGCTCCATCGGGAATGAAGGGAAGCGCGAACGATGCGATGGCTTCCTCGACCTCAGTGGTTGGCGCGTCGGCGAGGTTGATTGGTGTGTATTGGCCCTCAACCACGATGTCGACATCGTCGATGTGAAGGGCATGACGGTGCTCGAGTCCGATTCCGAAGGTTGTCGGAAACAGGGGACTGGTCTCGACGAGGCAGATTCGGTCAGGGTCAGCAGCGGCACGCTGCAGTTCGGCAACGTGAGCGCCAGCATGCAACGACAGGCTCATCCAGCCTTCTGAGTCAGGTGGCGACGCCATAGTCGCTACAACCCGCGTATTGAGTTTTTCGAGCATGCTGACAAAGCCTCGGAAGTCTGAGGGCACGAACTGCACGTCGACGCCAGCATTGATAAGGAAACGTTCGGCCGGGCCGTAGAAACCGGAACGGTACGAAACTCCCGGTTTCGTGAGCACTCCAAAAAGATCGGGGAGTAGTGCCCCGTTGATCTCAAAGTTCTCAAAGTCTTCGCGGGCATCGAGCGCGTGCATGAACTCGCCAGGCACTCCCGGACCTAAAGGAACCGAGAGTGAGTCGACTGGATTGATAACGCTCGCTGCTTCCGCCGGGGAAAGCCTCCGCATGGTGGATTCCTTCAGTTCGTGTTCAGTTTGTGTTGACAGTTTAAAACCGACACCATGACCGCTGCGAAACGCGAGAACGCGTCGCAACGGCCGATGCTCAGTCGGCGGCTTCAGAAGTGCTGGCCTCAGCGCCATTTTCGTTGGCGGCTTCGGCCTCAATCACGTCGTTCTGTCGACGGATGATGCGGATGAGATTGTCGCGTTGCTCGCGGCCTGCTTCTGTTCCGAGGAGGTAGCCAACTGCAGATGCGAGGATGAGCAGGAGGCCGAGAGGAATTTTTACTTTCATAGTCTTTCTTTCTGATCTGATGGCTTCGTTTCGCAGATTGTACCCAAGGGCAGGCAGGACATTCAGCAGGTAGTCAAACTAGGCCTAATCCATCTAGATCCCTGCGGGCCTACGCTTAGAGATGTGAATCATCGATTGCCACCGGACGATAGAGATCCGGTCGACCATCTCCGAAACCACATCGGTCGTTTGGTAGCGGTCTTCGTCGTCAACGGGCTCAGTCTTTATCTGGTGACATGGATTCTTCCGGGAATGACGGTCGAGGGTTGGAAGGCTGCGGTCGGTGCCGTGGTAGTTCTCGCTGCGATCAACTCTGTGATCTGGCCTCTTGTCGCCCGGTATCTCGGCGGCGCAATCCTCTGGACCGCAGGCATGCTCGGGTTAGTAGCTAACGGGTTGATTCTGATGCTTGCGTCGGATGTCGTCCCCGGTTTCGTAGTGTCGGATCTTGTCACGGCCGTTTGGGCGTCATTGGGAATGACGGCGATTACTGCGATTGCTGGCCAGTTGCTCGCCCTTGATGACGATGCCGTGTGGATGCGACGAACGATTCGCCGCATGGTGCGTCGAATTGGAGAGCCGGAAGTAACCGAAGTCCCCGGCATGCTCTTCATCCAAATCGATGGGCTATCCGAGACGGTCCTGCGGCGCGCCTTGAGCGACGGTTATTTGCCGACGCTTGCGAAGTGGGTGAGGTCGGGCAGCCACCGAATAGCCAGCTGGGAGTGTGATCTGTCGTCGCAGACTGGGGCTAGCCAGGCTGGAATTTTGCATGGTGACAACAGCGATATGCCCGCATTTCGGTGGTTCGACAAAAAGACGGGCAAGGTTTTCACATCGAATCGACCAAAGGACGCAGCCGAGATTGAGCGCGGACGTTCCGACGGTCACGGCCTACTCGCCGATGGGGGTGTGTCTCGGTCCAACGTATTTTCTGGAGATAGCCCTGACTCGATGCTGACTTTCAGCACGGTCACCGATCGCAGTCGGCCGTCGGGCAAGGGCTTCACCTACTTCGTGTCGAGTCCATACGCTCTCACTCGTCTTATCGTCCTCAGCGTCGCCGATGTCGGGCGTGAGATCGCCGCGTCGTGGCGGGCGCGCCGCCGAAAGACGGAACCGAGACTGAAGCGAGGTGGGATTTACCCTATTCTGCGGGCGGCGACCACCGTGATGCTGCGGGACATCACAGTGTCCACGCTGCTGAGCGACATTTACCGTGGCGTGCCGTCGGCGTACGTAGATTTCGTCGGCTACGACGAGGTTGCGCATCACTCAGGTATCGCAGCCCACGACGCGCTCGAGACTCTGTTCCGCCTTGATCAGCAATTTGGCCGGATAGAGCAAGTTATTGCGGAAGCACCTCGTCCCTACCATGTCGTGGTCTTATCGGATCACGGTCAGACGCAGGGGGCGACATTCCTGCAACGGTATGGAACGACTCTGCCCGACCTCGTCGCCTCGCTCGTCGAACAGGGCCAAGAGGTGCAGAGCCCGGCACTTTCGGATGAAGGTTGGGGCAATGTCAACGGTGTCCTCAGCGACACAATTCAACGTGAGGACAGCCGGCTCTCTGGACTCCTGCGTGTTGTCACGCGCGGACGGACAACTGACGGAGAGGTAGTGCTCGGTCCGGCTAGTCGGACCGATACAGCACCTGGTGAGGCATCTGATGTCGTCGTCTTGGCATCGGGCAACCTCGGCCTGATTTCATTTCCGCACATCAATGGACGGGCAACGATCGAGACGGTAGCTGAACGCCATCCCGGGCTAGTTCGGAGTTTGGCGGTTCATCCAGGAATTGGATTCATCCTCATGCGTTCTGAGACCGTGGGTTCGATCGTCATCGGGCGTCGCGGTGTTCACTACCTTGATGATGGACGAATTGAGGGGGTAGATCCGTTAACTCCATTTGGACCGCACGCCGCCGACCACATTCGGCGCACAGATTCGTTTGCGAATTGCCCGGATCTCCTTGTCAACAGTTTCTTCGATACTGAAGCTGACGAGGGTGCAGCCTTCGAGGAACTCATCGGTTTTCACGGAGGGCTTGGCGGCAAACAGGCCGAGCCGTTCCTGTTAGCGCCGCGCTCGTTCGCGCTCCCCAATGGACCGATCGTTGGTGCTGAATCGATTCACGGCATTTTGAAGGACTGGATGCGTACTGCTTCAGCTCCTGACGCTGCGCCTCCGTGGGAGGTGCCCAAAGAGGCGCCTGCGATTTCCGTGTTTGATCGTTTGCCTTCAGACGGCTGATCGCTGCAAGCGGAGCCGGTCTCTTAAAGTGAGCCGCAGCTCAGAATCGCGCCAACTTCAACATTCAGATTGACAAAGGCTGGTCTGCTGACGTCGACCGAGTTTTCGAGATTGGCTCTTCGCACAAATGCGAACGGCGCCGGGTAATCACGAGAATCAACAGACACATCCAAGTCCTCGATGGCATCGAGACCATCGCCACTTGGATTAGCTATCGGGCGGTGAGTATCACGCAGCGGAACGCATCGAGACTGGTGGCGAGCGGCCAGTCAACGGATATCTTCCAGCCGGTGGGCCGCCAAAATCAATCCAATAATGACGTCGACGCCGTTAGCGACACTGAGACCTGGCCGTCAGACCAGAGAGCGGACTCAGGCCGCCGCGCACCAGGGTGGGCCATTCATGCACTGATCGTGGTGGCAACCGTACTGGGCGTGCTGTCAGGCCTCAGTACTTGGGTTGAGCGGCAGCTACTTGATACCGATCAGTGGGTGAAAGTCGCCGACGAACTCATCGCCGATGATGAGGTGCGCGGGGTCTTGGCTGCCTATCTGGTTGATGAGCTCTACGACTCCGTCGATGTTGCCGAGGAACTCGGCACTCGCCTGCCCGAAGACGTCGATGGGTTGGGCGGCCTCGTGGCAGCAGCTTTGCGCGGTCCGGCTACCGGCGGAGTGGAGCGACTACTCAATACCGAAGTCTTCCGTGGGCTGTGGGTCGATGTGAACGAGAAGGCACACGAGACCTTGGTCCGTATCCTTCGAGATGACACCAGGCCTTCTATTTCGACCGCCGACGGTTCGGTCACCTTGGACCTCGGCGAATTGGTCAAACAGGTTGGCAAAGAGTTTGGACTGTCTTTGAACGTGGTCGACAAGTTGCCTGAAGACGTTGGTGTGGTCACGATCGTTGAATCTGATGATCTCGACGCAGCGCAGGATGCTGTGCGTCTGATTGAGACCCTGAGCGTCGTGCTGTTCGTCTTGGCCGTCCTGGTTTATGCCGCCGCTTTGTATCTCGCAGGTCATCGGCGACGAGAGACGATTCGTGAGGTTGGCCTTGCCTTGATGATCGGCAGCGCGCTTGTGCTGGTTGGACTGTGGCTTGCCGTCGGGTCGGTCGGAGATGCGGCCGGGTTGTCGCCCGGCGCTGAGGGCGCGGCCCGAGCGGCTGCGACGATTGGCACTGGGCTTCTTCGTGGACTTGCCATGGCCGGGCTAGCGTTCGGCGCACTTGTTGTTGGGTACGCGGCGCTTGCGGGGCCATCTGCAACAGCCCGGCGTCTACGCGAGATGTTGGTGCCCGCTCTCCTGACCCGACCAGTTGTGGCTTGGTCAGCGGCGGCAGCATTCTTGGTAGTGGCGCTCTACTTTGCTCCCGGCGATCCATTGCAGTCGTGGGTTCGAGGCCTGATCTTTGTTGCGTGGTTTGTCGCTGCTTTCGAGGCCCTCCGCCGTCAGTTGGCCCGTGAATTTACCGAGGCTTTGCCGGTTAGCGCGAATCTTGTGGAGGGTGAACCCACAGGCTTCGATGTGGACGAGGAATAGAAGCATGATTGTCTGGTGAGTCATACTCAGACGATGGGTCGTTGGGCCGTATCCGATTGACGAATCGCTCGGTGAGCCACGGAGCACTCGCTCCATGCGCAACGACGCTGAGTAAAACGGTGACGGTTGCGACCTGGACAATGCGTTCAGTGCCCTCGAGGTCTGATTCCTCAACAATCGTCAGCATGAAGACGATGGTGGCCAGTCCTCTCGGTCCGAACCATCCTGTAAAGGCCATAGTTGCCCGATCTGCGCCGGATCCAACTAGCGACAGTGCAACGGGCACCATTCGTATGACGGTGAGACTTGCTACGGCGTAAGCAACGGTGGCGAAGTCAAGATTTACGATGCCATCGCCGATGAGGACCGCTCCGAACACGAAGAATGTGACGGCACTGAGGACGCCGCCAATCTCTTCTAGCAAGCGCGATGAAGAATGTGCATCCTTTGCACCGATCCGCCGGCCGTACAGCATGCCGGCCACGAATGCGGCTATGAAACCGCTGCCGCCGAGTTCATCGGTTGCGGTGTAAGCCGCAGCGGCTGCGGCGAGTGGTACTACCTGGGCCCAGGCTTCGTCGAGCCATCCTCGCCGTTTGGACTCAGTCACCATGAACCCGACCACAAATGCAACGACAGTGCCTAAAGCGATGGCGATACCGATTTCTTTGCCGAGGTCGACGATGATCGTCCCCCCTACAGTTGGCGTTTCTTCGAGCTCAGCGAACGCGACCGCAGTGAATAGCAGCGGCACGCACACGCCATCGTTTAAGCCGCTTTCAACGTTGAGGCCTTGCCGGACCCGGGAGGGGAGTCTCTTGTCTGAGACAACTGTCTGGCCGAGTGCAGCGTCGGTTGGAGCGAGTAAGACCGCAAGCACAATTGCTTCAAAAAACAGCAAGTCAGGAAAAAAACAGAGTGCAATACCGGCACCGAAGATGATGGTGAGTGGGAGGCCGATGCCCAGCAAACGTGCGGGGAAGCCGACCTCGTGCGACAGTCTTCGTGCATCGAGCGACGCCGCATCGCCGAACAACACCAGTGCCAAGGTCACCTCGGCGAGCAGCCGGATATTGCCGACATGGATGTCCGTAGCGATGACGTCAAGGACTTTGTTGCCGAGTAAAAAGCCAACACCAGAGAACAATATGGCGGGGGTAAATGCCCCCCCGCGAAGTCGACCTGATACGCATGCGAACGCAATCAACGCGATCGATACCTGGGTTATCACTGAGCTCACTGTTTAGGTCCAGTTCTTACGTGTTGGACCCGGAGTAGTCCTTGGGATTACCCGCACCCTCGAATATTAGCCTGAGTGCCGCACTCGGTAGCGCGTCCTGCATTTAGCCAGGGCCTTTCTGATGGTGGTCGGCGTCCAAGCTATTTCCTGGTGTCGTACCCGATTTGATGGGTCGTCGCAGGTCGCGCTGTTTGAAGCTTTGCTCGCGATGTTGTCCTGGGTTTACTACGAGGCGCAGATACTGCTCGGTGACGTCCGATTGGCCAAGACGCTGACCACGCTTCGGGAGACTACTGCCGCAGCAGACTGAAATCATCGATTCGAGATATCGGGCGCAACGCTGTGATTGCACACTGTTGAACCAGCAGTTGACGACTTTGCCTGACGTCTTATGTGTCTCAGTCCGTAGGGTAATTGGCAGCTTCGAATCGAGTCCCGCTACCTCTGCATCTATCAGGTTCTGTCACCGACATTTGCGACGGGCGTGAATGGGTTACATTCCTGCTTCGGATGTAAAAAGGGGAAATATGCCAAATAAAAAGCCAAACGTCTTGGTGTTGTGGGGCGATGACATCGGGATCAGCAACCTGAGTTGCTATTCGAAGGGTTTGATGGGATATCAGACGCCTAACATCGATCGGATCGCCCAGGAAGGTGCGATGTTCACCGACTACTACGGTGAACAGAGCTGCACCGCTGGCCGAGCTGCGTTTATCACGGGCCAAAACCCCTATCGCACCGGGCTGACCAAGGTAGGCATGCCCGGAGTCGACTTTGGACTGCGCGACGAAGACCCCACGATTGCTACCGCACTTAAAGCCCAAGGGTACGCGACCGGACAGTTCGGCAAAAACCACTTCGGCGACCGCGACGAGTTCCTGCCGACGAACCACGGCTTCGATGAATTCTTTGGCAATTTGTACCACCTCAACGCAGAGGAGGAACCCGAAGATCCTGATTATCCGACGGAGGAAGACTTCCCGAACTTCCGCAAGCAATTCGGCCCACGCGGGGTCATTCACAGCTACGCAGATGGGCGAATCGAAGACACCGGCCCGCTCACCAAGAAGCGAATGGAGACCGTCGACGACGAGATCATCCCCGAGGCACAGCGCTTCATTAAAGACGCCGCAAATGCAGATACACCCTTCTTTGTCTGGTTCAACACGACGGGGATGCACTTTCGGACACACATCGCCGACGAGATTCGTGGACAGGCGGGACGTTGGCAGTCCGAGTATCACGATGCAATGGTCGAGCACGACAAGCGTATCGGCTCAATGCTTGACCTGCTCGATGAACTCGGCTTAGCCGAGGACACCATTGTCGTTTACAGCACCGACAACGGCGTACACATGAACACGTGGCCCGATGCCGGCATGACGCCGTTCAGGAATGAGAAGAACTCGTCATGGGAAGGTGCGTTCCGAGTGCCGGCCCTCGTTCGGTGGCCGAACAAAATCGATGCTGGCATCGTACTCAACGACATCTTCAGTCATGGCGACTGGTTCCCCACGTTCCTTGCTGCGGCAGGAGCACCCGACATCTGCGAAGAGTTACGGGAAGGCAAGGATCTGAATGGCACTGAATACAAGGTGCACCTTGATGGATACAACCAACTTCGTTACCTGACCGGCGAAGCTGATAAGAGCGCGCGAGATCATTTCTTTTACGTCTCCGACGAAGGCGACCTCATGGCGCTTCGATTCAGCAACTGGAAGATCCTGTTCCTTGAGCAACGCGCCGAGGGCACGCTGCGCGTGTGGGCAGAACCGTTCACCGAGCTGCGGGTGCCAAAAATTTTCAACCTACGGACGGATCCGTTTGAACGCGCCGATATCACCTCCAATACCTACTACGACTGGTTATTAAGCCACGCATACCTCTTGGTTCCTGCTCAGGCCTACGTCATGCAAATGGCGGCATCGCTAGTCGATTTCCCGCCACGCCAGGAATCCTCTCGCTTCAATGTGAGTGCGATGATTGCCAAGCTTCAGGCAGGCATCACAAGCTCATGAGCGACGGGGCTCGTCCGCCGGCCCAACAGATAGAGCCAAAGGTTTATGTTCCGGGAGGAACATTCCGCATGGGCTCTGACGATCACTACCCGGAAGAAGCGCCGGTACATAGCGTCACAGTTGGCGCGTTCTCGATGCGTGCCACGAGTATCACCAACCGCGAATATGCGACTTTCGTTGACGCCACCGGATACCTGACGGTGGCCGAACGTCCCCTTGACCAAGCTGACTTCCCCGGCGCCCCTGCTGACAATCTTGTCCCGGGGTCGCTCGTTTTCACGATGACTCATGGACCGGTTGATCTGCGCCACATAAGCCAATGGTGGACCTGGACACCTGGAGCATGCTGGCATCGCCCCGAAGGGCTTAGCAGCACCATCGAAGATCGCTGTGACCACCCAGTTGTCCACGTCGCGTTCGAAGATGCGCTGGCGTACGCCCAATGGGCCGGTGAGGCCCTGCCAACCGAAGCAGAGTGGGAGTACGCAGCGCGTGCCGGCGCCGACGGCACCGCCTTCATTTGGGGCCAAGACGCCGTGCCGGAGGGTCGGTACCTTGCGAACTTTTGGCAGGGCGACTTTCCATGGAGAAACAGTGAAGCCGATGGGTTTTCGGGCACCGCACCTGTTCGGTCGTACCCACCGAACGCGTTTGGCTTGTACGAGATGGCGGGCAACGTGTGGGAATGGACCGCCGACTGGTACGTAGATGGGCATCCTGCGGACGCCGATACGGCGTGCTGCGTCCCTGCTGATCCCCAAGGCCCCACTGTCGAATCAAGCTTCGACCCCAGTCAGCCGCAGTTCTTGATTCCCCGACGCGTGATCAAGGGCGGGTCTTTTTTGTGTGCTGACAATTACTGTCAGCGCTACCGTCCGGCTGCGCGGCGCCCACAGATGATCGATACCGGGATGAGTCACGTGGGTTTCCGGACGGTGTCACGGGAGGGAGTCCCAGACTGACAATAAATCTCTTTCCCATCGCAGCTGGCTGCGTGGTGCTAAGGCGCAACCCGTTCGACCTTGCTCGATTTTGTCGAGGTCACCGATGACATTGTGCTCAGAAATTGGCTGGCGATGTATGACATCAATGGCACGCCGTGGTGAGAGGCCCCCATACACCCAGATCAACTTTTTTGTTTGGCAGCTAAAGCTGGGCGTCGAAATTGTATTTGAGTGCCGCTGGTGACGAGACCTCGTTACGGTCGGCGCCAGCAGCCTGCACTAGGAGGAGATTGAGGGGTTGTTGGACGAACCGCCGAGGGGTTCGACACGGCCGTTGACAACGTGGGCTTGGACATCGTCTGCAAGACCAGGGTGACTCGCGACTGCTTCGATGTTCCAGGTTTGGTCAAGCTGTGCAGCGACGGAATCGTCTGCCAGAATCTGGCCGGGGAGCGCGAGCGAGGAGAGCGTCATCGCCATGCCCGGTGGGTCGCCCCACACGCCGAAGGACAGCTGACTGCTTCCCAGAACACCGGTTGCGACATCACCGGTCGACATTCCGGCCCGGGCAGTGAACTCGAAACCAAACTCGGCCCCAATCTCAGCGACAAGACCCATCACCGCAAGAGTGAAATCTGTTGCATCCGGGACTCTGGCATCCTCTTTGTTGATCCCGGTTAAGTAAAGCACGCTTGCCGATGACCGCTGGACTCGTTCGGCGCCGTATTGATTTGCAATCGCCAAGGTTCCATCGTTCAGCCGGTCGGCGATTTCAAACGCAAGATCGTTGTCGTTCGCAATTGCTGGCGGAAGGTCGTCAATGACCATCGACACGACCGTTGCAGTATCGAAGGCGTCGCCTATAGCGCTTTCTCCGTTCCTGACACGATCGATGAGTCTCTCTGGCAGGAGCGCGCGCAAAATACTATTAATGTGCTGCTCTTCATCAATGATTGCCTGCTCTTGCGATTCGAGTTGACGGGCAACGCCCTCAAGCTGGCGTCCGAGGTCACCCAGCTCATTTTGGCCGAGGTCGCCGATTTCAGTGGTGAGGTCGCCGTCAGCTATCCGCTTGGCAGAGCGCACCAGCGTTTGGGCGGGCCTCGTCAGTGAGCGAGCGAGGAAGACACCGAAGATGGCGATCAACGGAAGAAGGATCGCGAGAACCAGAACGAACCGTCGCAGTAACGAATTCAGAGCGGCGCTTGTCTCGGACTCGTTGACTTCGACGACGACTGCCCAGTTAACTCCTTCAATGGCAGCAGGGCTGGCCGCCGCCCACGTCTTAGTCCCGAGGTAGTTGTTGACAGTGCCGGAGAACTGGTTGCCGTCAAGACTTTCGGTCACTGCGTCGTTGTCGACCGGTTGCACTAAAACTGGCGAGCCGATGAGCGCGATGCGGTCAGTGGAATCTGGGTCGTCGTACCGCTGCAAGTGACGGTCGAGGTAGTCGGCTGGATCTTTCAGCCAGGCCCGAGTGTCGGTGCGAAGCGTCCGGTCTCCGCCGACGATGTAGCTCTCTCCCGTAACCCCGAGACCCAAGCGCTGCCAGTCCTCCTGCGCGGTCATGACATCTGTCAACGCGCTGACAGGAACCTCAGTGATCAGTGCGCCGACGAGGTCGCTTCCTGACCGCACTGCGGCCGCAAGGAAAAAAACGGGTACGCCTTGAGTTGGAACGTAGAAAAACGTATCGGAGAGAACGGTATTGCCGGGTGCAACGGTCGTGAGCTTCTCGACCGCTCGGCCGAGTCCACTCTCGGCGTACGGACCTGTGTAGGCATTGGTTCCAAGGTCGATTCGTTTCATGGTCGAGTAGATGACCTCCCCAGAGTCAAAGTCCACCAACAAAAGATCGGACATACCAGCGTTCCTCAAGAGGGCACGAAGCATCGGGTGGTGTACCGCATGGGCCGCGCTGTAACCCGAGCCGTCACCAGCGTCATCGAGTCGATTGCGTTCTTCGAATCCGTTCGGGTTCTCGCTGATATACAGGCGTTGGGCAGAACGGCCAGCCACTGAAGCCGGAACCAGTTCTGATGAGTCGATATCGACTCCGGCCTTGGCGAATGGGGGAACGACCTCTGCGTCGTACAGCGCTGTGAGATTCTCAACCTGGTCATTAGAAAGATCTTCGTTGAGATTGCTGAACTCGCGGGAGAGGTCGACAAGCGCTTCAGCAACACTCGGGTCAATCGCCAAAGAAGAGACACGCGACCTCAGTCGCTCAACACCGATCTCTAGGGCCTGCACCCTAGTGTCGCGTACAGCCGTTAGCTGTGATTCGACACTGTCTTTAATCAAGAGACGTGCGAAGACAAAGTTGACCGTCGAGAGCAGTAGCACGGAGACAAGAGCAACGCCGACGAGGGTGACCGAGACGCGCGCTCGCAGGCCCGGGTTCCTGATGAGCTTGCTCTGGACGACTCCGCCTTCTACCGGGCTCACGACTTACGACTTTCGGCGCTGGTCGGGTCGGCACCTCGGCTGGACCGTCGAAGTACACGTTCGATCCGCCGACGGCGGGTTGCTGCAAGCTGGTCCAGCACATTGGCAAGATCTGGTGCAATCGCAATGGCGCGGCCCGCCCCCTCTGGAGGGATCCTCAAAACCTCACAGTCGGTTGTCGCAACTACCAGCGCTCTATCCGAAACTGGAGACTCGCTTAACACCCCGAATGCCTCGCCTGCTTCGATGTCGACCACGTTGAGGTCCTCGAGATCGGCTCGGCGAAGAATGAGCCGAGCGCGACCAGAATGCATGAGCAGCAAGTCTCGTTGGGTACCTTCCTCAATAATTGTTTCGCCGCTTCTGTATTGATTAATCGAAGCAACTGCTGCCAATTTGTCGAGAGCATCGTTGTCGAGGGCAGCGACCAGCGGGATGTCAGCGATGCGTTGTCTCACCTCTGCAGCGGTAACTCGAGATTCGATTGCCGCCTTCGCTCCATCAAAGAAGTAGACGTCTTGAGCGGGGTTCGGCAACGGAACATCATGTCGATATGAGAGGTACCAGACGAGTGCTCCGAAATCAGCCTCGACCTGAGGTGCAAGGCTGTAGTCCTCTATCCACATCGATGTCTCATAGTCGACGACTGGGTCAGCAATTTGCGTGACTTGAGCAAAAGGTGGCGGGTCCTCAACGATGCCTGGGGTGGACCGAGCTGCATCGACCAGCATCGCAATTGCTGTCGTCGGCGGTGCACTGCGATCTATTTGGACGCTGACCTTTACCCTGTGCAACCGGCTTGGCTGATCGAAGTTGACGATGGTTGCTTTCGCGAGCTGACCGTTCGGAATCACAACCAGGTCGCCATTGCGGTCCTGAATGCGAGTGGCACGCCAGTTCACATCGATGACGCGGCCTTCAACGTCGTCTGACTCGATCCAGTCGCCAGTGCTGAACGGCTGGTCTGCGAGGAGGGTAAAGCCCGAGGCGATGCCGCTTAACGTGTCTTGCAGAGCCAAAGAGACGACCAGTGAGGTGACCCCGAGCGCCGTGAGTAACGCAGACAGGTCGATTCCCCAGACGCCGGCAATGAGCAGCCATGCGGTCGCAAGAACCAACAGAAGCCGCGGCAGGGCCAGCAGAAGTCGCGGGATTGGACGGCGTCCCGTGCGCCGGGGCCGGTCGGCCAACTCGGCCACGACGACGCGGAACGCGGACAGCGCCGCAACCGCAGATGCGAGGACTACAGCGGTTCCTAAAAGTCGGATGAAGAGACTGTCGTCGGCCGTATCGAGCAGTGCCCGAGCCAGTACCCAAATCGTCAGCAGCGGAACGACCCAAATGCGAAGCGTCGCAATAGTGGGTTGATAGGGGGAATCGCGTTGGCGTAGGCGCTCCTCCATTTCGCCGCTGCCGATGATCATCAACGGCAGAACAACGATGATTAGGGCCGCCCACGCTGCACTTGAGTCAGGAAACAGTTCGCTCATCGGGGAGGTGCTCCGTCAATCGCTCGGCCCGTGATGGCCACGATGTCGGACAGGTTGGCCTCTGATCGCGGCTCGGTCGCGAAACTCGACGGCAACTGCGACTGCACCGCAGGCGTTGCAAGGATCGTGTTCGGAGTGTTCGTCCGAGCTAAATCCGCAGCACGTCGAACGGTTGGGCCCCAGGCATCGAAGGCAAGGTCCGCTCCTCCGGTGAGTCCAACGGTCACGGGCCCCGAGTCGATACCGGCGGTGATCGAAATTGCACTGCGCGCATCGCTGAGATCATTGACAAGGTCCTGAACGTCGAGAACGAACGATGTCGTTCGAGCAGCGTGGTCGATGTGGGGTCGAACTGTGCCGCAGGCTGCATAGTACGCATCGCCAGTGAGCCGGATTCGCTCGAGACCACGTTGGCGCGCCAAAGCGTCGGCCTCCTCGACGAATTGATCGAGCAAACCCCGAGCGTTTTCGCTGTCACCCGATTGAAGCAGCGGTCCGAGTCCGCTGATGACAATGACAGCGACCGAGGCATGAGCGACTTGGTCGACAACATTTCGGTCGCCAGCCTCCGCACGTTGCGCAGCTTGGGTCGGAAGAATTCGACGGAGAAGTCGCCGCCGTTCCTTCGAGCGGTCGGCGGCGTCAGCATTACGACTTGCGAGAGTTGCAAGCATGGTGTCGATGTCCGTGGCGAGTTCGACGAACTCGGTCGGTGCTCCATCTGGAAGTGACGCAGAACTGACTCCGAGTTCAATGTCGGCTCCGCTGCGAATCGCTCGCAAGCGAGTCGAGACGATTCGCAAGGTTCGCAGAAGGTGATCCGACCAACGAACGGCGATGAAGGTGATGGTGACGAGGAATAGCGCAATTGTGATCAACAGATTGCGGGCAAAATCTGCAACCGGGCCTTCGATCTCAAGCAAATCAATGTCGGTGATCATCGCCCAGCTGAGGCCGTCAATCGCCATGGCGCGCCGAGCTTGAAGGACTTCGACTCCAAGATAGTTGGTTGTCTGGGCTAAGCCTGGCCCGAGTTCGAAAGCAGCGTCAACGTCGTTGTCGTTGATCGGTTGAAAGAGCACGGTCGTTTCGAAGGTGCGCATCGCTCGCAACTGGGCCTCGGTCACATCTCCGAGATCGCTCGCCGCCGTCAAATACGCCGTTTCGTCCTCAATAAAGAGTCGCGAGTCGCTACGCATGAGGTTGTCCGCTCCCACCACGTACGTCTCGCCGCTGTTGCCCTCGGCCGACCAAGTTCCGTCGTTGGTGGTAATTGAGCTGATCCGCTGAGGCCCGATGCGTACGGCAACAAATCCCGCAAGTGGTCCGTTGGCGTAAACCGGAGCTGCGACAAACATGCTCGGTTCGTCACCGGCTGCGGCATAGCTCGTGAAATCGCGTACCGCAGCAACGCCAGGCTCAGGGGAACTGTTAAGCGACTGGATCAGCACTGCCAAGGCGGACCCACTCTGGGGGCCAGTGAGCAGGCTGGTCCCAAAATCGATGCCTTTCGCAGTGGAATAAACGATGGTGTTGGCGTCAGGCTCAATGAGATAGAAGTCGTCCACGCCCATTTGAATCGTGAATTCCTCAAATGACTCATGAAACTCGCGGTGGAGCCCAAACCAACCGCTGCTATCACCTGTTCCGGCAAGCAGGTTGCCTTCGCCCGACGGTACTACGAAGGCCGCTTGCAGCGTGACGGCCGCATTGGCGCTCGGCGCAAGGCCGGTAGCAACAACTGGACGACCGCGCACCTCGGCCAGACCCGGAGCTACGACGTCGGCGTAGAACGCGCTCACAGCAGTTTGATCATTTGTAGTTGGCGTATTTGAGTTCAGCTCTTTGTAGGCATCAGCGAACTCGCTAATCGCTCGTGCTGTGCTTGGGCTGATCGCCTGGCCTACAGCAGCGCGCTGCAGACTTCCGACGTACCGCTCAACTTCGTCGGCACGAGCTGCGCCCAGAGAGGTCACGCGTGCCTGCAATACCTCGTCCGCAATCTGGCTTCCTCGTTGAAGCCCGACGATGGAAGTGATGGCGAGCGATACCAACGCAACCAAGACAATGACCAACGACAAACGGGTCGCAACGGAAATATCTCGAAAGGTGCGCATGGGCCAATATGCGATTTTCGCCAGAGTCCCGCGCACGTAAAAAAGATACCGCACAGCAGTGTCAAGACCGCAGTGGCGATCCCTTGCGGTGGCTGGGAGCGGATCAATCTCTGACGATATGCAACCTTTTGCCAAGGCGCTCGCTCTAGTATTGCCGCGCAAAGAGTTCGACAAGTGTCGAACCGTGAAAGCGAAAAGGACAACGCAATATGCTTGCTTACGATTATCCGATTCTGGGCCTCTTCTGGTCGATGCTGATCTTCTTCTTGTGGATCGCCTGGATCATGCTGGTCTTCAGAGTGATAATGGACATCTTCCGGAACCACGAGATGAGAGGAATCTCGAAGGCCCTCTGGCTGATCTTCGTAATTATCGTGCCGTGGTTCGGCGTTCTCATCTACTTGCTTGCCAATGGTAATGATATGGCCAGTCGCAGCATCGCTGAGCAGCAGGCTGCGCAAGCCCAGTTTGATTCATATGTTCGCCAGACTGCCGGCGCTGGAGTTGGATCTGCTGACGAGATCACCAAGCTCGCCGGCCTGCGCGACAGCGGAGAGATCACCGCCGAAGAATTCGCAGCTCAAAAGGCCAAGCTCCTCGCTTGATCCCTACGTCGGTCCGGTTCGAGGACATGCTTGCTTCGCAAGCGGTCCTCGAACCGGCTTCCGCTGGCCCAGGGGCGTTGCGTAGTGGATACCTCAGAGGTGAAGCGAGCGCTCGACGTAGACCCGGAGCGCTGCGGGAATCTGTGCACTGACAGGCCCTCCCGGCGCATTCTTAGTCGATCGGTGACGGTCGCCGGGTCGCTGAGCGAGGAAACGATCGATGCGACGAGCCCGAAGCCGGATTCCGCGTCATCGCCGACTGAGGCGATTAACTCTGCCAGACGATTCGCATACTTCTAAATATGAGCGGCTGCGCCTGCGATGACGAGTGAACCAAGGACCAGTAGGCCAACAACGCCACTGACGAATAGGCCAACCACTCCAACGAACGTCGCTTTGTGTCGCGGCCAATCTTGACCTGCTCGTTTAGCGGTGAGACAACATTGGATGTCCTTGCTCAGCAGCGCACAACCGTCAATCTTGATGAAACCCTTGGCCTCGAGAGTCCGCAGAGAACCAAGACCTTTCTCTGCTGTGCCCGGTGAAACGAAGGTGAAACAACAAGTTCGTTGTCCACGCCGATCGCGTTTCTCAGCTGATCGCGTTGCTCAATGGGGTGTCCTGAGCCGGTGTGTCGTTGGGCGCCTGACTAGTTCGCTGCTAAGCCTTGTCCCAAGGCTTTTTGTTGGCCGCCGCAAGAGCGGCCTCCAAACGCTTTTTGTTGACCTGCTGCCAAGTCAACGTAATGACGACGGCACCAACGATCGACCCGATCATGCCGCTGGGCCTCAGCGCAAGGCCATCGCCGGCGATAAGG
This sequence comes from uncultured Ilumatobacter sp., assembly GCA_938091165.1. GTDB lineage: Bacteria > Actinomycetota > Acidimicrobiia > Acidimicrobiales > Ilumatobacteraceae > Ilumatobacter_A. The sequence goes on along the minus strand of CALKNK010000004.1, from coordinate 29,373 downwards.
CTCGCCAAAAGACCTCCGACGAACGAACCGCCGATGCCAGCGAGGAACGCAATCCTCCAATCGATTTCACGAGAGTTGCGACCTAGCAAAAATTGGGCGATCCACCCAACGGCCATGCCGGCGACGATGATGGCGAGAATCAACATGGTCGCCGACGTTATCGGTTCGACAGCCGGTGCCGGTGCTCTGTCCGGCATACGAGGCCGTGCCGGGTTGACATGACATGATATCTCGCGTGCCAGAACTGAAGTTTCGTGTCCACTGATCTGTTGATTTTCGTTGTTGTTGTCGGTCTGCGACTCTTTGTTCCGCTGCTGATTCCGCGTTTTCCGCTCCCGGCAATACTCGCTGCGCTGGTCATTGATGCCGCAGACCAAACGATCTTTCAGAACAACACGGACCTTGACCTCACCGGTTATCAAGGTTACGACAAGGCCCTAGATATCTATTACTTAACAATTGCGTACCTGTCGACCATGCGTAACTGGACTGATCCTTTCGCGTTCGGTGTTGCCCGGTTCCTTTGGTACTACCGGTTGGTTGGCGTGCTGCTCTTCGAATTACTCGACGTTCGGACGCTTCTCATCATTTTTCCGAACACCTTCGAGTACTTCTTCATCGCATACGAGGCCGTCCGGCTCTGGTGGAACCCGGCACGACTCAATCGGCGTCAGGTCATCGTCATGGCGGCGTTTATTTGGATCTTTATCAAACTTCCACAGGAATGGTGGATTCACATTGCGCAACTCGACTTCACCGACTTCATGAAAGAAGACATATTTGGCGTGTCCATCTCGACATCGTGGGGAACAGCGATCGGCGAAAACCTTTGGTTTGCTGGATTGCTCATTGGTATCTGTATCGGTATCAGTTTCGCCGTCAGGAAGATTTGGCAAGATGCTCCAGCACCGGATTGGCCCTTCACCATGGATGTTGACAAGACCATTCGTCAAAGAGAAATGGCGGAGGAGCGCAACCGGCCGCCTTCAATCCTCAGTTGGTACACGTTCGAGAAGATCGCCTTGGTGTCAATGGTGACAATCATCTTTGCGCAGCTATTGCCGGAAAACGACAACAACATCCTGGGAACGGTTGCGGCGGTGTCGTTCGTCGTCGTTATCAACTCGTTCGTGGGTTTTCGGTTTACGCAGCGTGGTCGAAGCTGGGCGACGACAGCGGGCGAGTTTGCAGTGATGGTGGTTGTCAACCTGGCTGCCGCTCTGGTGTTTATCGCTCTGGCCCGTAGCGGGGACGAACGACTGAACGAAGCAGCGACGGTGTTCTTCGTGTTGCTTTTGACATTGATCGTGACGATGTTTGACCGGTATCACCGTGGTGTGCCTGAGATTGTTTTTAAACGTGGCTCATTGCCAGAGTCCGCTGTGACGAAGTAGCCAAATGAGCCGATTGAGAAGATCAGATGTGTCAGGCTGTGTCGGACAAGAAGGGAGATTGCGGTGGAGAAGATGACCGACGGTACTGATGACATGTCCAAGGGGTCAGAACGCAATTTCCTCGCCTCTCGTCAACTGAGTGCCGAGGCTTTTATAAAGACGCCGCTATTTCTGTCTGACCCTGGCGTGCCTCGGCGACGCCGCCCCTCTGATGTCGCTCGGTTGATTTTGTCTGCTGCGGCATTCGTGCTGTTCGGATGGGCGGCGTCGAACAACGCGCCACTCGATGTGCGAGTACTCGAGCTTTTCTCCGATCTCCCGGACTGGATTCGAGCTATTTCTTGGATCGCCTACAGCGGATCAGGAATCATGGCGCTTTCGCTGATTGTCATGAGCCTGTTTAGCGGCACGCTCGGACGAGGGCTTCTTCGGGACCTTTTCTGGTCGGTCTTCGTCTCGATAGCGCTCGGCTTGATCGGAACGAGAGTTGTCTCGGAAGCTTGGCCGGATTTAATCCCTGAGTTGGTCACGGCAAAAGAACTCCCGCCTTACCCGACGTTGCGACCCATGCTTGTTGTCATCGTTGCGCTCGTTCTGGGGCGGTACGTCAATTCTCACGCACAACGACTGTTGCGCTGGATGACCGCCGCTGGCATCTTTGGCCCTCTCCTGCTTGGACTCACGACACCGACAGCAGTGTCTGGGTCCCTCTCCCTGGGCCTTTTCAGCGTGGCGCTCGTTCGGCTGGTGTACGGGTCACCTGAAGGGCTGCCGTCGATCGAGCGACTCAAGGCAACTCTCGCTGGCGTCGGCATTGCAGTTGCTGACCTCGCTTACGAAAGTGAGCAGCCCGGCACGGTTGGGCTGGCAACGGCGGAGACGCCTGAAGGAACACCATTGAACATCAAGATCTATGGCATCGACGCCGAGAGCCAACAGAGCGCAGAACGGGTTTGGCGTTCGTTGTGGTACCGAACCGCGGGTCCGTCACCTCGCAGCGGACGATCTGAGCAGGCGCAACACGAAGCACTCGCCGTGCTGACTGCGCGTGACGCTGGCGTGTGCGTTCCGGCCATCATCGGAGTCGGTCAAGGCGGCGAAGGCGACGTGCTGCTCGTGTCGGCTGGCCCACTAGGCGAACCGTTCGATCATCCTGACGATGCGATGCTTCGAGCAGCCTGGCGAGAACTGCGTGACCTTCATACCAAGGCCCGGATAACCCACGGTGGGCTCCAACAGGAGTCCATCAGAGTGTTGCCAGAGACTGTGGAACTCCTGGGATTGAGTAAAGCTTCGTTGTTTCCTACCGATCAGCAGATCGCCAGCGACGTGACCTCAATGCTTGCCGTACAGGCGATCGCCGCTGGATCGACGCGGTCAGTTACAGCGGCCGTCGATGTCGTCGAACGTGAAGTCCTGGAGTCGACGTTGCCGTTCGTGCAGGAAGCTGCGCTGGAGCCCGAACTACGCAAACAACTCAAGGCGGCGGGCGTGGAGGCTGAAACCCTGCGGCGCGACCTTTCGGAGCAACTCGGCGCCGAAGCGCCTGAACTGGCTGCCGTCAAACGCGTCAAGATCAGTCAGGTCTTCGTCGCCCTAGGGGCGGTCATTGCGGCCAATGCGTTAATCAGCCAGGTAGCAGATGTCGGCTTTGACACGCTTGTCGAAGAAGTGCAAAACGCTTCACTGGCTTGGCTAGTGGTTGCATTCCTCATCAAGATCGCAAGCTACTCAACTGAATACATAAGCCTCAAAGCAATTGTCACACAGCCATTGCCATTCTCGCCGACGATGTTGTTGCAGTCGGCAAAGAGCTTTATCGGGCTGGTAGTACCGTCAGTTGTCGGCTCGGTTGGCATGAATATTAGGTTCCTCCAAAACTTCGGCGTGTCGTTGACAGTTGCCACGACGCAGGGGCCGGTGATCGGCTTTATCGGTTTCCTCGCCGAAGTAGTTCTGCTGGTGCTGTGTGCGTGGGCGATCGGTCAAGAAGTGGAGACCAACTCGTTGACTAACTTCGACGCCGGCGGGCTGATCGCGATTGCCATCGCTGTTGTAGTTGTCGGACTGGTGGTTGTGCTGGCGATGCCTAAGTTCCGCGAAAAGGTTCTACCGGTATTGCGTGAGGCGGTGATGTCGGTTAGGGAGATCGTTCTGTCGCCGAGCACGCTGGGGCGGATCTTTGCTGGGGAGACTCTGAATAAGTTGATCGGCGCCCTTTCGCTCGCTGCGACGATGGCTGCTTTTGGAGCATCTCTCCCGTTTGCGGCCGTCATTTTCGTGAGCGTTGGAACCGGGCTTCTTGCAGGATTAGCACCGGTTCCGGGAGGGATTGGTGTCGCCGAGGCCACGATGAGCGGGTTGCTCACCGCATCTGGCATCCCTGCCGAACAGGCTGTGTCAATTGCGATCATCCACCGTGTGATGACAGCCTACTTGCCGCCGATCTTGGGGTTCTTCTCATTCAACTGGCTGACCAGGCAGAAGTACATCTAGGTCGACGGCCGATCGCAAGGACTTTGGTATCCTGGCCGTAATGGAGCGCCTGCCCGGAATATGGTCCGGTTCTCGCTTAGTGTGCGATGAAAAAATGTGAAGATGCGACACGCTGTCGCCAACACATCGACGGAGGAAAAACTGTGTTAGGTGCCGATCAATTTGATGTTCAGACCTTCGGCTGTGCTGGCGGTGCCCGATGACCAGCTGGCGAAACACGGTTGCCATGCGCCGTGTCCGACGCAGCTGCGTCCTGGTGGTCGGTTCGTTAGCACTGCTTGGAGCGTGCTCTAGTGACGGCACCCCACCACTTGAAGGTGGCGGTATCACTCTTCCAGCTGATGGCGTAGGTGGCGGTATCACTCTCCCAGCTGATGGCGCAGGCGGCGAGTCAGCTCCAGAGCCGGTGCCAGAGCCAGAGCCAGCGCCAGCGCCGGAACCCGAGCAGCCGCCGGCGCAGACACCAGACGAGGGCGAATCCGACGGTGGACTGACGGGCAATCAGTGGTTTGCGATCATCCTCATTGCGCTTGCCGGTTTCGCGTTAATTGCTGGAATTGTTGCGTCCGCATCGCGTCGCTCAGACAAGCAGCAGGCGGAACGAAGCGCCAGCCGCCGGTCTGCTGGCGAGATTGTTGGACTGAGCCGTTGGTTAGCCGATCAAGGCAGCATCGACGTGCTTCGCTCGACGGATGTGCAGCAACTGGAGCTCGCTTGGCAGACCGTGCGAACACGTGCCGTGGACCTTGAGAATCGATGCCAGGCGTTGGCGAACAGTGCCGAGCATGCGAACCTGAGCGACGCATTGCGTACGCTGTCGATCAGCGTGGCGAGCCTACGCGGAGCGCTCGAAACCAGTGTGCGGCTTCGAAAAGATCCGAACGCCTCAGAGATGGAGCAGTTGATTGCCGAGAGCACTACTACCGTGTCTCAGCGGCGTCAAGAAGTTCAGTCCGCCACAGATGCGCTGTCTTACGCAGTGGCCTGAGGAGTAAGGCGAGCCCAAATTGGACGATGATCACTGGCGCTGAGGCCTGCGACAACTCCGCAAGATATTGGCGTGAATGACCGCGTATATATGTGGTCGAGAGAGAATTCTCGGCCACCTCTTCGTAACGTCGGACCTGCACCTTCGGTGGACCGGTGCGCACCGATTGATGAAAGAGATGAGGTTACGGCTTCGATCCCGCGGCGAGTCAGGGTGTTGAAGTCGCCTCCGATAACAAGTAGCTCATCTGGACCTGCAGAAGTGACGTCGGCGATGGCGGCGAACTGCCTCCGACGCTTGGGCGGGCTGAGGGTGGCGACCTCGGTGTGCACGCTGCAGGCGCGGATGCGCATAGGACCGACGTGTGCCACTGCGTGCACAAGGTGACGAGGCTGGCCTTGCACGGCTGAGGCGTAGGGCAGCGACACTACGCCTGGGTCCGTCAGCGGCCAACGTGAGAGTACGGCGTTACCGAAGTTGCGGCCAGTCTGAGGATGTATCGAGGCCGGGACGTACACGTACTCCAACCCAACCGTTCGTGCCACGAGTTCCGTGCCTTGTTCATCCATCTCTTGCAGAAGGATCAGATCTGCGTCACTGAGTTGCGCAGAATGAAGCAGTGCTGCTGCGGCAGCTGCGGCCTGAACACCAAACTCAATATTCCAGGAAACGACAAGAAGTTGAGCGGGAACCTCTCGAGGGGAATTAGTGCTCGCGCCGCCTTGGAATATCTGTGATATTTGGGCCATGCGGTGAGCAACGCGTTTAGTCGTCGGCCAAGGTCCGGAACGAGAAGGCAGTGGCGATAATGACCAGGCCAAAGATAACGAGTTGGAGACCTGCGATCCAGGCAACGACGGTGACGGTCGGAGCTGGCCAAGAAACGACCACAACGCCTGCAATCGCAGCGACTAGGCCTTTCAGGATGCGGAGCCCACGGCCACCTGATCCGCGGTCGGCGATTGCGGCAACCACGTCAATTGAACCCGAGACAATCCAGACAACACCCAGAATTGTGGCGAGGATGGCGACGGTTTCGTACGGGTTGCGCAACACGATCACACCGCTGATCATGAGTAGCACACCGACAAATCCGACCACTCCGGCGGTCTCGCCGGCGAACGCTTCGATCAGTCGAAACAAGCCAAATATGATGAATTGGATCCCGATGAGAACGGAGACAACAGCCAATGTCTGGCTAGGCCAGGCCAGAACCACGACACCCAAGATGACGGTCGCGACGCCGACGAACATCAACGCAGGCCATTCCCGTGCCATTCCAAGGCCAGGAACGGCTTCTTCAAGATCGGTTGTCTGCATGGTGTCCTTCTCTCGATTTTAGCTTGGTGTCGCAGAGCGTAACCAATCTGTGGCGAGGGATCAGGTGTGCGGGCGGCCGAATCACGACAGGGCCAGGTTCGGCTCCGCAACAGGTGGGATCAAATATCCGGTGGTACCGATCCGGATCAGCAGCTTGGATGCTGGCAGCGACTGGGGTCGGCGAAGCTCTTTGCGACGTGACGTCTGATCTTGGGCGTTGGTACGGAAGTCTGTGTCGATAATCAAGCGCTGGTCGGCTTGCTGTCGATGTCTCCAAGTCACCCATGAGCACAAGTTCAGCGTTTGTAGCCGTCAGTGGCAAGGAGTAGCTCCCAGCTGATGCTGATCTGGCAGCTCGGGAGATCATCTAGGGCGAGTGTGGGCCAGCACGCGTAGCGTTCGCGTCTCGTCGAGATCATGACGTCACTGGCAGAGTGACGTCATGTCAAGCACCGGAGTCCTAAAGGGAGCTGTCGCCGTCGTCACCGGTGGAGCAAGCGGCATGGGGCTGGCAACCGTCCGCCGCTTTGTCGCCGAGGGTGCGTCGGTTGTTGTCGCTGATCTTAATGTCGAGGCCGGAGAGCGTGTCGCGGCGGAGTTGGAGCATGCCGTTCGGTTCGAGCGATGTGACGTGTCGGTCGAAGCTGATGTCGCAGCAGCAGTGCGCGCTGCTGTCGATTCATTTGGCCAGCTCAACATCATGTTCAACAACGCCGGTGTGGGTGGAGCATTCGGGCCGATTACGGAGATTGAGTCCGACGATTGGGACACAACCTTCGCTGTGTTGGTCCGAGGCGTTTTTAATGGGACCAAGCACGCGGCTCGCCAGATGATTGAGCAGGGGGCTGGCGGCTCAATCATCAACACAGCCTCGGTGGCCGGCCTCGGCGGTGGGGGAGGCCCCCAGGCCTATTCTGCAGCCAAAGCAGCAGTCATCAATTTGACTGAGACCACTGCGAACGAGCTAGCTGCGCACTCGATCCGGGTCAATGCGATTTGCCCGGGCATTATCTTCACGCCGCTAATGCATCGAGGCGACGAGGCTGATGCTGAGACAGTAATGAGCGAATTGCAGCCGCTCCCGAAGCGAGGCGAGGGATCCGACATCGCCGGTGCAGCGCTCTGGCTGGCAGGGCCTGACGCAGCGTTTGTTACGGGAACCTCAATCGTGGTCGACGGCGGCATCAGTTCTGCAGGAACTCGCCTCTACGGACGACTCGGCGGGACACAGAACTTGGACAGAGTCGTCGGAATTGCGCACGGCACAACCGGTCAGGCGGCATCGGTGAGACGGTTGTAGACGCCTAGCTCAGTCGAGCTGTCATGTGCTGATGTCGCGTTTGATGGCATCGACGATTGTTTACTTCGCTAGGGCGGCGTCCCCAGTGATTAATCCGGAGATACCTGCCACGTTTGAGATCCTTGTAGTGGTCGATTTGTTGCGACGTCGTCTCTAAGGGCTGGGCGTAATCCTCAATGTGGGCATAGCGGCGACTGATGCAAGCACCCGGCACTGCGAGGATCCTTTCGTTGAGCCTGGCGCCGTCCTCCATCACGAGGATCTTGACTGGGCGCAATTATGAATGCGGCAGGAACGATGGCTTGCGTGTTGGACAAGAGCTCCTCGACCGGGTTGCTATCCCCGGAAAGCCTGTGTGGAATGAAGCCGTAGTTGCCTGGACAAAGCATCGAGATGTCCAAAAACCAGTCGACCAACAACTTGCCCGAGTCCGAGTCAAAGCAACGCTCAATCGAATGGCGATTGACTGGAACACTGATAAAAACCATTCCACTCCGTGGCTTCCTGCCGATCAGTATCTGTGCAATCCTCATCAGGACACCGAAAGGCACCGGGGTCGGGCACAGGTTTTCGGATCGGAGCAGCGTTGCGAGATACTGACAAAGTGGAGTCTGATCAAAGCGCTGATGAATCGCCGTGGGCGCTGCAACTCGTAGCTCGGGTGGAGAAATTTGACCCACCTGGGGCTGAGGCCATAGCTGCAGCGGCAGCGCTGGCGACGATTGAGCTCCTGAATGACCCCCGCAGCCAGCCTGAAGGTCAGTGGCACGACGCGGTCACCAAATGGAATGGTGCGCGCATTCGCAAGATTGTTCGGCGGGGTCGAGCATCAGCGTGGCAGCGTGCCCAGGAGCTTGAGGGCGTCACTGTCGAACGAGATGGTGCTGAGGTTCGTGCCTTCTTGCCATCCCCTATGGACCAAGCCCCGGACGCGCTTACCAAGCTGCAGATTCGGTCGTCGCCACTCGATGAGATCAAGCGCGTTGGTGCCGTGCCCAACGGCGGAGGGCTTTTTCTAGCGGTTACCCCGCGCGTTGAGATGTCATGGGGTAAGCAGGCAGCGCAGTGTGCGCATGCCGGTCAATGGGCGTGGATGCGATCAGATTCCGAGAGCGTGCGAGCATGGAATGCAGCAGGAAAACCAATCACCATTCTCCATCCGACCGAGGCGCTATGGGTAAAACTTGTCGTAGACGCTCCAGTGCAGATCCACGATGGTGGATTCACGGAGATTCCCGCCGGCACGAAGACTGCCGTTGCTTGGTGGACGAAGCCCTTCAATCATTGACCACCGAGCTCTCGCCGCACAAGATGAAGCCCTGTCAGCTGAAGGGTTGGAGGAACGCTGCGACGTTGGGGCCAATGTCGTCGACGGCGTAACCGCCCTCTTGGAGCACGACGGTGGGTAAACCAGCAGCGTTAATTGCCATCCCGATCTCCGTAAAGTTGGCCGTGCTGATCACGAATTTGCCAAGCGGGTCAAATTCGTAGATGTCGACCCCCAGCGACACGACCAGGGCATCCACATCAGCGTTGGCTATACGAGTGAGCGCAGTGTCAAGTGCAGCCATCCAACCCTGCATCGTTGTGCCGGCGGGAAGTGGCAGATTCAGATTCCAGTATTCACCCTCGCCCTGACCGATTTCGTTTGCGTGACCCGTAAAAAAGGGAAACTCGTAGGTGGGGTCGGCGTGGATCGAAATGAAAAGCACATCACTGCGGTCAGCGAAGATGGCCTGCGTGCCATTGCCGTGGTGATAGTCGACGTCAAGAACCGCGACGCTCGACGCACCGGAGTCAAGGAGTCGCTGGGCTGCAATGGCGGCATTGTTGAGATAGCAGTAACCCCCAAACTGGTCGCTGGTTGCATGGTGGCCTGGCGGTCGACATAACCCGTACGTCGTTTGGCGATGCTTCATCATGAGGTCGGCGCTGGTTGCAGCGATTGCCGCAGCCTCTCGAACTGCCGGCCAGGTGCCGGCCGTAATTGAGCAGTCCGCAGCGAAGCTGTGGTAGCCGAGCTGACCCATGAGATCATGAGGACGTGTGGAGTGCATCCCTCGAGTCGGCCACGTGAACCCCATTGCTGCTTCAACCGACTCGCCCCGCTCGATCCATCGCGTCCAGGCGGTCGCAAGAAAATCGATGTACTCCGGTGTGTGGACCCGGCTGACCAGTTCGTCATCGACTTCGTTTGGCTTTACGAATTCGTGACCATCAGCTCGGAGCGCAGCGGCGATGAGATCTGCCCGCCTGGGACCCTCGTGCGAGAGTGTGATTTGGCCGTCGTTGAGCTCGAGTCCGTGGTGCGCCCGGTGGATTTCCGAGGCGACGACTCGCACTAGATGGTAGGTACTTCCGTGTGCCGGCCGAAGACATTGGCCATGGTGCCCATGATTTCGCCAAGCGTGGCGTAGGTGTGTGAAGCCTCGATCAGGGTCGGCATGAGATTGACTTCTGGGTCTGCCGCTTCGGCAGCCAATTGCGCAAGGATCTTGTCAACGGCCTCCTGACTGCGGTCATTCTTCACAGTGTCGAGGCGAGCGCGCTGACGCGCTTCGTCTTTGTTGCTGATCTGCAGGGTGTCCATCTCGTCGTCGTCGTTGCCTTCGCAGAAGTCGCTCACGCCGACAACGATTCGCTCACCCGCGTTGAACTTGCGCTCGAGTTCATACGCCGAGTCACCGATGCGGCTCTGGAACCAGTTCTCGTCGATGCCTGTGATGCAGCCCTCGAGCATTGAACCTTGACCGAAGTCGTCAAGCTTGGCGAAAATTTCTTCGGCCTGGCGCTCAATCTCATCGGTGAGTTCCTCAACAAAGTGGGACCCGCCGAGCGGGTCGGCTACGTGGGTCACATTGGTTTCGTGCGCGATCACTTGCTGGGTGCGCAAAGCAATGCGGGCCGACTTCTCGGTGGGCAGCGCTAAAGCTTCGTCCATTGAGTTGGTGTGCAGGCTTTGCGTGCCGCCGAGAACGCCAGCGAGTGCCTCAATCGCCGTACGCACGATGTTGACCTCAGGTTGCTGCGCCGTGAGCGACACACCGGCCGTTTGCGTGTGAAATCGAAGCTGCATTGACTTCTCGAGGTGTGCGCCGTAGCGATCCTTCATCCAACGCGCCCAAATGCGGCGCGCTGCACGGAGCTTGGCAATTTCTTCGAAGAAGTCAATGTGTGCGTTGAAGAAGAAGCTGAGCCGCGGGGCGAATGAGTCGATGGGGAGCCCTGCCTGCAATGCGAGTTCGACGTAGGCAAATCCGTTCGCAAGGGTGAACGCAAGTTCCTCGGCAGCTGTCGAGCCAGCTTCACGAATGTGATACCCAGAAATTGAAATCGAGTTCCAGCGCGGCATCTCTGCAGCGGTGAACTGAATGGTGTCGCGAACGAGCCGCATCGACTGTCGCGGTGGGAAGACGAACTCTTTCTGTGCTTGGTACTCCTTGAGGATGTCGTTCTGCAGCGTGCCTCCAAGTCGGACGCGGTTTACGCCCGACTTCTCTGCTTGAGCGACATACATCGCAAAGATTGGCGCAGCAGGACTGTTGATTGTCATCGACGTGGTGATTTCACCGAGGTCAATGTCGGCGTAAAGATCTTCCATGTCGGCAAGGGAGTCGACGGCAACACCGCAGCGGCCGACCTCGCCGAGCGACATCGCATCGTCGGAGTCAAGGCCCAACAGCGTGGGCATGTCGAACGCTGTCGACAGCCCGGTTCCTCCGGCCTGAAGGATCTCCTTGAACCGACCATTAGTGTCCTCGGCGGTGCCGAACCCGGCAAACATTCGCATCGTCCACAGCTTCGATCGGTACATCGACGCATGAGGGCCACGGGTATACGGGTATTGGCCGGGAAACTCACCGTCGTCGGGTCCGTAGACCGGATCGAGCGGAATCCCTGACATCGTGGCGTAGTCATCGTCACGAATCTTCGACGCAACAAAGGCTTCTTCCCACACGTCACGATTCGTACGACTCGCATCAGCACTCATGTACGTCAGGCTAGATCCTGAGGTGGCGCATCTCCCGCTCGAGCCCACCATCATGGCTATGAATCATGGGGCGTAGACGTCTAACCAAGGGGCGTAGACGTCAATCAGTGACGAGGCGAGAGGGGAAACCACCCTTAGAAATCGGGCTCCACCGCTCGATGGTGAGGCGGATCAGGCACTTGCCTTGTTGAGTCATAGCGCTGCGGTACTCGTCCCAGTCGGGGTGTTCCCCAGAGATCACACGGAAATAGTCGCATAACCCATCGAGGGCATCGGGGAGGTCAAAAATTTCAGCACTGCCGTCAACTTGAACAAATTCACCGTTCCAATCGTCGCTCTGCACAACCATCGATGCTTTGGGATTTCTGCGCAAATTGTGCACCTTGGCCCGCTCTGGGTAGCTGGATACGACAATGCGCGCTGGTCGATCAGCGGGTTCATCTAGCCCCATCGAGACCAGCGACGATTGCGGCCATCCATCGCGTCGGCTCGTCAGTAACACGCCGTGATGGCGGGTTCGGATGAAGTCGTTGAGCTCTCTACGTTCGACGATCCGATTAGTGGCAACAGACTTCTGGGCGACCATGAGATAATCCTCGCAGGTCGGAAGCGCGGTCGCGAGCTTGCGCTGCTGCACATCGCAAATGCAGAAAGACTTCACTGTTGCAGATGCTTACGATGAGCCGGGGCGGGCGGCCCCCGTCACCACTGCCGATGCCGGACTGAGCCTCGAGGCTCCAAGGTGCTGGCCGAACGAGGGCCAAGGGTGTTGTCGGGCTGCGGTGCCGTCGGTGGATCAGCAGTTTTCCGTTATGGATCGCTTGCCGCAAGGCGGGGAGGCAGATCCCTCCGGATAAGCGGCATCGAAGTCAAACTTTGACATCTGTGAATTGACGGCCGGTTGAGAGTGGCGACTGCTTCGGGTTCTGACGTTTCTCGAGCCAGGATGTTGTCGTCAGCACCCGAGTGCGGCGGCGAGGCCGTCGGGATCGGCGACGTTAGTCCATAGGGCGGAGTGGGCGCGTGGCCCGATCACCCTCGGGATCTTCTCGACGAACTCGACACATAGGCCGAGATGATGATTCGTCCCGAACGTCAGACCGTCGTCGGCAAGGCTCAGTCGAGCTCCGACCGCTGTGTACCAACGGTGCGGCCCGGTGACCTCGGTGCGATCGATGTTCTCGATGGAAGTCTGAAGGTGCAGGAAGCCAAAGGTGGCGCTGAATTGACCGTCGTCGGTGAGGGTTACACCGTCATCGCGGCTGACCCGCATAGCCGTAAACATCGGTGTCCATCGACGGTCGAGACGACAAGGGAAGAACTCACTCATCCACTCAGCCTGCCAGCGACAAGCAGCTAGACATCACAGCGGCCGGGTCGGGTGCAACTTTTGAGTCAGTCGATCACTAGGTTCATCTCCGCACAACTTTTGCACACCAACCTCGTAGTCACCGATCCAGGAGTTCCCCAATGCGTGAAGCAGTCTTCGTTTCCTACGCCCGCACCGGTCTAGCCAAAGCTGGCCGTGGCGGCTTTAACATGACGCCGACCATGTCGATGGCGGCCCACGCCATCAAGCATGCCGTCGAGAAGGCGGGCGTTGAGCCTGAAGCTGTGGAGGACGTTGCACTCGGCAACGGAGCGCACGGCGCCGCCAACCTCGGTCGCCTTGCTGGTCTGCTTGCTGGCCTCCCTGTCAATGTTGGTGGCAACACGATCCAGCGTCATTGCTCGTCGGGCCTCAACTCGATCGCTGTCGCAGCCAATCACATCAAGCAGGATGGCGTTGATATCGCTGTTGCTGGTGGCGTTGAGTCGATCACCATGCCCGGTGGCGGCATCGACAGCCTCGGTGGCGTCGACCCGGCCCTCACTGAGCAGTACCCCGCGATTTTCATGGCGATGATCGAGACCGCTGACATCGTGGCCGAGCGATACAACCTGTCGCGTGAGTATCAGGACGAGTACTCGCTCGAATCGCAGATGCGCATGGCGCGCGCGCAGGAGAATGAGCTCTTCGTGGACGAGATCGTCCCGATGGCCACGAAGATGAAGTTGGTCGACCGAGAAACCAAGGAAGAGACCATTGTCGACTACGTTGTCGACAAAGACGAGTGCAACCGTCCGACCACGACCCTCGAAGGCCTTGCCAAGCTCGGCCCGGTCCGCGGTGAAGGCAATTACGTCACCGCGGGTAACGCCAGCCAGCTGTCCGATGGCGCTGCCGCTGTGGTGATGATGAGCGACGAAGAAGCAAGCCGCCGCGACATCGAGCCGCTCGGCGCCTTCAAGGGCTGGGCCGTCGCCGGCTGTGAGCCTGACGAGATGGGCATCGGCCCGATCTACGCCGTACCCAAGCTCCTCAAGCGACACGGCCTGACCGTCGACGACATCGATATTTGGGAGCTCAACGAGGCGTTTGCTTCGCAGTGTCTCTATAGCCGCGACAAGCTCGGTATCGATCCGGAGAAGTACAACGTCAACGGCGGCTCGATCGCCATTGGCCACCCGTTCGGCATGACTGGTACCCGCTGCGCCGGCCACATCCTGCAGGAGGGCAAGCGTCGCGGCGCCAAGCTCGGTGTGGTCACGATGTGCATCGGTGGCGGCCAGGGCGCTGCCGGCCTCATCGAGATCTACTGATCATCTCCTGAGACTCACACGCTGACGAACTCCGTCCGCTCCGCCAGTGTTGCTGGGTGTGACGGGCGGACGTTTGGCGTTACTCGAAGCTGCGTTCGATTGCTGTCCACCAGTCGGTACCGCTGCTGGCCCATGAGGAACGTCGCTTGGCGAACTCCTGGGCGGCGCTGTCTCCGGGCCAGTCCGCCGGTCTGAGTTCGAGCGGTAGGTCTGGGTCGATGAGCGGAAATCGGCGCCAGGTATCGACGAGTTCAAGCAGGCGACGGGTTGTTGTCGCATTGTCGTGAGTGGCTGGGTTGTTGAGTTGGGACAGAAACGCGTCGTACAGGCCAGCGAGCGGGCCAGGCGGCCATGCACGCTCGGCAACGTCGAGCGGCGAGCCGATGTCGGTCATAGTCGACCGAAAAAGCACTGCTCCTTCAACGTCGAGATCGCGCACGATGGCGGCGGCTTCGCGCTCCCGCTCGACGCGGGGTGAAACCCAGACTCCCTGTCCCAGCGTACCGAACCCGGCCCATCCGAGCTGGACAGCGAGGCGCGAGCGCATCGTTCGATGAGTCTCGGGAACGCTGGCCAATAACACGAGCCATTCGCCGTTCCACGGATGGTCGTCGGCGCCTAGACCGTAGATTCGTTCGGCGCCGCGAACGAGTAGATCAGTGGCCCATTCGGTGAGCTGCCAGCGGCTCTTGCGGCCGACTCGTTCGGAGGTCATCCAACCTTTCGCTCCCAGCCGACTGATCGCCTGACGTGCTGCCTTGTCTTCGACGTCGAGAAGCCCGAGCGCAGCGACGAGCGTCTGGGTCCAGGCGCTTCCACCCGCAGGTCGCATCAGCTCGCCGAACACGGTAATCAGCAGATCAGAAGCACTTGAGACGCCGACGTCACCGTCCTGGCGGAGACCCAGAACCGGTGCCAAAGGAGCGACATCGGTTGACGGGAGGAGCATGTTCTACATTCTGCTTGCGATGCGAGATGAAAGCAAGGTATGTTGGTGATTCACAAGGTAGGGGTTCTGAGATGTCCGATGCAGCCGTCCTGACGGCACCGATCACGTTCGAGCGTCAGCCCGACGCGTACGCCCACTGGAACCTGAAGATCGACGGTCACGCAGCTTCGCTGTCGATGAACGTCTCGCCGAGCGGGGGTTTGCTCGGCGACTACGAACTCAAGCTGAACAGTTACGACATCGGCGTCGACATCGAACTCGCCGACGCCGTGCGCCGCATCCGCTTCGAGCATCCGGAGGTGAAGGTCGTTGTTATCGACAGCGCCCTCGAAGGCGTGTTCTGCGCCGGCGCCAACATTCGAATGCTCGCCGACGCCTCGCATTCGCACAAAGTCAACTTCTGCAAGTTCACCAACGAGACCCGACTTGAGATCGAGGAAGCATCGGCATCGTCCGGATTGCGCTTTCTCGCTGCAATCAACGGCGCCTGCTCGGGCGGCGGCTACGAGTTGGCGATGGCATGTGACCATTTGCTCCTGGTCGACGACCGATCGAGTTCGGTGTCGCTCCCGGAGGTCCCGCTCCTGGGCGTGTTGCCGGGTACGGGCGGGCTCACGCGCCTGACCGACAAGCGGCACGTTCGTCGCGATCGCGCTGACGTCTTCGCCACCAAGTCCGAAGGCATCCAAGGCGTCGAGGCGGTCGAGTGGAAACTGGTCGACGAAGTGGCAGCCCCAACGATGTTTGACGACGCAGTCGCAGTCCGAGTGGAGGCGCTCGCGGCAACCTCTGATCGTGTCGATGACGGGTCTGCCATCGTGCTCGAACCGCTGAGCCGGGTTGTCGGTGACAACACGGTCTCGTATCAGTTCGTCAAGGCCACGCTCGATCGCACTCGACGCTTGGTCGACCTCACGGTGAGCGTGACCGATGCCGTCGAGTGGCCGCTGATCGCTGCCCGTGAGCTTGATGATCTGCTCTGCCACTTGCGGTTCAACGAGCCCCAACTCGGCACGATCGCACTGCGTACCAGCGGTGGTGCCGCTGACGCAATTGCGCACTCTGAACGTCTCCTTGCGGGCGACGATCACCTCACGCGTGAAACGGCGCTGCTGTGGAAACGAATGCTCTCGCGCCTCGACCTCACCGCGCGCAGTTTGATTGCCCTGGTCGAGCCGGGTTCATGTTTCGTCGGCGTGCTCGCCGAGGTCCTGCTGGCCGCTGATCGCAGCTACATGCTCGAGGGCATCTTCGAAGATGACGACGACCCACTCCCTGCAGCGACGATGCAACTCACGGCGGCGAGCCTTGGGTCGCTGCCGATGGTCAACGGCATCACGCGGCTGACATCGCGATTCTGGGGATCGCCCGATGACCTCGCCGCAGCGCAGGCAGCGGTCGGCGAGTCGATCGATGCGGCTCGCGCTCGGCAGCTCGGCCTCGTCACATCGGCGCCCGACGATCTCGACTGGGACGACGAAGTCCGCCTTGCTGTCGAAGAGCGGGCCAGCTTCTCTCCTGATGCGCTCACTGCGATGGAGGCCAATCATCGTTTTGCCGGGCCCGAGACGATGGCAACCAAGATCTTCGCCCGATTGTCCGGCTGGCAGAACTGGGTCTTCATCCGTCCCAACGCCAGCGGTCCCGACGGTGCGCTCCGCAAGTACGGCACCGGCACGCGTCCCACCTTCGACCACACCCGCACCTAATACGACTTGGTGCCAGGCACCAACTCGTCTTTCGAGAAACGAGCCAGCTCATGACCAACATCGACTACAACGAGCGGATCCCGAACAACGTCGACTTGGCAGACGACCGCCGGCTGAAACGGGCGCTCGAGAACTGGCAGCCTCGCTTCCAAGAGTGGTGGTCTGACATGGGGCCGTCCGGCTTCCAAGAAAAAGACGTGTATCTGCGGACGGCTGTCGACGTTGGCAGGGAAGGGTGGGCGCACTTCGGCCATGTGAAGATGCCCGAGTATCGGTGGGGCATCTTCCTCAGCGATGCTCAACCCGACCGCACTATCGGCTTCGGAGACAACAAGGGTGAACCCGTGTGGCAGGAGGTGCCCGGCGAATTCCGCACCGACCTCCGCCGTCTCATCGTGGTGCAGGGTGATACCGAGCCCGCATCAGTCGAACAGCAACGGCACCTCGGCGCAACAGCGCCGTCGCTGTATGACCTTCGGAATCTCTTCCAGGTCAATGTTGAAGAAGGCCGGCACCTGTGGGCGATGGTGTACCTCCTGCACCGCTATTTTGGCAAGGACGGACGTGACGAGGCCGACGCAATGCTCGAGCGGAACTCGGGCGATGAAGACCACCCGCGCATCCTCGGGGCGTTCAACGAAGAGACGCCTGACTGGCTGTCATTCTTCATGTTCACCTACTTCACCGATCGTGACGGCAAGTATCAACTCGGCGCGTTACGTGAGTCGGCGTTCGACCCGTTGAGTCGGACCTGCGACTTCATGTTGAAAGAGGAGGCCCACCACATGTTTGTGGGAGCCACGGGCGTCGGCCGCGTCGTGCAACGTACGGCGCAACTGATGAACGAGCACGACATCGACGACGTCACCGCCCTCGGGGGGATCAACCTCGACACGCTGCAGCGTTACATCAACTTTCATTACTCGGTCTCGCTCGACCTTTTTGGTTCTGAACGATCGACCAACGCGGCCAACTACTACGCCGCTGGCTTGAAGGGCAGATTCGGCGAGGAGAAGTACGACGATGACCACGTGCTGCTGGCCGGCGAGGAACAGTTCCTGACCGTCGTCGACGGATCAATCACCGCCGAAACGCTGTCGGCTCGTGCGCTCGTCAATCACGAGCTCCGCAACGAGTACACGATCGACTGTGAGAAGGGCGTCCGTCGCTGGAACCGCGCGCTGGCCGAACAGGGCATTGATGTGGAGTTGTCGCTGCCCCATGTCGGATTCAATCGCGAGGTTGGCGCGTTTCGTGACGCCGCCGTGACGCCCGCAGGGGACTTGATCAGTGCAGACGAGTGGACCGAACGACGTGACGAATGGCTGCCAAGCAACGACGAGCGACGCCACGTCGGGTCGCTGATGAAGCCTGCGTTGGGCGTTGGCGAGATGGCTGGATGGATTGCTCCGCCTTCTACGGGGATCAACACTCAAGCGGTCGACTTCGAGTACGTCCGGATCTGATCCGCGCGTGCCGGCTCCGGACCTCGATCCAGCTGCTTCGATCGCCTTCGTTGACGTTGATGGTGCGCGGCTGCGTACAGCAACGTGGGGCGACGGGCCAGCCTCGATCGTGCTCTTGCACGATGGTCTCGGTTCGATCGGACAGTGGCGCGATATCCCGTGTGCCGTCCACCGATCTACTGGGGTGCCGGTCATGGCCTACGAACGCGCTGGACACGGAGCCTCGATTCCCACCCCGAGCGGTCCCTGGCCAGCGGATTGGCTCCACCGGGAAGCGGCTGTGCTTGATGCACTGATCGAGGTACTCGGCATCGAGTCACCAACCCTCGTCGGTCATTCGGATGGGGGGTCGATCGCCCTGATCCAGGCAGCGACGAGCGGTGCGTGTCGAAGTGCGATGGTGCTTGCAGCGCATACCTGGGTCGAGAACGTCTGCGTCGAATCGATTCGCACGATGCGGGCAGGGCGTGAGCACTTCGTGACGGCGCTCGGTCGCCACCACGATGCGCCTGGCGCAGTGTTTGAGGCGTGGAGTGGAGGCTGGGTCAGCGACGAGTTCGCCAGTTGGGACATTCGTCCGCTCATCGGCGACATCGAGTGCCCGATACTGGTCGTGCAGGGCACGCGAGACGAGTACGCTACTGATGCCCAGCTCACCGAGACGGTCGCTGCAATCGGTGGAAACGCTGGGCTTCGTCGTGTTGAGCGCGGCGGTCACGTGTTGCACCATGACGAACCAGATCAAGTCGTTGCGCTCATCGCATCGTTCTACGATCAACATGGCTCGGCAGTGCCAGCCGATCAGGAGGAATGACATGCACGACCACTTCAATGTGAGCGAATGGCTCGTTGACCGACACATCGACAATGGCGACGGTGGTCGCGTAGCGATCCGGCAGGGCGATGCCGAATACACCTACGTCGAGGTACTCGGCTTGATCGAACGAATGGCGGCGGCGCTGCGATCCCACGGTGTTCGCCCCGAGGAACGTGTTGCGCTGGCGATGCTGGACTCGGTCGAGTTCGTCGCTGCATTCTTGGGCGCGATGCGAATTGGCGCCGTGCCTGTTGCGATGAACCCGCTTCTGCCGGGTCGTGACCTCGGCGTGATCGTGGCCGACGCCCGTGCGCGGGTGCTGCTCATCTCGACCGAGCGTGAGGACGCCCTTGTTGATTTGCGCCCTGTTGCGCCGGAGTTGGACAGCGTGGTGACGACGGGAACGACCGAGTCCGACGTGATCGGTTGGGTTGACTTCCTTCAAGCCGGTGACGGTAGCGACGGAGCGCCTCATGGCACGTGGGCTGAGTCGCCCGGGTTCTGGTTGTGCACGTCCGGATCCACGGGCGCTCCCAAGCTGGCGATGCACCGTCACGCCGATATCCCTGCGACGTGTAAGACATATGCAGACCAGGTGCTGGGCATCACGGCCGATGACGTCTGCTACTCGGTTGGTCCGATGTTTCATGCCTACGGACTCGGCAACTCGCTCACCTTTCCGTTTTCAGTCGGTGCCACCGTCGTGCTCGAACCGTCGCGTCCACCAACCCCACAAGGTGTGGCGGCGCAAGTCGCTGACCACGGTGTCACGCTCTTTTTCTGCATCCCGACGTTCTATGCAGCGTTGCTCGCCTCTGACATCGCCGACAACACGTTTGCCTCGGTGCGATTTGGCGTCTCCGCAGCCGAAGCGCTGCCCGCTGAGACGTTCGAGCGCTTCCGGGACCGGTTCGGTGTCACGATCCTTGATGGCATTGGTTCGACCGAACAGCTGCACATCTACCTGTCGAACACGCCGGCTTCGACGAAACCCGGCACGAGCGGCAAAGCCGTCCCGGGCTACAAGGTGCGAGTCGTCGACGACGCGGGCAACGACCAGCCGATTGATGTGCCCGGCCAACTGCTGGTACGTGGTCCCTCGGTGGCGTCGGGCTACTGGTGTCGCTCAGAGATGTCCCGGGCGACGTTCGAAGGGGAGTGGATGCGGACGGGCGACCTGTACGCCCGCGATGCCGACGGATTCCACACGTACTTGGGCCGCGTCGATGACATGTTGCGTGTCGGGGGCGAATGGGTGTCGCCGGCCGAGGTCGAGGCAACGTTGATCGAACACGCCTCAGTTCTGGAAGCAGCCATTGTCGGACAGCCGGACGACCAGGGGGTCATGCGTCCCGTCGCCTTTGTGGTAGCTGCCGCGAGCAGCTCGGCATCGGCTGAGAATCTGATCGAACATTGTCGTGAACGTCTGGCTGGATATAAGCGCCCGAAGCGCTACGAGTTCGTCGACGCGCTGCCCAAGACGGCGACTGGCAAGATCCAGCGATTCAAGCTCCGATAGTTCGGTGCCGGGCAACGACGTCGTGCCTGGCACGATGTCGTTCTATGGAACTCAAGGATCGAGTCATCATCATCACCGGCGGTGGGTCGGGCATCGGAGAGGCACTCGCTCGCGCCGCGCACCGTGAGGGAGCTCGTCACGTCGTGGTCGCTGACCTCGACGGTGCTGCCGCTGACCGTGTCGCGGTCGACGTCGGGGGTACCGGGTTCGAGATCGACGTGCGTGACGAAGCGGCGATTGTCGCAATGGTCGAGGCCACCGAAGCGGCGCATGGCCCCATCGACCTCTTCGCCTCCAACGCGGGTTACGTGACCGTTGGTGGCCTCGAGGATTCCAACGAGCGCATCGATCACATGTGGGACGTGCATGTGATGAGCCACATCTATGCCGCGCGTGCCGTGCTCCCGTCCATGATTGCTCGCGGTGAGGGGTACCTGC
The DNA here is from genome assembly GCA_938091165.1 of uncultured Ilumatobacter sp. Taxonomy (GTDB): domain Bacteria; phylum Actinomycetota; class Acidimicrobiia; order Acidimicrobiales; family Ilumatobacteraceae; genus Ilumatobacter_A. Next base: position 8,343 of record CALKNK010000004.1, on the reverse strand, counting down.
TCAACACGGCGTCAGCGGCCGGCCTCCTGACACAGATTGGGTCACTTGCGTATTCGGTGACCAAAGGTGCCGCTGTGTCGCTCGCCGAGTGGTTGAGCGTCAGCCATCATCACCAGGGAATCCGCGTGTCGGTGCTGTGCCCGCAGGCCGTCGCCACCAACATCGTGGCGAATAGCCCAGACCTTGGCGGCGCAGCCGACATCGGTGATGATCCCGACGATTTCGAGGGCGGGGTGGCATCCGGTGACGGTGTGTTGAGCAGCGACGACGTTGCGCAGGTCTGCCTCGACGCGATGCGCGAAGAACGCTTCCACGTGTTGCCGCATCCCGAAGTGCAGACCTACCTTGAGCGCAAGGCAACGGACGTGGATCGTTGGCTCACTGGGATGCGTCGGTTCCAGAGGGCTCTGTCCGGCGACGGCTCGCTGCCGGGCGATGCCATCGCACCCAAGCTGTGAGGATCTGACGCCGGCGAGTTGTTCGATCGCGGACATGATCGGCAACACTGCACACGTGGACAACAGTGAGACCCCCGTTGGATTCGATGTGTCGTTGGTCGAGCCGTGGTTGGCTGCTCACACTCCAGTCGTGCCGCCGTGTCGGTGGACTCGCCTCACGGGTGGTCACTCCAATCTCACGTACCTGCTGACGGATAGCAACGGCGCTGAGTTCGTCATTCGCCGGCCCCCGCAGGGCGACCTCCTGCCCAAGGCACACGATATGTTCCGCGAGTACCGGATCATCGAGGCGCTTCACCCGGTGGGAATTCCTGTCGCTGAGCCGGTCGGCTACTGCGACGACCGTGCGGTGTGCGACCGTCATTTTTACGTCATGGCCAAGGTGGGCGGCAGCGCTCTGTACAACGGGACCGATACCGCGCAGCATCTTGACCTTGCTGCACGCGGTCGCGTGGGCGAGTCGTTCATGTCCGTGCTCGCAAGCATTCACTCCGTCGATCCCGCCGACGTTGGGCTCGGCAACCTTGGTCGCCCTGATGGATACGTCGGTCGCCAGCTCCGCACCTGGTACGGATCGTGGACGGCATCAGCTGAAGCCGCTGATTATGACGACCCTCGCGTGCACGAGTTGCACGAGTGGTTGCTCGACAAGATGCCTGAACAAGGCCCGGGCCGCGTCGTACACGGCGACTATGGCGTACACAACTCTATGGTGAGTTCCGACGGCAAAATCGTGGCGATACTCGACTGGGAGATCGCAACCCTGGGGGACCCACTCGCCGACTTCGCTTATGCGCTCAACGCATGGGTGGAGCCGACCGATCCGCATGCGGCGCTTGGCGATGCGGCGACGGCGATCGAAGGCTTTTCTTCTCGCGACGAACTCACGTCGTTTTATGCCGACAAGACCGACGCCGACCTGTCGAACCTGGCGTACTATCGCTCTTTTAACTCTTTTAAGACTGCTTGCATTATCCACGGCGTCTACGCCCGCTACGTCCGCGGGCAGAAAAGCACCGAGGGTGTCGATTTGCAGGGTCTTCACGACCGGATTGGCGCCTCGATTGAGCTGTCCGTAGCTCATTCCGTCGAAACCTGAACTGCCTCAATGACTTCTGCACGGTCGAGTGCGGCGCCAAGCATGCGTGAGACGGCAATTGACATGGGGACAAACTCCTTGAACGTCCTCGACGCCCGGCTGGCCGACGACGACGGTTCTGAGAACCTGGCAAGTGAAAGAGAATATGAAGCGTCTCCGCCAGGGTGGAGCAGAGATCTAGATCTTCGCACCTGAGTGCATTGAGTGGGGCCTCGATGCACTCGAGTCATCACAAGCACCCCTACTAGATCAATCGGAACATCAAGCAGCCGCCTGGCTTTGCTGAGCATGAAATCGATTAATTTGCTGTGGCTGCGGACCGAAACAGTTGCTGATGACGCTGACGACTTTGACCCTGAGGTATGCGCAGCCTGTGAACGGCTCCGCCGATTGATCGATGCGCTGAGTGTCGGTCTCCAGATCGCTGCCTTAGCTCAGAGCCGTCACAGAGCAAGTGCATATCGCCCGAGCCAGGTGATGTTCGCGAGCTGCTCGACGCATTGCAGTCCGTTGCGTTGGAGCTGGGCATACTGGTCAATATGGGCGAAACGTCAAACCTGCCGACTGCTGCAAACTTCGTCCATGACGTGGTGGTCGAGCACAACGCAACTGGGGCCTTCGGCGGTCGCGTCCAGACCAGGTTCCCGCCTGAGCCAAATGGGTATTTACATATTGGCCACGCGAAAGCGATTACCGCAGACTTTGAGCTCGCACGAGAATTCAATGGGGTATGCAGGCTGCGGTTCGACGACACCAACCCTGACACAGAAGACGCCAGCTTCGTTGCTGGCATCGTTGAGGATCTTGCGTGGCTCGGGTATCCGCTTGATCACGACCCATTATTTACTAGCGATTACTTCGCCCAGCTCGCAGAGTGGGCTGAGCTCCTCATTTCGAATGGCCTGGCATACGTCGACGACCAAGACGGCGACACAATCTCTGAACAGCGCGGCGGATACGGCAAACCAGGAGTTGAAAGCCCGTTCCGGAATCGGACGGTCGACGAGAACCTTGCGCTGTTCGCAGGGATGCGGGCGGGCGACTTCGACGAGGGTGCACGCGTGTTGCGTGCCAGGATTGACATGCAGCACGAGAACATGCAGCTGCGCGATCCCGTCATGTACCGGATTCGTAAGGAGCCGCACCACCGCACCGGCGACGGTTGGAGCGTGTACCCGACGTATGACTGGGCGCATGGTCAAAGCGATGCGATCGAAGGTGTCACTCACTCGCTGTGTTCGCTGGAGTTCGACTCTCATCGCGCGCTCTATGACTGGTTTCTCGATCGACTGAGCGAGTTCGCAGCGCTGCCCTTCGAACAGCCACGGCAGTACGAGTTTGCGCGTTTGGAACTTACGCACACGATCACATCGAAACGGAAGCTTGCAACCCTGGTTGCTGACGGTGTTGTCGACGGTTGGGATGACCCCCGCCTACCAACGCTACGTGGCTTGCGCCGTCGCGGGTACCCGGCTGCGGCGATCCGCGAGTTCTGTCACTTCGTTGGCGTATCTAAGACCAACAGCCGCCACGAAATCGAGCTCCTGGAATCCTTCATTCGAACGCGGCTAAACAAGGTCGCTCAACGGCGAATGGCCGTGCTGGAACCGTTGAGGGTCGTTATTACGAATTGGCCGACTGACGCAGACGGCGATCCAATCGTCGAATACGTCGAGCTCAACAACAACCCCGAGAACACAGAAGATGGTACACGTACTGCCCCATTCTCTGGGGTGCTGTACATCGAGCATGACGACTTCAAGGCCGAGCCACCGCCGAAGTACTACCGCCTAACGCCAGGACGCGAGGTCCGACTCCGCGGTGCGTACTTCGTCACCGCAACCGACTTTGTGAGCGACGACGATGGCAACGTCGTTGAAGTCCATGTCACATATGATCCAGAGACCAAGGGCGGAAATTCGCTCGATGGCCGCAAGGTCAAGTCGACGATGCACTGGGTGAGCGCTGCCCATGCCGTTGAAGCCGAGGTTGCGCTATACGAGCGTCTTTTCGCCGCCGAGGTTCCAGGCAGCGAAACAGGTGACCCCTTTGACGACCTCAATAGTGACTCGAAGACTTTGTTGCATGGGTGCAAGCTCGAGCCAGCCCTGGCCGAGACTGCCGCCGAAGAGGTCGTTCAGTTTGAGCGTTTGGGTTACTTCGCTGCAGACCAGCGAACGCCATTGCTGTTCCACCGGACTGTTGGCTTGCGCGACGAATGGGCGAACATTCAGAAAAGAAAATAGTTCAACCCACCTCGAGGGGGAGAAGGACGTCCGCAGCTTCGCCAATGTGGGTGCTCCATTGCTCAGCGTTGCGCGGCTCATCAACGGGCAACACCACGAACTTGGTAGTGCCGATGTCAACGAACTGCTGAATAAGTTGTGCGACGCCGTCCCACGATGACGGAACTAGCTGAGTGACGTCGTTTAGATCCGGTCGGCGTTTCGCAAGAAGCTGAAGAATGACGTCTGGGACGGCTCCAAATGAGTAGGGGATAAGAACGCCGTAGTGATCATCGTCGATCGATCGTTCGTGTTCTGCGGCAACCGCTTCAATAACGGCGCGTCCAGCGGCGGCATCTGCGGGCGTCACGAACGACGGTAACCACCCGTCGGCCACCCGGCCCACCCGCTTCAGTTCTGATGGAGCAATCCCACCGAGCCACACATCCATGCGCTTTGGAGCCGGAAGGACACGGACACCCTCGTAGTTGAAGTATTCACCGTGATATTCGAACGGCTCGCCTGACCAGCACTTCTTCATTACCTCGAGCGACTCGTTGAAGATCCGTGCCCGCTGCGACCGCTCAACACCGAACGCTTGTTGCTCAATCGGGTCAACCGCACCGAGGCCGAATGCGGGAAGGAGCCGTCCGGCCGACATTCGCCCAAGTGTGGCAAGTTGTTTGGCCAGCACAACCGGATTGCGTCCGGGGAGCACCATCACCGACATGCCGAACTTAAGATTCTTGGTCCGACCTGCGCCAAAAGCCATTGCCACTAAAGGGTCAGGTGCCTCCCCGCTTATTTTTTCTGACAGCCATAGCGAATCAAATTGGTGCAATTCAAGCGCATCAATGACCGTGCCGTAGGTCTCGTCATTGAGGTTGGTCCGGGTGCCGAGTCCGAAACCTATTCGAACTTTCATGTCGGTCACGAGTGAGCCGCCTGTTCGAGATGGTCAGCAACAACACCTGTGGTGCTGAGAAAGGGGGAGTGGTCAGTGTCAATATCGACCTGCTCGTCGCAGCGTGCCGCCATTACCGTTTGATGATCAGGGTGGACTGCCTCGTCGCGAAGGCATCGGAGATAGCTCGAGGAGATGTCGTCACGAGCAGAGCCATGAACCGATTCCGTCATCGTGGCGACGGGCTGCGGCGACAGACGCCGAAGTGCGGCCTCAATCGCAGGAGGAGAACACGAGCCGTATAGTGCGCTCGCAGCAAGATCGGGGTTCAGCGTGGTTGTGCCGTCGTCTTGCATTTGAACGGCGGAGGCGAGAGCAACGGATCGGCGTTCGAACGAACGAAGAGCGCCGTTAACACTTTCGCCAATGTCGAGTGCGAACGCTGCGATGTAGACCAGGTGAGCGAGATCGGCTCTGCCCGCACCAGCCTCCGTGATGACGGCGCCGCCATAGCTGTGCCCGACTAGAACGGCGTCGTCAAGGCTGAGATGATTAAGCGTTCCAGTGACGTGGCGGGCGTCATGGTGCAGTCCTCCAAGCGGATGGACCGAGGCCCCATGACCGGGGAGTTCGATGGCGTACGAGGGGATCCCGCGGCGATCCAATTCAGCCTGCAGGGGCGCCCAACACCATGCACCGTGCCAAGCGCCATGAACGAGGACAACGTGTCGAGCGTCTGTCATGTGTGGATGCTCGCACAGCGAGCGTCTGTTGACCGACTCAGCGAGTGGGAACGTTTAGATGGAGCGGAACGGCCACGTGAGCGGGTGCACTACCGGCTTGGACTCTGCCGGTCTGTACCCAACTCGCAGCGAACGCGACCACAACGACAGCGGTCACGATGATGCTGTCAGAAATGTGCCCGATCATGGACAGCGCAACGGACGCAAGTGCGGCGACGGCCGATATCACGAAAGCCAATCGGATAGCGGCGATCCAGGTACGGCGACGAATTTCCATTCCGTCTGCATAGTTGCTCTGATCTGCTGCGAGGCAGAGGATTGCGCTTTTTTGCAAGTTCGTCATCAGACCGTTGAGAACGTCACGCGATCGCGCGAAAACATGTGACGAAGCGATGACGACTATGAAGCCGTTTCATGAACCAACCTCACAGGTGTAATTCGATCCAGTTCTGAGACGAGGGCTACGTTCGGCTCATGCCTGAATCGCTCCAGCCGCTTGACATGTTCCGACTCGACAATCGCGTAGCGATCGTGACCGGTGCATCTTCGGGACTTGGCAATCGTTTCGCCCAAGTCCTACACGCAGTTGGAGCAAATGTCGTCGTGACCGCCCGACGCGCTGACCGCCTCAAGGCTCTGGCTGCTGAACTGAACTCGTTGCGCTCTGGCTCCGCAGTCGTGGTCACCGCCGACGTATCTCTTGAGGCTGATCGCGAGCGCATTGTGAACGACACGCTTGCGACATACGGGAGTGTCGACGTGGTCGTTAACAATGCTGGCGTGGGCAGTCAGGTGGCGATCGAAAACGAAGGTCTTGACGTCTTTCGACGCTCGATGGAAATCAATGTCACTGCGCTATGGCACCTGTCGAAGCTCTGTGCCCCGTCGATGATCGAGTCGGGCAGAGGGTCAATCATCAACATTGCTTCGATGCTTGGTCATGTGGCGTCGTCGCCCGTGAAGCAAGCGCATTACAGCGCAAGCAAGGGGGCCGTCGTCAACCTGACTCGTGAACTTGCAGTGCAGTGGGCCCGCAAAGGCATCACAGTCAACGCGTTGTGTCCTGGGTGGTTTCCATCTGAGATGACTGACGGGATGGATACCGACGAGAGCAGCCAGCGGTTCGTTAAGGCCAACACGCCAATTCCCCGGATGGGTGAGACGCATGAACTCGATGGAGCCCTCCTTCTGCTCGCCAGCTCAGCTGGCACCTTCATGACGGGCCAGAGCGTCATCGTCGACGGCGGCTGGACAGCTCGCTGAGTCCGGGACCCTTCTGCTGACTTGACGGGACGGTACGTCTGGCCGAACGACAAAGTGTTGGCGGCGGTATTCCGCACGGCTGGCGGGAGAGCCCCCGCATAAACCTAATTTGGTAGACGAACAATGTGATTGCATCGTTCAACACATTCGTCCAGCAAAAGACGTCGTCATCAGGCAGTGGATCTGATCCTGACCCTGTTTCTGGCGGCGACCGTGGACGCCGTGCCTGAAGCCATCATCCTGATGATTGTTTCTGTGTTTTCGGCGACCCCATTTTGACCTCCATTGGCTTCGGCATAGGCGACGGATTCATCAGTATTGGTTCAGCCATTAACGCACTGGTCACCTTCGTCGCAGTGGCGTTCGTCCTTTCTCGCCGGTCAACGCCTGCAACGAATTCAAGCGACGGGGAAGAGGAAACGAACGGGTCGAGCGAGGTCGATTTACTCAACGAGGTCCGCTACCAACTGCGCATTGACATTTCAGCCCACTTGCTGGGTCACTGGGGCTGCTACCGCTGATTCTTCCCCTGGCGACGCCAGGTCAGGCTGGATCTGCGCTTTAATGACAACGATGCGCTTCTCGTGGATCGCTCTAGTTGCTGTGTTCACCGCATGCGGCGGCTCAGTGAGTGGCAGCGCGGATTCGGTAACTGGCTCTGGCTCTCTGCCTCCTTCAACAATCTCCGGTGTTGGCATTCTCCCTGCGACAATTCCAGCAGGACCTCCAGCGGAATTTGAGTCCCTCGTAACCCGTCCGCTGACGGCTGACGGCGAGATTGCCGAACCGATCGGCGATCAAGTTGCAGGAAATCGGCTGTTGATGATCGGCGACTCAATCTTGGCGAGCACCGAGACCCGCTACGGCGGAGAGATGTGCGCGGCACTCGAGCCGCTCGGCTGGGCCGTTGAGGTGGCGGCAGAGGCTGGCCGCTTTGTGGAGTTCGGTGTCAGCGTTGTCAACCAGCGTGTTCCTCGACCATCAGCGGGTCAGTCCAACGCTGCCGATGTAAACGCCTTGCCTTCGACGGCCCTTTTGCCGGCAGCTGCAACAGATTGGGATGCTGCAGCCGTGTTTCTCGGAAGCAACTACGACGGAAACAAAGAGAATTACGACACAAAGATGCGAGTGATTCTGGATCGGCTGGCGCCGCGTCCGACGCTGCTGTTCACTGTGACGGAATATCGCCCCAATTACTCCGACGTCACAGCAGTCATTAATGATCTAGCCGCCGAATACCCGAATGTCACGCTGATAGATTGGGCAGCGGCGGCTCGGACACCAGGCGTGCTCCTTCCCGATGGCCTTCACCCCAACGATGTCGGTGAATTTGTACTGACCAATCTCACCGCAGTAGCGCTCGGTGAGGCGCCGGTCGACGAGGCCGAGTGCATCCGGTCGCAGTTCCGCGATGATTCTGCGATCGACGAGGGCAATGGTTCGCCAAACACCGGCGGCTCAACGAGCGGCACACTGCGGCCCGTTCCCACAACACCCAATACCGGTTCACCGGGAACGACGACTGATGCGCCGACGACTGATGCGCCGACGACTGATGCGCCGACGACTGATGCGCCGACGACTGATGCGCCGACGACTGATGCGCCGACGACTGATGCGCCGACGACTGATGCGCCGACGACTGATGCGC
>CALKNK010000003.1 GCA_938091165.1 uncultured Ilumatobacter sp. | reverse complement strand
ACCCACCGAAGAAGCACCAAGCCGTGCCGATCTCGCGACCGAATTTCCTCGAGCTTTGCGACGAACTCGTCGAGCAAGACGAGAAGGTCTTCGAAGCCCTTTACCGCCGCCTCGGCGTCAGCGTCGACTGGAAACAGCATTACGCCACCATCGACGAGCGCAGCCGCCGCGTCAGCCAACGCGCCTTCTTGCGGAACGTACAGCGCGGCGAGGCCTACAGCCAGGAAGCCCCCACGCTGTGGGACATCGATTTCCGCACTGCCGTCGCCCAAGCCGAGATGGAAGACCGCGAGCGGCCCGCCGCGTATCACAAGATCCCGTTCCAGAAAGCCGACGGATCCGGCTCGATCGACATCGACACCACGCGCCCTGAGCTCCTCGCTGCCTGCGTGTCGCTTGTCGCGCACCCCGACGACGAACGTTTCCAGCCGCATTTCGGCACGAAGGTGATCGTGCCGCTCTACGGCCAAGAGGTCGAGATCCGCGCCCACGAGTTGGCCCAGCCCGACAAGGGGACCGGCATCGCCATGATCTGTACGTTCGGCGACACCACCGACGTCACGTGGTGGCGCGAGCTGAACCTCGAGATGCGCGCCATCATCGGCCGCGACGGCCGACTCTTGCCCGACGCACAGCACGACGTCGATCCCGAGGCCTATGCGCTGATTGCCGGCAAGTACCCAAATCAAGCGCAGCGTGCCGTGGTCGAACAACTCACCGAGCAGGGCATCCTCATCGGTGAGCCCAGGCCCCTGCAGCACCCCGTCAAGTTCTACGAACGCGGCGACCGGCCACTTGAGATCGTGACGTCGCGTCAGTGGTACATCCGCAACGGTGGACGCAACGCAGACCTGCGTGCCGACCTCGTTGCACGTGGCACCGAGATGCATTGGCACCCGGGCCACATGCAGCACCGTTACGACAACTGGGTCGAGGGTCTCAACGGTGACTGGCTCGTGAGCCGTCAGCGTTTCTTCGGCGTTCCGGTACCGATCTGGTATCGCCTCGACGCAGCTGGGGAGCCGATATACGACGAGCCCTTGTTGCCGAGCGAGGACCTCTTACCGATCGATCCATCGACCGACGTGCCCAACGGCTTCACCGCAGACCAGCGCGACCAGCCGAACGGCTTCGCTGGCGACCCCGACATCCTCGACACGTGGGCGACATCGTCACTCACACCTCAGATCGCCGGGCACTGGGAAGAAGGCGACGGTCTGTTCGAACGGGTCTTCCCCTACGACATGCGGCCTCAGGGTCACGACATCATCCGCACCTGGCTCTTTTCCACGATCACGCGCAGTCACCACGAACATGGCGTCGCACCCTGGAGCCACGCCGCGCTCAGCGGATGGATTCTTGACCCGGACCGCAAGAAGATGTCGAAGTCGAAGGGCAACGTTGTCACCCCGATGGACCTGTTCGACCAGTACGGCACTGACGCCGTGCGCTACTGGTCTGCTTCAGGCCGCCCGGGCGTCGACACCGCGTATAGCGAAGATCAGATGAAGGTCGGCCGCAAGCTTGCCAACAAGCTCCTCAACGTCACCAAGTTCGTCTTGACCTTCCCGGAAGCGGACGCTTCGATCCCGCTCGCAGATGCAGTGACCGATCCGGTCGATCTGTCCATGTTGGCCAAGCTCGACGAGGTCATTACAGAGGCAACCGCCGGCTTCGAAGCATTCGACTACGCCCGAGCGCTCGACCGGACGGAATCGTTCTTCTGGTGGTTCTGCGACAACTACGTTGAACTCGTCAAGGGCCGCGCCTACAACTCGCGCGGGCCCGAAGCTGCGAACTCTGCACTGCGTGCGCTGCGAGAAGCACTCGGATCCGTTCAGCGCCTGTTCGCCCCGATGATCCCATTCGCAACCGAGGAAGCTTGGAGCTGGTGGAACACCACCAGCGTCCATGCAGTCTCGTGGCCCGCGCCGAGCGCACTCACTGGCGACGCAACGTTGATCGACCCAGTTATCGACACCCTGGCCCACGTCCGGCGGGCGAAGACCGAGGCGAAGCAAAGCCAGAAGGCTGCCGTCGAGAGCCTCGTGGTCACGGCCCCAGCCGCGCTGCACGCCGCCGTCATCGCAGGCGACGGCGACCTCCGCGACGCTGGTTCGATCGCAACGTTGACCATTGTCGAAGGCGCCGAGTTCAGCTGCACAATCACCTTGGCACCACCTGACTGAACGCAATACCCGACGGCGGCCGAGACCAGGCTTGGCCGCACTGCACGCCGAGTCACATCCAACTCCTAGTACCTTTTAGACCTATGCGCTCGTTGTTGGGACTTGCCGTTGCGTCATTGACTGCGGCCTTCATTCTGGGGTTCAGCGCGCCCTCCGGAGCTGCACCATCAGATACGGATCCGCCACCAGACAGTGCCAGTACATCACTTACAGGTGCTTCCACGACGACCACAGCGCTTCCACCTGTCATTGACGGTCCGGCCACCATGCAGGGCAATGACGCTCCGAGTGCGCCGGAGCGCGGCACTCAAGTGGTCATCAATCCGCCGCCAAGCACCACAACCACAACGCTTCCCCCGGGGCCCGACTACAGCCTTCCGGCTAACTCCGGAACTGGCCGCCGGGCGGTGTATTCGAAGTCGCTGCAGAAGGTTTGGGTCGTCGACGGCAACAATCAGCTGATAAAAGAGCACCGAGTTTCCGGCAAGCTCAGGTATTGCGATCCATACCCCGGCGAGTATCGAGTGTATTCCCGGTCGAAGTACACCCACTCCCTTCAAAACCCTCGGATTCAATGGATGTACATGATTCGGTTTGCGAAGAGCTGCAACGGGGGCAATATCGGCTTTCACGAAATCCCTACCGATACAAGCACGGGCTACAAGCTGCAGTCGGTCAGCCAACTCGGCACGCCGCTCTCCGGTGGGTGCGTGCGCCAGGCCGTCTCAGACGCCGTCTGGATGTGGAACTGGGCGTACATAGGCACAAAAGTTGTCGTACTACCTTGACGAATCGTTCCGTGTTTCAGCTTCGTCGCAGTACACCTGGTCGTTACCGAAGCTAGCCTCGACGGTTTCATGTCCGTCGACAATTCATCCCCTGAGTCGTTCCCCGCTGCGGGCACCTCCGAGCCGTCGCCGCCATTTCAACTCCGCCGCACCTGGCCTCAACGACTGACCATTGCCAGCGTCATTCTTGCTGCTTTCGGTTCTTTTGCTGCTGGGTCGGTGCTCTTCGCAGCGCAACGCGTTGTCGAAGATCGCAACGTCGTCGTGCTGGACAACAACGCTGCTACGGCATCGCCCAATGATAAAGGGTCGTTTACAACAAGCGGAGACAATGACAGCTTCGCCGATCAGCCACTTCAACCGGTCGAGACGTTCCCGCCGGCCGAACCTGCGGCCCGCAATTTTTTGATCACTGGCGCTGATAACAACGCATGCATCGATCCTGACTCGCCATATGCCGGGGCATTTGGTGATCGAGCGAGTACCGGAGCACGCAGCGACACAATCATGGTCTGGCGCATCAACCCCGTCACATCTCAAGTCGCTGTCTTGTCATTCCCGCGTGATCTGTGGGTGACCATTGCTGGCCGGTCCAGTAAACAACGCATCAACGTCGCGTACGAACGTGACAATCCGCAGCGCTTAATTGACACGATCTACCAGAACTTTCTGATCGAAGTCGACCACTACATTCAGGTCGACTTCTGCGCTTTCAAAGTTCTCGTTGACGCGGCCGGAGGCGTATCTGTCCCCTTCGATTTCCCGGTCCGCGATCCCAACACTGGACTCAACGTGCCGGAACGCGGGTGCTACGTCTTTAATGGCGACCACGCGCTGGCCTACGTTCGATCCCGCAAACTCGAGTACCTGACCGAAAGCGGCGAATGGAAGCAAGACGGCACCTCTGATCTCGGGCGCATCTCACGCCAGCAGGACTTCATTCGTCGAACCGTTGATTCATTGCTGGCTGCCGGCGCCTTCAACCCCAGTGTGATCCGGGCCCTGATCCAAACCAGTGACGACTACGTTGTCGTCGACAACAATTTGACAATCAACAAACAACTCGAGTTCGCTGGCGCCCTCCGACAAGTTGACCCCGCAGACATGGCGTCGTATCAAATCGAGACACGAGGCGCCATGATTCAAGGTCAGTCCGTACTGATCCCGCAGACCGGCGGGTCCAACATGCAGGCCATCCTCGCAGTATTCCAAGGTGACGCAACATTGGCTAGCGCTCCTGAGCAGGAGTTTGAGACCACCACGACCACTCCTACCACGACGGCTCCTGACGAGCAAAAGACCACCAGCACCGGTCCCACCACGACACTCAATTCACCCGTCGCTGCCGTCGATTCGGCGACGACGGTGGTGGAGGTTGTTCCGTTCGTGACGCTGCCGGTTGTAGATCCCGAAGTGAACAGCAAAGGCATTTTCCCGAATCCCAGCGTCAGTTGCTTGTGAGCCCATCCGACCCGGCGACGCGAAGGTGTCACCGGTGTCAGCCCTAGCCGGGTATCACGTGTCGAGAACTCGAGCCAAGGCGGCAGCGGCGTCTGATGGACCGGTCACAGTGGTGATTCGACTGCCTGTTGCTGCCGCGAGCTGGCGAGCTGCCACATCGTCGTCGGCAGGCGCGATGATTAGCAACTCTTCGACTTGACGTGCGGCAATTGCCACGCCGATAGCGGACTCAGAATCGCCTGATCCATGGGCAGTCGCTCGACAATCTGACAGCAGGATCGTGATTTTCCGTGCTGCCGACGATCGACCCAACTGATCGCGAGCAGCAGCAAGCGCGCCTGCGACGTCGGTAGTGCCGAAACCGCGGAGCGCCAATACCGCATCGACCACGCTCTCGTTTGACTTGTGGGCATCCTGGGACTTCGCAGCAACGACCTCTTTGCCGAACGAGAGCACCGAGTAGTCGTCCGGGGAACGCCAGGCAACCGATGCCGCAGTGACCGCTGAGGTCGCCAGCGGTTCGCCACCCATTGAGCCACTCCGATCGACAAGCAGGCAGATTGCGGTGTCTGGCGTCGTCCATGCTTGGACCATCAGTTCCTCTGGGTCAACCGGTCGCTGCTCGCTAAGCGCCAACGTCAACGCATCAATGCTGGCATCAAGATCGATATCGCCGGCGTCGGGCCGATAGCGCTGCGTCTCTAATCGACCGACCCCACGCGGGCGAGCCGGGCCGCGTTTGGCGAGATCGAGAAATAGCTTGCCCGCCAGCCGACGGGCAAGGTTGCGCAGCACCTGATCAGTGGCCCCCGTTAAGTCCGCTAGCAAGGCCATCGTCTCGTCAGGGTCGTCTTCCATTGCGCGCTCGATTGCTTGCTCATCAAGTTCGCCGACCTCTGGCGAGATCTCCTCAAACCGATCATTGCGTTCGAGCTCTCGGCGAGATGTGGACTTCTTTCGAGCGTCGCTGACGACCTCATCAGCTTCGTCGCCTTCCTTGGTGCCAGGCGGGGGCGACTTCAACTGGAGGTCGTGCCCCCAGTCGGGGCGCCAGCTTTTCCCTCGCCGTCACCTCCGTCGGACGTCGACTGGCCAAACGCAGCTTCCCATAGTTCACGAATGACGTCTTCGGTGGTTCGGCTGGTGCCCTCCCGTAACCGCACCCGCCCTGACAGTGCAACGAGAGCTGCATCGAGTGACACGCTCGTCGTGTGCGGATCGACTTCGCGAATTGCCGACAGCGAATTCGCGACCATGACCATGTCGATCGCTCCGCGTACCGACGAACCAATCCGCAAGTCAGAATGCGTGCGCGTTGAACGAACCAACGCGACCACTCCGTCCCGCCACGCCGCATCGATATCGTTCGACTTCCCTGGTGGCACAGTGGCCGTCTCCCTGCGGACGATCGTCGCCTCGTCCTCCATCGACTGATAATCAACCGAGATTCGACAGACCCGGTCGTACACGGCACTCGAGATGCGCGCCGTGCCGACTGCGTCGAAGGGATTCATCGTCGACACCAACCGGAAGCCCGGTGCTGCCTCAATCCGTCCAAGTCGAGGCACGTTGAGTTCACGCTCACTCATGACTGTAATCAGAACGTTGAGCGTCTCTTCTGGAACTCGGTTGAGTTCCTCGATGTACAGCAGTGACCCGTCCTGCAGGGCTGCGGCGAGTGGACCGGCGACGAAGACATCCGGGGCGTATCCCTCGCTCAGCACGCGGGCGGGGTCGAAGTGCCCCACGAGGCGAGCCGGCGTGAGTTCGGCATTACCTTCAACAAACTCGAAACCGATGTCCATCTCGCGAGCGACACCGCGCAGCAGGGTCGATTTGCCAGTGCCGGGCGGACCCTCAATCAGAATGTGACGGTTGGCGTCGATTGCGGCGATCACAAGCTCAATTTCACGGACTCGGCCGACTACACCGGCCCGCAGCCGTTCAAGCAGAGCATGCAGGTCAGATGGTGCAGTGGATGGGGCAATGTCAGACATATGTGACTACTCCGCGAATGTTCTCGCCATCGCGCATGGCGCGGTAGCCCTCATTGATCTCGTCAAGGACATAAGTCTTGGTGATCAGCTCATCGAGCTTCAGTTTCCCTTCGCGGTACATTCCAAGCAGCTTCGGGATGTCTGCGCGCGGATTCAGTGACCCGAAAATCGTCCCCTTGATCTCTTTGTTCCACATCGCCAACTCGAACAGGTTGACCGATGATGTGCCCTGGTCCATCGGCGCAATGCCGGTCACGACGATCGTGCCGCCCTTACCGGCCAACTTGGTACCGAGCTCCATCATCTCGCCGTACAGCACGCTAGGTGTCAAGATCACCTTGTCAGCCATCATCCCCCACGACAGTTCGTTGACCTGGGGAAATGCTTCTTCCATCGACGAGAACGTGTGTGTGGCGCCGAACTCCATCGCCTTCTCACGCTTAAACTCGACCGGGTCGACCGCAATGATGTGTCGAGCGCCCGCCATGGCCGCCCCCTGTACGGCGTTCATGCCTATGCCGCCTATACCGACAACGACGACGGTGTCGCCGGGCTCGACATTGGCCCGATTGGTCGCCGAGCCCCAACCGGTGGCGACACCACACGACACGAGTGCAACGGCTTCGAGGGACAAGTCTCTTTCCACCTTGATCACCGAGTCCGCAGCAACACAGGTGAATTCGGAGAACGTGCCCAACTTGGCGAATAGGTTCAACTCGGTCCCAGCCTTCGGACCGCTCACCAGCCGATGACGGCTCGTACCGTCGGTGATCATCCCCTTAAGGAAGGTGCCCCCGCTTGAGTCGCACAGATTCTGGCGACCGGTAGAGCAGTAGCGGCAGCGCCCGCACGACGGAACGAATGACGCCGAAACATGATCGCCGACCTCGACGCTCCTCACGCCAGGCCCGACCTCGACGATGACTCCTGCGCCTTCGTGTCCACCGATCATCGGGAACAGGTCGGTGATACCCATTGCACCCCACTCCTCGCGAGGCGGCACCATGTCACCGGTGACTATGTGCTCATCGCTGTGGCATAGACCGGCGGCCATCCACTGCACAAGTACTTCGTTCGCCTTCGGTGGATCGACTTCGATCTGCTCGACGACCCAGTCCTGGCCTTGGTCGTACAACAACGCTGCGCGGCTCAACATGACCGCAAACTACTGCTCATTTCTGTCCTCGCTCGCACCGGTCAGCGCAGACTCAGGGCGACGAGCGATTCGAGCGCAGGTACTCTGCCCCCGTGAGCGAATCGACGACTGGGACCCCTGGCTGGACTACCGACACGTGGCTGATCGCAGGAGGGCGAGACCGCACCCCCGGCGAGCCGTTAAATGTTCCGCCCGTGTTTGCCTCAAACTTCTATCTGCCCGACGATCGCCTGTACAGCCGATCCGATGGGACCCCGACCACCGACGCACTCGAAGATCTACTCGGCGGTCTGGAAGATGGTCGCGCGTTGGCTTTCGCATCTGGGATGGCAGCCGCTGCCGTCATCTTCCAGCGACTTCACGTCGGTGCAACGATCGCTGTCCCCGAGGACCCCTACCACGGCGTCGCAGGCATCGTCGCCGAAGGCGAAGCTCAAGGTCGATGGACGGTACGCCGTCTCGACCAGGCGGACACCCCCGCATGGCTCGATGCGATGCGAGAGTGCGATCTCGTCTGGTTGGAGACCCCGGAGAACCCGCTAATGACAGTCGCCGACCTCCCCGTGATCTGCGGTGCTCCTCGGGGCGATACGACGCTGGTCGCCGTCGACAGCACGTTCGCGACGCCGCTGAATCAGCGGCCCCTTGACCTCGGCGCCGACGTGGTCATGCACTCGGCTACGAAGTTCATTGGCGGACACTCCGACCTGCTGGCAGGCGCGTTGATCACGCGCTCAACCGAACTCTTCGAGGAGTTCCATCACCGCCGACTCCTCCACGGTGCGACCATCGGCGCGATGGAGGCATTCCTGACGATTCGGGGTGCGCGAACAATGAGCCTTCGCGTGGAGCGCGCCCAAGCCAACGCTATGGAGTTGGCCCAGCGGCTTGAACAGCACCCCGAGGTCACCCGGGTGCTGTATCCCGGCCTCCCGAGCCACAGCACACACGCCGTCGCTGCGACGTTCATGTCCGGCTTCGGCGCCATGATGTCGTTCGAGACCACCGGGTCGGGCGACCGAGCGACCGAGGTCTGCACGCGCGCCGAACTGATCAATCACGCGACATCACTCGGCGGTGTCGAGACGACGATGGAGCGCCGAGCCGCTATCGTCGGTCAGGAACGCATTCCGCCGACGTTGATTCGCCTCAGCGTGGGGTGTGAAGACGTCGACGACCTGTGGTCCGACTTCAACCACGCCCTCCGCCTCACCTGATAATAACCAGCAGAGACATCGTCGTCAGCTGTACACCATCACGCCGCGGATGTTTTTGCCTGAGCGCATGTCGTCGTAGCCGTCGTTGACATCGTCGAGTGTGTACTCCTTGGTGACCAGGCCATCGAGGTCGAGCTGGCCTTCACGGTAGAGACCGAGCAGCTTGGGAATGTCGGCGCGGGGGTTACCTGAACCGAAGATCGAACCAACGACCTGCTTCTCCATCAGTGTGAGGTCGAGCAGGCTGACGTTTGCTGACATCTCCATGGCAGGGTGGATGTTGGTGACGACGACCCGGCCACGCTTGGCAGTGAGTGCCAGCGCCGAGGCGAGCAACTCGCCCGAACCGACACCCATCGTCATGACGACCTTGTTGGCCATGGTGCCCCAGGACGCTGCACCGATGGGCTCGACGGCTTCTTCCATCGAGGCCGCTGTATGGGTCGCACCGAACTCCATCGCCTTCTCGCGCTTGGACTCGACTGGGTCAATTGCCCAGATCTGCTTGGCACCCGCAAGCTTGGCGCCCTGGATCGCGTTGGCGCCAATGCCACCGACTCCGACGACAGCGACCACGTCACCCGGCTGCACCTCGGCGGCATAGACCGACGAACCCCAGCCGGTCACCACGCCACATCCGAGTAGGCACGCACGATCGAGCGGGACGTCCTTCTCGATCTTGATGCAGCTCGCCTCGTTGACCACGGTGTCGTGGGCGAAGGTGCCGAGCATGCACATCAGTTTGAGATCGTCGCCGTTGGCCGCGTGGTGACGCGACGTCATGTCGGAGGCCTGGAGGCCGGCGGCCATGATGGCGCCGAGATCACAGAGGTTCTGGTGCCCAGTCGAACAGCTCGGGCAACGCCCGCACGACGGAATGAAGCCGAACACGACGTGGTCGCCTTCTTCGAGCCACGACACGCCTGGGCCCACCTTGGTGACGACGCCGGCACCCTCGTGGCCACCGATGATCGGCAGCTCGAACGGCAGGTCGCCGGTGACGAGGTGCTCATCGGAGTGACACAGGCCAGAGGCGGCCAGCTTGACCATCACCTCACCCTCCTTCGGATCATCGAGCTCGATGTCCTCGACGGCCCACGGCTTGTTGACTTCCCAGAGAATGGCGGCTTTGGTCTGCATGATTGAGATCGTACGCCATCTCCGATGCTGCGGTTTCACCGAGCGACCGCTCCGCAGGCGTGTTCCACAACTCGGTGACAGTGAACTGCCACACTGACCGCAGTGGATGATCTGGGCGGCTTCGACAACTTGGGTGATCTCGACATGGGCGCCATGCAACGCAATGCCATCGCAGGGCTCTTGCGCGATCTCCCTGACGACGAGCTGCATCACGTGGCCGACCTGGTGCGACAGCTCCAGACCGAACGCGCCATCACGAGCGGGGACTACGACGCGATCATCAACGCAGCGTTCGAGATCGGCTTCGGGCGTGACGGGCTGGGCGTGCTGCCGTGGGTCGAGGGCAACGTCATCATCTGCCCAGGCGGCATGGTCTCCAAGTCGCGGGCGAGCCACCGCTGCCGGTTCGTCAGCGTCGACGATTGCTGGATCTGGGACAGCGGCATGTTGTTGCGCGAAGACAAGCGGTCATCACCGGGCACCGACGATGGATTCCGCGCCATCGCGCTGCTGCCGTTGGTCGACGGTTTGGGGCTCGATGTCGTGGCCGGTCGTGCCCGGCAGGGCCAGCACTCGGTCGAACACGTAGTGAGCTACGAGGTGCGCGGCGGCGAATTGGTCGAGGTCAGCCAGCGCACCGTCAACGCCAGCCACGGCGGCCGCCAGATCTGACCGAGGTGAAGTCAACCCGTCAGCGCGGGAGCACGCGAATCTCGATGTAGTCGTCTGCAGCGAGCCACCGATCGATGGCGTCGTCGAGGTCGCTCTGGCTGATCTCGTCGATCAGCGCCGCCTGATTCTCGAATTCGGCCAAGCTCGCATTGCCAGCCGGATCGGTCAGGACGTCGAGAATCTCATCGTTGAGCTGCTGGTTGCTGAACAGTTCGAGTTCGTTCCCGATCGTGCTGATCGCCGCGGCATATTCGCTGTCCGTGACACCGCTTGCACGAAGGTCTTCAACCTGACCCAGTACGGCGGCCGACACGTCGTCCACGAGGTCAGGCCCAGTCGAGATGGACAGGAACGTCTCGGCGAGCGGCGTTGCTCCACCCGTCAACTCGACCGCGGCGGACGGCGAGTACGACTCGCCCAGCTCTTCACGGATCACGTCGGTGAGACGGGCCGTAATGATCTGCTGGAGCAGTCGGGCAACGACGTCATCGGTGCGGTCAGTGGTGCCGTCACCGGTGAAGAGGAACGTCACGCTGGCCTGGTCACCCTCGCCGGCCTGCGTCGTCTCGACGATGGCACCAGTCGGTGCTGGCGGTTCCACATAATCGACCGGCTCGACGCGCCCCGTTGCGGGAAGCGTCCCCAAGTACGTCCGGGCGAGTTCGATCGCCTCATCGATGTCGAAGTCTCCGTTGAACGAGAACGCCCAGTCCGACGCGTCACCGAAGCGGTCGCGGAACACCGCTTCGACCTGCGCGGGCTCGACCGAGGTGAGTTCGTCGACACCAAGCAACTGGTATCGCGGGTCGGTGTAGCGGGCTTCGGTGAGTGCCTTGAACCGGGCGTAGTTCGGGTTGATCGAAGGGTCTTCGGCGAGCGGCAGTTCGTTGTCGATGTATTGCTCGAAGGAGACCGGATCGACGCGCGGTTCGGTCATCACGAGGTGAATCAGCTGGAACAGGGTCTCGAGATCCGTCGTTGCCGCGAAGCCGTTCAAGCCCTCGGTGAAGACATCGATCGTTGCGTCGAGCGCAACCTCCTTGTCGGCAAGGAATGCCTCGATCGCCACCGGGTCGAACGATCCCACGCCGCTGTTCTCGACGACAGTGGCGGCGACTTCGGCCGCGGCAACGGCGGAGTCCTCGAGCATCGTCGATCCGCCCGGGCTGCGGCCCTCGAACGCCACCACGCCGTCCGTGATCGGCGTGGTGTTGAATGCGACCCGCACGCCGTTCTCGAAGATGAGGAGCCCCGGCGCCAGGAAGCTGACCACCGTCCCCTCGGCGAGCTGCGTCGCGTCGATCGGGTCGACCGGATCCGGCGGGATGAGGAGCGAGTCGCCGATTGCAGCCTCGTCGGGACGCGGCTCAATCTTGCGATCAGCTGCGCCTTCGGCTTGCGCCACGAACACCTCGGCCGCCGGAACGTCGCCGATCTCATCGGCCGGCGCAGTCACGAAGATGTGCGGCGCTGCGACCTCGTACCGAGCGACGAACATGTAGGCAAGCGTTTCCGGAGTGGCCCGGTCGAGCACTTCGGTCACGTAGTCGAACCAGCGGTCGGCCGTGGGCAGCGACTCGCCTTCAAGCACATGACGGACATACTCGTCCGCGTACGACGCGTCTTGCCGCGAGTCGCGGCCGTCGTAGTCGACCTGTGCCGCGCTGCGGCGAGCAGCAACGGCACGATCCACTTCGGACTGCGTGAAGCCGTAGCGGCGAATACGTTCGTACTCGTCGAGCACTGCCTGCGTGGAGGCTTCGAGCTCCGCTCCGTCCGCCGAGACAAAGATCTCCGGAGCGTCGAGCAGGCGAACAAAACCGCTGCCCCCGACCGACGCGTCGTCGAACGGAGCGTCGCCGCGCAGGGCGTCGTTGGACAGCCGCGTGCCGATGATGTCGAAGGCGAGTGCTTGGTAGATGTCGCGCTGCACGACTTCCTCACGCGGTCTGGACAGGTCGCGAGCGAGCGGCAGCGTGACGAAGGCGAAACCCTCGGACACGTCGGGGTCGTCGAAGACGAGTGCCCGCGCGTCGGTTGCCGGTTCGACGACGAGGTCGATCCGTTCAGGCGAGTCGCCGCGAGCAGTCGCTGGTTCGAAGCGCTCGAGGATCTGCCGTTCCATGTCGGTGACATCGATGTCGCCGACCACGACGACGGCCGCGTTGTCTGGCCGGTACCAGTCGTCGTAGAACGCTCGGAGCGGCCCATCGGTCGTTGCGATGATCTCGGCATCGGTGCCAATCGGTTTGCGGTTCTCGTACGGCGATGCGTCGAGGAAGAACCTCTGGATCTCGTCGAAGACGCGCCCATTGACACTCTGTGAGGAGCTGCGCCATTCGTCGAGCACGACACCGCGTTCTGCGACGACTTGGTCGCCATCGATCGTCGCTGCCGACAACCACTGCTGCAGCACGTCCAGGCCCGTGCTGACGATGGACGGATCCGCCGTCGGCATCGTGAGTTGGTAGACGGTCTCGTCGTAGCTCGTGTAGGCGTTGATGTCGGCGCCAAAGCTGGCGCCGAAACTACGCAGGACTGCGACGAGCTCGTTCTCGGGGAACTGCTCGGTGCCGTTGAACAGCATGTGTTCGAGGAAGTGGGCCCCGCCACCTTGATCAGGTGTTTGGAGTGCCGAACCGGCGTCGATGCTGAGCCGCATCTCGACGCGGGCACCGGGGTTGTCATTGCGGCGGATGAAGTACTGCAGGCCGTTGTCGAGAGTGCCCGACGTGATCGCTGGATCGATGTCGGAGAGCGCTGGAAGCCCCTCGGGATCGGGGGGCGCGATCGAGATCGAAGCACCATCGGTGTTCGGAGGATCGGTCGTCGTCGACGGGTCGCCCGACGTCGCAGTGTTGTCGGACGGCTCCGTGGTCGAACCAGCCGTCGCCGGCGTCGAATCACTCGATTCCTGGGTGACACCTGATGACGAGGTGCACGCTGCCACGAACAGGCATGCCGCTAGACCGACTGCCGTCGATCGAACAGCAACTCGCCGAGGGGATGGACCGGGGCGAGCGCCGAACATGGCGTCGAGGCTAGGTCCCGGCCTTGAACGTCCCGCCACCCTCATGGGAATTCGCAAATAGTTCCTCGATGCGTGGTCGCCAGTCGATGTCCTCGGTTGACCTGCCCACCGCGTGCACCGGCGCGTGTGATCGCCGGCAAGATGAAATCGCAGTCGACGGGCTGATCGGCAGCATTGGTCCAGATGTTCTGCAACCGCGCTGCGGCGGCAATGGCCGCATCAGTTTCGAGGTCGCCGGTTGCCGTCACCACGAGGCGCATTCCATCGAGGTCGGTCTCGGTGAATTGACGGTCGCGCGCTTCCCCGCCGCCACGTTCGATCTGTTCCCGGTCGACGTGCGCACTCACCTCGGCGGCGACCAGTCGCACCGCGGCGCCACCGTCGCTGCCGGGGCGGGCGTTCTCGAGCTCGGCATTCGGTACGCCACATGCCACTGGTGACGCAGCTAGCCCGAGATCTACGCCGCGGTGATCCCGCCCAGTTAGTGGTCTACCGAGAGGTGCTCGACGCTGTCGCCGACGCGCACCTCGCCCGGACGAGCGACAATCGCACCAATCGAAAGAAAGGCGTCGCGCTCAGCGTTGATCTGCTTGAGTAGCTCGATGTCGCGATCGAGACCGGGCTGCGGACGGGTGACCATGACACAGCGATCGATCTGCTTGCACACCGCCAGCTCGGCGCCGCCGTCGCCACCGAGACGAACGTGGTCCCCGACAAAGTCGTCTTCGCCGGATCCGTCCACGACGATGTTGGTCCGAAAGCGACGGATATCCCAGTCGCCGAGCGATCCGGTTGAGACCAGAGACAGTCGACTCAACTTTGAGTCGTGCCATGCGCCTTCCGGACCGGTCCACGACACCCAGTTCGCGTCGTTCTCGAAGTCGATCGGCACCTCGTAGGTGCCCCCTTCGTCACCCGCTTTGCGGAGTTGGACTTCTTGACCGAGCCAACGCGAGAGCGCGGCGCTGGCAGAGCGCTCGTCGACATCACCGGTTTCAGGCAGCGTGATGATCAGCTCGCCGTCTTCGATACGCGCCGACGCAAAGAGCAGTTGAGGCGAGCGACGAGCCGTGAGGACCGTTCCCGTGGCAACGTCGAAAACGCCCCAACCTCGATCGCCAACGATGCCCAGCTCGTCGATGGACGCTGATTCGAGCTGCTCGCCTCCGATCGACTTCACCGGATAACGCCAGAGCTGAGTGACCTGCATCCACCCCAAGGTAGGTGAACGCCCGGTCCCATGCTGTCCATGGAGAATGCAACTGCGTCTGGCCGCATCAGACCGGGTTGGGTAAGCTCATTGTATGAGCGATCCCACCGACACGATCAGCCAGGCCGACGTCGACGAGGTTGGCCCGGCAACTGCCGGTGCGGCTGTTGAACTGAACGAAGAGCTGCTCGTCGAGGAGATCTCCATCGACGGCATGTGCGGCGTCTACTGAGCCCACGAGGCATCTCAGTCAGAATTTCATGCTCGACGCCACGCTGACCATGCATCCCCAGGTCGCGCTGCGCCCCGAACCTTTCGGCGCGCTGGCGTACCATTACGGAAACCGCAAGCTCATCTTCCTGAAGCACCCCGATGTGGTCCGCGTCGTCGAGTCCCTCGACGGCACCGCAACAGTTGCCGAGACCCTTGCTGCCTGCGACATCGACGAGGCCCGTTGGCCATCGTTCGAACAGGCACTCACCAACCTGCAGACATCGGAGATGCTCCAATGAGCAAGACCCAACTCGTCGAACAGCTCAAGGGCGGCCTTGATGCTCCCATTTGCCTTACCTGGGAACTCACGTACGCGTGCAACCTCGAATGTGTGCACTGCCTGTCGTCATCAGGGCAACGCGACCTGCGCGAGCTCACGACCGACGAGGCCAAGGCGGTACTCGACGAGCTGCACGATCTCCAGGTCTTTTACATCAATATCGGCGGCGGCGAGCCAATGATCCGGCGCGACTTCTTCGAGCTCTTGGAGTATTCGATCAGCCGCGGCATCGGTGTGAAGTTCTCCACGAACGGGGCGTTCATCGACGCAGCCAAAGCCAAGCGCCTCACCGAGATGGACTATCTCGACATCCAGATCAGTCTCGATGGCACCGACGCAGTCACGAACGACGCGGTCCGCGGTGAAGGTTCGTACGACACAGCGATCACAGCGATGAAGCACTTGCAAGACGCCGGGTTCGGCGAATTCAAGATTTCCGTCGTCATCACACGCCACAACGTCGACCAGCTGGACGAGTTCAAGGCGCTGGCCGACGAGTACGGCGCACAGCTCCGCATCACCCGCCTGCGTCCGTCAGGCCGCGGTGCAGACAGCTGGCATGACCTGCATCCGACACAGGCTCAGCAGCGACAGATCTACGACTGGCTCGTCCTCAACGGCAGGAACGTACTCACCGGCGATTCGTTCTTCCACCTGAACGCGCTCGGCGAAGAGCCCCTGCCCGGCCTCAACATGTGCGGCGCAGGCCGCGTGGTGTGTCTCATCGACCCGATCGGCGACGTGTACGCATGTCCCTTCGTCATCCACGACGAGTTCAAGGCTGGGTCAGTGCGCGACGAGGGCGGATTCAGCCACGTGTGGAAGCAGAGTGACCTGTTCACAGAGCTGCGCGAGCCGCAATCTGCCGGTGCGTGTGCCTCATGCGGCAGCTACGACGCCTGCCAGGGCGGTTGCATGGCCGCCAAGTTCTTCACTGGCATCCCGCTCGACGGACCCGACCCCGAATGCGTCACCGGCCACGGCGAGACAGCACTACTCGCAGCGTCTTCGATTCAAGCCCCGAAACCGATGATGGATCATTCCAAGCCATCACGCGTCGCAGTCACCATCGGCCGCCGCTGACAACGATTCGACGCCGCGCACCTTCTCGTGCTGTCAGTCCAACGAAAGGTCGTGTTGATAGGACTTTTCGAGGGTCGTGCGCATTCGGTTGCCTTCCAGTTCTAACTGTGTGCTCACTATGTCAGCGAGATCAGGTGTTTCGGCATGTTCGGCCCACGACTCAACGTTCCAAACCTCGCCACGACGGAAGGCCTTAGCGCAGTGCACGTAAAGTTCCGCAACCTCAACGACGATTGCAAGCTTTGGCCGACGCAGCTCGGCCGTGAATCCGTCCAGCACTGACAAATCGGTTGTAAGCATCGCTGGACCTTTGATGCGGAGCGTCTCGTCTTTGCCAGGCATCACCAGCAGCATTCCGACATACGGATGCCTCACAATGTTCTCAAGACTGTCCAGCCGATTGTTGCCGTTCAGATCAGGAATCGCGACGTGTCGGTCGTCAAGTTGTTGAACAAAGCCTGGCGGGCCACCGCGCGGTGAGGTATCGATGGATCCTGCGCCGTCAGTGGTCGAGATGACCACGAATGGGCACTGACCGACGAACGCGGCAGACGACTCGTCAATCAAGTCAAACGCTTTGTTCGCAGCAACCGCGCTCGGCTCGCGATACATCTTGCGCAATCCATCGATGTCCTTGATGCGGTTCATGATTTCCATCTTCCGAGCTTCTCACAGCGGCTGCTTCCAGGCTGGACGGCATCAAGCGATGGCCACCGACAACGCTCATGCTTCAGCTATCGGTGAGGTCTGCGGTGGTGAGTGGTAGTACACAATTCGCCACTGGGAGGACCGGTCAGGCACGGCTTAATCGACGGCAGAGCCGTGGAAGAGGCTGGCATTCACGAGGTACGCAACACCGCCTGATTCCATCACCGGCAGCCCCTTACCCGTCGGCGGTCGACACTACGGTGCGAGCCGGGTCGCGGGATCCGACCACGAACGTGCGAAGATCCCGCACTGTGTTGGCGGTTCTACTCATCATTGTGTCGTACCTGCTGGGTACGTTCCCGAGCGCAATTCTCATTGCACGTGCCAACGGCATAGAGATCTCCTCGTTCGGCTCAGGCAACCCGGGTGCATCGAACGTCACTCGTGCCCTCGGTTGGAGGAAGGGCATCTGGGTCTACATCCTCGACGCGCTGAAGGCTGGAATCGCCACTGGTCTCGGGCTTGGCATGGGATTCGACTGGGCTGGTACCGGCCGCCCGCTTGCCTACGCCTGTGCAGCAGCAGCGATTCTCGGCCACATGTTTCCCGTCTTCCGGCACTTCAAAGGCGGCAAGGGTGTGGCGTGCGGGTCCGGAGTGATCATGGTGTTGCAGCCAATGCTCGGCCTTGCTATCCCTGTCGTGTGGTGGACCATCAGCAAAGTCACCGGCAAAGCTGCCATTGGGTCAATTGTGACGGTCGCCCTGGTGCCCCTCGGGCTTGCGTTGCTCGGCCGGCCGGCCTGGGAGTTCGTTGCGACGGCCGGATTGTCAGCACTCATCCTCGTCAAGCACTGGCGAAACTTTGGTCGGCTGATTCGGCGCGAAGAACCCCCGCTCCGCGACAATTAGTTTCTCATGCAACTGCTCTCACCACTCCAAATCGGAGATCGCATGGCGCCCAGCCGAGTGATGTTCGGCCCCCACGTCACCAACCTCGGTGCTGATGACCGCAGCCTGACTCACCGGCACACTGCGTACTACGAAAGGCGTGCCAGTGGTGGCGCAGGCGTCGTTGTCGTCGAAGGTGCCTCGGTCCATCCAAGCGATTGGCCATACGAGCGAGCTCCCCTGGCAGCGCAGTGCGGGAGCGGGTGGTCAACAATCGCCGCTGCCGTCCAGTCTCATGGTGCTCTGGCCATTGCCTCGCTCGACCACTCAGGCGGGCAGGGATCGTCGGCATTCAGCCAGTCACCACTCTGGGCTCCGTCGCGTGTCCCAGAAGTGAACGCACGCGAGGTTCCGAAATGGATGGAGGTGGATGATATCGACGCTGTGATCGCCGGTTTCGTGACTAGCGCGGCTCGTGCTTGCGCTGCAGGGATGGATGGGGTCGAGATCAATGCAGGCCAGCACAGTCTCGTTCGCCAGTTCATGTCCGCATTAACCAACCATCGCAACGATGAGTGGGGAGCGAACAATCTTCAGTTTGCGCGCCGAGTAATCGAAGCTGTGCGGGCAGGCGGCCTCAGCAAAGGGTGTGTTCTCGGACTCCGCCTTTCTTGCGATGAGCTCGCTCCGTGGGCAGGCATCACCCCTGAAATGGCTCCGGCAATCGCAGTCGAACTCGCCGCCGCTGGCCTTGACTTCCTCGTTGTCACACGGGGATCGATCTATTCGGTCGAAAAAACACGACCAGATTTTCATGAGGGCACCGGATTCAACGTTGATGTATGCCGTGAGGTGCGCAACGCACTTCGGGCTGCAGGACACGAAATTCCTGTCTTTCTCCAAGGATCCGTCGTCGAGTTTGGCCAGGCTGAATGGGCGCTAGGCGGCTACGACGATGATGCACTCGCCGACGGCGTTGAAATGACGCGAGCGCAGATTGCGGATCCCGACCTCATCACGAAGTTACGCAACGACGCAGGCGCACAGGTCCGGCCATGCACCCGCTGCAATCAGACCTGTCAAGTGCGCGACGCACGAAACCCAATCGTCACCTGCGTTGGTGAACCAACAAGTGGCCGCGAGACCGAAGACCCTGATTGGTACGAGCCGACATCGTCACCGCAAACGGTCAACGTCATCGGCGCAGGGCCAGCCGGCCTCGAAGCTGCTCGTATTGCACAGTTGCGTGGGCACCGAGTCCAGTTGTTCGAACGCTCCGACGTGCTCGGTGGAGTGGCCAGGGTCGCTGGTCCGCACGGCGAACTGATCGAGTGGTATCGACGTGAACACGAGAGACTCGGCACCACGATACGCACAGGCGTGCTGAGCTTGGACCGCGACGCAAACGCTGTGTGGGTGCAATGCACCGGAGGTCAGCCTGGACGGCGTGACTATTCGGTCGCTGACGACTCGGTGCCGCTATTTGACGTCCTTGACGTACTGCGTGACGCTGAACTGCCAGAGGGAATTATCGTGCTGCTTGACTTGATTGGCGGACCGATTGCGGTCTCGCTTGCCGAGCAACTTGGGGACCGTGCGGTGCTGGTCACCCAGGACAATATCGCTGGAAACGAATTGTCTCGAACAGGCGACCTAGCTCCCGCCAACTCACGTCTCGCTCAGCAGGCCGTCACCATCGAACGACGCTCTATTGTTCGTGGAATCACAGCAGAAGGCGCAGTACTCGAAGATCGTTTCAACGGTGAGCGTCGCACGATCGCCTGTGCAGCCGTTGTCGATTGCGGATTTAGGCTTCCAACCGATCCGATCGATGGGGTGGCGCTACGCGCTGGAGACGCAGTTGCTCCACGAACCGTGCACGAAGCTGTCCTTGAAGCCCGCCGCGTGGCCCACTCAATCTGATAGTTACCTTTTTACGTTTGAGGCGGATTTACGTTTGAGGCGGAGAAGATGAGCAACCGTTCAGGCAGGAATTCCATCGGCGGCAAAGAGGGCTGGCCAGCCACCGGTGTGGATGAAGACCACATTGCCGTCACCAAAGCGTCCCTCGTCTGCAAGCCCGAGAGCACCGGACATACCCTTGCCGGAGTAGGTCCGGTCGAGCAGCCATCCGCCGTTCGTTGCCGCCCAACGGATTGCCGCATCGCCAGCTTTGGTCGGCACGGCATAATCGTCGCCGATCCAGCGGCCGTCGACTTCGACATCAGTCGGATCGACCCGGACATCCGGCAACTGCATCAGGTCCAGCGTCTCATTGGCCAAGTCCGTCACGTTGGGACTGCCTATGTTCACTCCTTTGGCAACGCCGATACCGATGACGTCAGGCACCGTCCAACCCGCAGCGCTGAGCGCTGCCCTCCCGGCAAGGATCCCGGCGTGCGTGCCACCACTAGACGAGGTGAACACCACTGTGGAAGGCGTGACGTGTTGGCCTGCGCATTGCTCGACCAGCTCAACGAAACCGGCCGCGTACCCCAGCGCACCGACGGCAGTGCTGCCGCCGATCGGAATGGAGTACGGTTGCAGTCCCTCATCGGTGAGCTGGTCGGTCAGGGCCTCGCGCGCAATTTCCAGTTCGCCCCAGTGACTCTCAGCGGTGCCTGTGAAGTGCAGCTGCGCCCCAAACAACGACGACAACAGCTGGTTACCAGCAGCCACCTCTGGTCCGTCACCCGCCAAAATCAGATGTACTTCCATGCCAAGTCGAGCCCCCGCTGCAGCGGTCATTCGACAGTGATTGGACTGAGCGGCGCCAACGGTCACCAGCGCGCGGGTACCGGCGCGCAGAGCATCCCCACACAAAAACTCCAGCTTGCGGGCCTTGTTGCCACCACCACCGAGGCCGGTCAAGTCATCTCTTTTCATCCAAAGTCGGGCGCCGCCACCGACGGTCGGGCCCAGCTCCAATGCTGTCGGAGTTGTAGCGAGAGAGGCTCTGTCGAGGTGCTCGAACATAGATGTCATGCTAGGGACACATGCCAATGACCACGGACTGGAACCCACTACTAAGAGGTGAATTTTCGGAGCCCTATTGGACCGACTTGCAAGAGTTCGTCACTTCTGAGCGCGCTGAACACTCGGTGTATCCACCTCACGACGAGGTATTCGCCGCGCTACACCTGACGCAGCACAGCGACACCAAAGTGATGGTCTTGGGCCAAGACCCATACCACGGCGCCGGCCAAGCGCACGGTCTCGCCTTCTCGGTCCGCCGAGGTGTGCGCATCCCGCCGTCGTTGCGGAACATACACGCAGAACTGCACGACGACCTCGGCATCCCCATCCCAAACCATGGCAATCTCGAATGTTGGGCTCGCCAGGGCGTGCTGCTCCTTAACACCACGCTGACTGTTCGCGCCGGCCAGGCCGCCTCGCATCAGAAGCGCGGCTGGGAAGAGTTCACCGATCAGGTGATCAAGACGGTTAACAATAAGACGGAGCCCGTCGTCTTCATCCTGTGGGGTAATGCAGCGCGACGCAAATCGGAGTTCATTGACCTGCGACGGCACACCGTGATCGAATCGCCACACCCCTCACCGTTCAGCGCGCGCAGCGGCTTTTTCGGCAGCAAGCCATTCAGTCGAACCAACGCAGCATTGATCGCTGCGGGCCGCGGGCCGATTAACTGGCGAGTTGACGACTTGGTTGATCAAGCACCGCACCCGGCAGACTGACCATTGCGGAATGGGAGTCCAGCACGCGGGTCATGAAGACTCGAGTAAGGAACCCGAGGATTGACATAGTCGTCAAAATGCTCGATGGATGGAGCCGCCATTTTTCGGGGTGGAGCGGATCTGTATTGGCTTTTTTGCCTTCCTTTCGATCTTCCCACTCATGCTGGTGGCAACGAGCATTTTGGCACTCTTACTCAAAGGCAATAACGAGCTCTGCAGTGCTTGGAAGTCATATTTCGTTCCTCAGTGATTCGCGGTGGGGCACATTCGGCGCATCAGTCCCGAATGTGCAGGGCATCGACGTCGGGGACCATCACCCGGTGAGCAACCCATCCAGTCACGTGTTTAGTTCGCCAGGCGGGTGGCAATTACGCTTGCTGTCTCGAGGGTCCGGTGAACCGGGCACTTGTCGGCAATGGCGAGCAGTTTCTGCTTGTCCGCTGCAGTGAGATCGTCACCCTCGATTTCGATCACGCGCTCAAAGCGGTCAATCAACGTGGCCCGGCCGGTTGCGATCTCAGCAAATACGTTGTCATTGTCAGCGCATTCTGCGCAATCGTCGGCATGCACCTTGCCATGACTCACTTCAACGGTCACCCGGTCGAGCGGTAACTGCCTGCGATCCGCGTACATGCGCAGCGTCATCGACGTGCACGCACCGAGCGCAGCGCTAAGAAAGTCGTAGGGCGCTGGCCCTGCGTCGAAGCCACCGATTGAGGTCGGCTCATCGGCGAGTAGCCGATGTTGTCCGATGACGACATGGTTGAGGAACGGGCCTTGCGCCGTTTCGGCCACTACTACGGGAGCCGATGCAATTGGCGCCCCCAGCGCTCCGCTCTGATCGGCGACGTATCGTTTTGCGAAGCTGGCAATCATCGATGCAGCAAACGCAGCGTCAACCGGATCAGTGAGGAGATGGTCAGCACCGTCGAGCGATACAAAACTTTTCGGGTGCCTGGCGGCATCGAAGATGTCAGCCGCATGCCCGATTCCAACGGTGTCGTCGACCGGTGAGTGCAAGATGAGGTTGGCCTTCTTGGACTTGGCGACCCGGTCCGTCACTACGTGATTACGGAGATCGTCGAGGAACTGTTGTCGGATGGTAAAGGTGCGTCCTACAAGTTTCACATCGGCTTCGCCTGTCGCTGCAATCTCATCGATTGCGTCGGCAAAAACACTGATGATGTGTCCCGGGTCCACCGGTGCGCCAATCGTCGCTACGGCGCGGACCTCCTTGATTTCATCTGCGATGGCCAAGACCGCTGCGCCGCCGAGCGAGTGTCCAATCAGGAGTTGTGGTGCTTGGTGTTGATTCCGCAGCCACTCTGCGGCAGCCAAAACATCTTCGGTGTTTGACGTGAAGTTTGTGTTAGCAAACTCGCCGTCGCTCTTACCGAGTCCGGTGAAGTCAAAGCGCAAAACACCAAACCCTGATTCAGTGAGCGCCGTTGCAATTCGCGACGCAGCCTTGACATCTTTCCCACAGGTAAAGCAATGCGCAAACAGGGCAAACGAAGTTGGCGGTCCAGCTGGGAGGTCGAGCCGAGCGGCGAGTTTGTCGCCTTGGGAGCCGGGGAACGTAATCCGTTCGATGCGTGCACTCATCTTTTGAACGTATCGGGCGCTTGCACTGTAAGCCGAGAACGGCACAACGAACTTGCGGTACGCGTGCGGTTCAGCCCACGCAACTCGGGTGCGGAGGCTACCCTCTTCTCGGATGGCAGTGAGGACTGACGCATGAGCGCCGCGATTCTCGCCGCTGGCGAATCGACGATCGGGCCGACACTTGCCGTGATCGTCGGGGCCGGCATGGTTGCGCAGTGGTTCGCTTGGCGAGCCCAGGTCCCTTCGATCATTGCACTGCTGCTCGCCGGGCTGTTGCTCGGCCCAGTCACCGGTGTCGTCAATCCAGACGAATTGCTCGGCGGCACGCTCTTCCCACTCGTCTCGCTGTCAGTGGCCGTCATTCTTTTCGAAGGCGGACTCGACCTGCCGCCCCGCGAGCTCCGAAACACCGGAACGGTGGTGCGCCGGCTGATTACCATCGGTGCTGTACTCACATTCCTCGTGGGCTGGTACGGCTCACGCGAAATTTTTGCCATCTCGAATCAGGCCGCGATCGTGCTCGGAGCGGTGCTGGTTGTCACCGGGCCAACCGTCGTCGGTCCGCTCCTGCGGTTCGTGCGGCCGGCCGGAACGACCGGACCGATTTTGCGTGCCGAAGGTGTGCTGATCGACCCAATCGGAGCTACTGCAGCACTGCTTGCATTCGAAATCGTGCTGCTCGAAGACGCCAACGAAGCCCTCATTCGAGTTGCCGGCATCCTCGTGCTCACGCTGGTAGCCGGGGCTGGAATCGGCCTATTGGCGGCCTACTTCCTCGACGAGGCCCTGCGTCGGTTCCTCATTCCTGATCAGTTGATCGTGCCCGTCACATTCGCGGCAGTAATCGCCACGTTTGTGGCGGCCAACGAAATCCAAGAGGAGTCGGGCCTCGTCACAGTCACCGTGCTCGGCATGTACTTGGCGCGGCGCGAGACCTCAACGGTGCGACACGTCCTGGAGTTCAGCGAGAGCTTGCGTACGCTCTTGATCTCGGCACTCTTCATCTTGTTGGCAGCCCGTATTCAGGCCGATCAACTGCGTGACGTCCTACTCCCAGCACTTGGTTTCCTTGCAGTCATGGTTTTTGTCGCTCGCCCGCTGTCGGTGCTCGTCTCTACTGTTCGCACCTCGCTTACGTGGCGTGAGCGCATCTTCCTCACAATGATGGCGCCACGGGGCATTGTGGCCGCGGCCGTGTCGGCGATCTTCGCAATTCGTATGGAGGAAGAGGCCATCGCTGACGCTGACCAGATCGTGCCTATTGTCTTCCTCGTCATCATTGGCACCATCGTCGTCTATGGATTTTTCTCGGGCCCCGCAGCCCGGCGGCTCGGTCTCGCCGAGGCCCAGGTCGACGGCGTGCTGATTGCCGGAGCTCACGCACCAGCGCGTGGAATTGCCTTGCAGTTGAAAGAGCACGGCATTAAGACATTGCTGATCGACACCGACCCGTACAACGTGACGCGGTCAATTTCGAACGGTTTGCAAGCGCGGCGTCTCAGCGTGCTCGCAGAAGACGCAACACATGACCTAGACCTGCGTGGAATCGGTCGGATGCTTGCGTTCACTTCGAACGACGAGGTCAACGCGTTAGCCACTGCACGGTTTGCGCGAACTTTTGGCCGCCGGGAGGTGTTCCAGCTTTCACCCGGCAAGCGACGCTCCGGCGAGCAAGCAGTTCCGAGCGAGTACCTTGGCCGCCAGATCGGTATCGAGGGTCTCACTTATGCCACCGTCGATGAACGGGCTCGTCAGGGTTGGAAGGTCAGAACGAGTCCGGTGGGCAGCGTGCTTGAGGCGGCAGTTGAGAATGATCTGTTTATTCCGATCATCAGGGTGATTGACGAACGGATGGCGTTCCTCTGCCGCAACGATGCGTTGCCTGTGGCCGGAACTGTGATCGGTATCGCCGCGCCATCGTTCCAGCATGAGCTTGCAAGTGCAGCTCCCGAGCCGACTGAGCCCGCACCCACCCAAGCTCCCGCACCCTGACGTTGATTTCGTTTTAGGCGCTCGCTTTGGGATCGAGCAGTCAGAATCGCATGATGTGCGCATTGTCGAGGTGCCACACCGACATCTAGCTACGTGGGTGGACTGGCGTATTGTCAACGGTGATCGCCCGTGCCATTGTTGCATCCGTGTCGAAAACTCTTGCTGTCTCGTCTCTCTTCGTCTACGGCACGCTGCGACCTGGAGACGTCCGGTGGCATCATCTCGCACCGTTCGTTGTCGACGAAGGATGGGACGACACCGCTGCTGGCTCAGTGTTCGACACGGGCCTCAATTACCCAGCAGCGCTGTTCGACGACTCGGGTACGATCCGCGGCCGGACCTACCCGCTACTCACCGGGTCTATCGACCAGTGCCTTGCGCTACTCGACGAGGTGGAAGGCGTTGTTGAAGGCGGCTATCGCCGAGTTCAGATCACCACGGGCACAGGAACCAAGGCATGGGCATACGAATATGGCTCCGGGCTTGAACTGGCCCTCATCGAATCGGGCGATTGGTTGGACCGCTAATCACCACATTGCCCTCATGTTGAACGGTTCGACGGCGAGCAAGTTGCGGGACAGCTTCTTACAGCTTGACCTCACCACGCTGAGCGCCAACACTTATGAGCTCACATTCCCCGGGACCAGCAGAGCTCGGCTACCGAAGGGTCAGTGAAAATGCCTTGCGCTTATTGATCGGAATACCGAAGAAAAAACGAGTGCGCTCTACACAGCTTCAGAGTGTCGCACGCTGATCTCTAGGGTCACCGCCATGACCACCACCACAACCAACGCTCGAGACCGTCTGACTACTACCGGAGTTTGGTACTTCACCGATGCGTTGACGAGCGGCCAAGCCGCCGACACGGCTGGCAGAATCGAATCACTCGGGTACTCAACGATGTGGATGCCCGAAACGGTCGGCCGCGATCCGTTTGCGCACATCGCCTGGCTCGGGTCGCAAACCGAGACACTGCAGTTCGCCACGGGGATCGCGAACATCTTCCATCGACACCCGGGTCCGATGAAGCAGGTCGCCAACACATTGGCCGAGCAAACGGCTGGACGATTCCTCCTCGGCTTAGGTGTAAGTCACAGCCCCTTGGTTGCTGGTCTGCGCGGCCTCGACTACTCCAAGCCACTCACGAAGATGCGCGACTACCTAACGGCGATGGAAACGCAGCCGTTCGCAGGTGTCGCACCGGAACACGAACCGCTGGTGCTGTTAGCGGCCCTCGGGCCGAAGATGCTGAAACTCTCTGCGAGCGCTACTGATGGCGCCCACCCCTATTGGACAACCCCCGAACACACAGTCATGGCGCGTGAGATAATCGGGCCCGACGTTCTGCTGTGTGTCGAGCAAAAGGTGATTCTGACCACCGATGCCGATGTGGCTCGCGCCGCCGGCAATAAACAGATCGACCGGTACGCCGCTCTACCGAACTACCGCAACAACTGGAAGCGGCTCGGCTTCACCGAAGACGAAATTGAGCATCGCGAACATCGCTTCGTCGACAAAGTCGTCGTATGGGGTGATGAAGAACGCGTTCATGCAGGTGTGCAGGCTCACTACGAAGCCGGTGCTGACCACGTATGTGTGCAGCCGATCAATCCCGACGGCAGCGTCGATATCGACTGGAACGCACTCCAGGTTCTGGCGCCGACGCCTTGATCGTGTCGCCCGCTGCTCAGCGTGAGGTCACCGGGACGGAAACGACAACACGAAGCGGGCCTCACCGAGATCACCTCACTCGACCGAGACGCGTCGAAGGCAGCTGGGCTTCCTCTTTCGGTCCTCAAGTGAAGTTGCGGACAATCAAGGAACCCGAAGTTGTCTTCGCTGATACCAACCAACGTCAAGAAGTTCTCGTTCAACGACGCACCATCAGCGTCCTGCACGAAGAGCAACATCACCTCATCGCCTGCCGACTCGGTGTTGCTGCCTAAGCCGCACCGGGTCACCACCAACCGAATAAACGCCAAACCTCGCAGGAGTGAGCCCAACTAGGTCGCGTCCCAGACGCAGTCGTGCGGCGGTTGCAAGGTGTTGTGACGACGAGCTTCGTGACACTGGTTAGGTTGCATGCACGGTTCGACCAAGCACGAAAGGTTTATATGAGCAGCAATACGAGGAACTACACCAAGGCACTGTACGGATTCGACGCCGTGGTCCGACGTGTGTCACCGGGACAATGGGATGCCCAGTCACCCTGTACGGGTTGGAGTGCCCGCGACGTACTCGAACATGCTTCAGGTGTGGTCGACGCCGTTGCGCAAATGGCTCGCACAGGCGAAGTCGCAATGCCGCAGACGCCCAACCTCGGCAATGACCCCGTCGGCCTCTGGAGCGCGTCGCTCGACGGGGTATTGGAGGCGCTGGATCACCCAGGGGTGATCGATCGTGTCGGCAAGTTCTGGTTTGGAGAGTCCACGTTTGACGATGTCTTGGCGTTCACGACGTGGGACCCGCTCGGACACTCGTGGGACCTGGCAACTGCGGTCGGCGTCGAGGCACACATGAGTCCAGATGTCGCCGAGGCAGCCATCGTCGTCATCTCCGCTAACGCCGAGATGTTGCGGAGCATGCAGCTAATGGGTGATCCCGTCGCAGTCCCAGCAGACGCCAGCCCGGTGGACCGCTTTCTGGGTCTCACCGGTCGCGACCCGGCTCAATAACAGCAGCATTTAAAAGTGTTGTAGGCCCAAACTTGAACGACAAACAGGCAGGTTCGGATGACTGATGACGACCGAACTGCGGTCG
This sequence comes from uncultured Ilumatobacter sp., assembly GCA_938091165.1. Classification (GTDB taxonomy): domain Bacteria; phylum Actinomycetota; class Acidimicrobiia; order Acidimicrobiales; family Ilumatobacteraceae; genus Ilumatobacter_A. The sequence goes on along the minus strand of CALKNK010000003.1, from coordinate 33,602 downwards.
TCCGATCAGACCTTGCAGCGAAATCGCATGCTTCTCAGAGATTTTCAAGGTCGCGCTACAACGCGCAGAGGTGGGATTGAATCTCTTGCCTCTTACCTTTGCCGTTTCACATAGCGACCGACGTTCAAGGGGCTGCAATACCCGACGCTCTGCTGAATCTCTGCTTACCGTCATTCCTGCCGCACGGCTATCGTTATCGTCCGTGACTGCATCGACGGCCAGCTTTGGAACCACACGCGATGGGCTCACGCAGCGCCGCCGACACTGGGCAGTATCCAACCCCAAGGCTGCTATTTTGCTTGTCCACGGCATCGGCGAACACTCGGGCCGGTACGAACATGTCGGCAACGCATTGTCCGATGCCAGCTTCGACGTGCTGTCCTTCGATCAGCGCGGTTTCGGCGAGACTGCGGGACGACGAGCGTTCGTGGTTGACTTCTCAGAGTACACCGATGATGTTGCCGACCTGCTCGCCGAGCGCCGCAAACTCGGCGTGCCGGTCGTCCTGATGGGCCACTCCCTTGGCGGCCTTGTGGTGGCGACCTACCTCGTCGGAGCGAATCCTCAGCCAAACTTTGCTGTGCTCAGCGCACCTGCGCTCGCCGCCGAGATTCCCCGTTGGCAACGCGCCGCCGTTCCCGTGCTAGGCCGGGTCATGCCTCGACTGCATGTGAAGTCCGACTTCAATGGCTCAATCCTCAGCCGCGACGAAGCAGTTCAGCAGGCATACGACGACGATCCGCTTCGTGTCAATGGTGCCACTGCGTCACTTGGCCGCGAAATCATGACAACGATGACTTCGACATCAGAGCAGATCAACCGCATTTCTGTGCCAACATACGTTCTTCACGGAGGTGACGATGCGCTGGTAGCACCGGCTGCGTCGGAACCGATCGGTCAACTGGACAACGTCACCCGCAAGGTCTGGCCCGGGTTGCGTCACGAGTCCATGAACGAGCCCGAGTGGCCCGAGGTGGTCGAAGGCATCTCCACCTGGCTCGACGCCCAATTGTCAGCCTGACAGGCTCTCCAACTGTTCGGGCTGGCGACGGACCAAGCCAAGCCCAAAGTCATTCGCCGAATCAGCGAAGAAGATGCCGTCGGCAAAAACCACGTCGAGTGCGCACGGTGCCACTTGGCAGGGCTGGTGTCGGGAATCGATTGCACCATTTGGTCTTCGGCGGACAATGGTTCAGCTAGGCGCTCCGTGCGAGCACGGACCTGCGCATATCGCGTCGCAAGATCCTGTGCTTCTCAGGCAGACCCCTACCTAATCACCACGAGCACTCAACATGTCTACGCGAGCACGAAACAACCGTTCAATACGATCGACAGTCAGGGTCGCACTATTCTGAAATGGTGTTCGCTGACTCGGTCGGCATGGGGCCAGCGCCGCTACCTTCCCCATATGGACATCGGCCTTTACATTTTCCCCACCGACCAGACCATCAACGCTGTGGAGTTGGCCAAGGTCGCAGACCAGGCCGGCTTCGAGTCGCTCTGGTTTCCTGAGCATTCCCATATCCCTGTCAGCCGCGCAACTCCTTGGGGCGGCCGGGCCGGAGCCCCTGACCTCCCCGAGTTCTACTGGCGCACCCATGATCCGTTCGTCACGATGGGCGCTTGCGCTTCCGTGACCGAGAATATCAAGCTCGCAACAGGCATTTGCCTCGTCGCGCAACGCGACCCAATCCACACCGCGAAGGAAGTTGCCAGCGTCGACTCACTCAGCGGCGGACGCATGCTCTTCGGCATCGGCTACGGCTGGAACAAGGAAGAGATGGCGCAGCACGGAACCGCATACGGCGAGCGGCGAGAACTTCTCCGCGAGAACATCAAGGCCATGCAGGCACTGTGGAGTCAAGACGAGGCATCATTCAGCGGCGACCACGTGAACATTGAGCCAAGCTGGTCCTGGCCAAAGCCGACGCAGCAGCCGCATCCTCCGATCATCCTCGGTGGTGCCGCTGGGCCGAAGACTGCTGCTCACATTGCGGAGTTCTGCGATGGCTGGATGCCAATTGGTGGACGCCATGCGATCAGCGGTTTCGACGAGGTTGCAAAAGCGTGTGATGAAATTGGGCGGGACCCAAAAACTGTTGAGCTCGGCGTATTCGGCGCCCCGACCGACGAAACCAAGTTGATAGAGCTCGCCAAGTCGGGCGTGTCACGCGCAGTGTGTACCCTCCCGCAAGGTTCGCGCGACGAGGTGCTAGCCGAGGTCGAACGTGTTGCTCCGCTGATTGATGCGATGCGCGACGCCTGATCGCCAACTGCGCCCGGCGTCAACCGGCGACGCTTCAGATCAGGTGCGCGCCTGCAGCAGATCCATGGTTCGAGCAGGGCCGTCCTTGTCAGGAATAACCACTGCAGTGAAGTCCGTTGCCCCGACAGCCGCGATGGCATCGAGACCGGCGTTCACCGTGTCTTCGTCACCGATTAAACTGATCTCTTCGACGCCGCGAACACCTTCGATGTCGAGCATCGAACGGTACGACGGAAGCGTTGCATAGCCCTCAAGCATTTTACCGACGAACTCGGTTGTCGGCCGGACGTCGTCGGTCACGCAGACCGGCAAGCTGCAGACCACTCTCGGTGTTGGTCGTCCAGCTTCGGTCGCAGCATCGTTGATGATCGGCACGATCTGCTGCTCAAGCGTCTTAGGGCCCACGCACCAGAGGATGGTTCCATCGGTCCGTTTGCCGGCCATCTTCAACATCTGCTCGCCGAGCGCTGCGACCATCACTAACGGCTTGTCGTCAGTCATCAACGTCGCCTGCTGCTCAAGCGACCACACCTCGCCTTGCAGGCTTGCGGTGCCGGTCTCAAGCAGCGAGTCAAGAATCGCCAGATACTCCGACATGTGCTTAACGGGGCGCGTCCACTTCATCCCCCAGCGACCCTCGACCGAGGGCTGATGCGCAAGGCCAATACCAAGAACGATTCGACCATTGGACGCAGCCTGCGCGGTGAGCGCACCAGCTGCCATGACCTCGGGATGGCGCGTCCACGTCGGCACGACAGCGGTACCAAGTTCAATGTTTGACGTGGCGCGACCCGCTATTGCAAGCACCGCCAGCGAATCAGCAAGCGCCGTCTGAGCGAGCCAGTAACTAGCAAAGCCAGCCACTTCGCTTTGCCCAACATCGGTGACGATCGCGTCAAGGTTCGGATGTGCCAGCTGGCCGGAGCCATTGATGCCAATTTTCATTCTTGGACCATAGACCGCCGGTGCGCAGGCGGACAGGGTCGCGCAGTACCGTCTTCACGGTGGGCTGGGAACTCGTTCTTGACGGCATCGACTTCGGCGAGGGGCCGCGTTGGCATGACAATCGCTTTTGGTTTAGCGACTTCTTCCAGCACTCGATCTCGTCAGTGGGCGACGACGGAGTTCGCAACGTCGAACATGCTGATGTCGGTCGGCCGTCAGGGTTGGGGTGGCTTCCAGATGGACGGCTCTTGTTTGTCGAAATGACTAGCCGAAGGGTGATGCGTGTCGAGGCCGACGGCACCATTGTCGAGCATGCCGACATCTCAGGTGTGGCGACGGGCCACTGCAACGACGTTGTGGTCGACGCAGCGGGAAACGCCTACGTTGGCAACTTCGGATTCGACATGGAGGGCGGCGACGAGTTTGCGACTGCATCGCTCGCTCTTGTTCGGCATGACGGCTCCGTTGAGGTCGCAGCAACCGATCTGATGTTTCCCAACGGGTCAGTGATTGTCGATGATGGTGCGACACTTATTGTCGGTGAATCGTTCGGCGGCAAGTACCTCGCATTCGACATTGCTGCGGATGCCACACTGTCGAATCGACGCACTTGGGCCAAAGTTGACGGGATGGCTCCTGATGGCTGCTCTATAGACGCGAAAGGCGGCATCTGGTTCTCCGACGCACTCGGTAAGCAAGTCGTCCGCGTGATCGAGGGCGGCAAGGTCACGCACCAACTGGCGACCGATGACAATACGTTTGCCTGCATGCTTGGCGGCGAGGACGGCACGACGTTATTTGTGCTCACGTGCGAGGATTCACACCCCTCCAAAGCAGCCGGCACGGGCACCGGCAAGCTGTGGACGACCACTGTGGACGTCCCGCGCAATGCCACTGATCTTCCCTGAAATAAACTGCTTGTCATGCTTTAACGCCCGTTTGCGGGTCTTAAAGCACGGCGTTGCCGTACATCTCCCCCAGAGGATCATTGATCAACTCAAGCCGTTCGCCATCAGGGCCAGCGAAATAAAGCGACGTCTCACCAACGAGGAAAGTGTCCACACCGGCGTCTTCGAGCCTGCCCTTCAGCCGCGCCCAGCTGTCCGGCGACACCGAGATTGCCAGGTGATGATGGCCGCCGAGCACTTCGGCGTACTCCCCCAGGCCCAACCCGGGGAAATCGAAAAATGCCAGTGCATTGCCGTTACCAATGTCGAAGAAGAAGTGCGTAGAACCCTTGTAGTCGCGGTTCTCGAACAGTTCGGTCAGCGGGAACTCAAGGAGGTCTTGGTAAAAGCTGATCGTCCGTTCGACGTTGCTGGAGATCAGCGCTTGATGATGCACGCCACGTGCTGACGAGGCCGCTCGTTCGGCTTTCGGCTTGAGGTACTTAGTACGCATCTTCGCCCACTCGTCCTCGCGAGCGGGATGATCACCGTCATGAGCGGAACCAAAATGCGGATTGCTTGCCATCGCAACAACCTAGTCACGAGTGGCGTTACCGGGCACGACGGTCAGTACATCGATGACTCGGCGCCGCTCGATTCGCCGCGCGCCTGCGCCAGTTCTGTGCTGAGGCCAAACTTCATTGCCTGAAGATCGCCGGTGGCTGTGACCATCCGATATCCCCGGCGCAGACGATCTGGAGTGAGGGCGCCGGTTGAGTGAATGCCCGCCACCACGCCTGCGCGAGCGCACGCAGCGGAAATCAAATCGAGCGCGTCGGTGAAAGCCGCCGATTCATCGTGGTTCCCCGGACCTAGGCCGAGCGTAATCGACAGGTCGGACGGACCGACGTAAATCGCGTCGATTCCCGGCACTGCGAGAATCGCGTCAATGTTCTCAACGGCCTGCACCGTCTCAATCATCGGGATACAGGCAACGTTGTCGTGGGCCCAGTCAAAATACGGACGGTCAGTCCGCATCTGTACCAACGTCGGACCTGAGCTTCGAGCGCCGTGAGGCGCGTACCGGCAAGCGCGCACGGCTGCTTGCGCTTCTTCGACGGTGTTGACCATCGGAATGATCACGCCGTGTGCGCCTGCGTCAAGCAGCTTGCCGATAATGCCCGGCTCGTTCCACGGCGCCCGGGCGATTGGACGTCCACCGCCGAGCTCAATGGCTGGAATCATCGCAACCACATCGGAGTACTCCACTGCTCCGTGTTGGGTGTCGATACACACATAGTCAAAGCCGGCGCGTGCCGTGACCTCGGCAGTCACGGGACTCGCCAGCGAAACCCATCCTCCAAGTGTCGTTCCGCCGTTGTTCCAGATATCGCGCAGGCCCTGCATGACGCCTATTCTCGCATGCTCAAGGATCATCCGACGGGTCCGCATAACCATGAATGCCAAGTGGGCGTTTCCGGCATCAGACGCACCGGTTGGTGAGGGTTCCGATGCCTTCGACCCAAGAGGTGATGACATCACCCGGTTGCAAGAAAATGCCATTTGGGCCACCGACGCCGTCGGGAGTGCCCGTGAAGATGATGTCACCCGGCGCCAGCGTCATGATCGACGACAGGTAAGCAATCTGATCGGCGACAGAGAAGATCATGTTCGAAGTCCGGGAGTTCTGCCGGACTTCACCATTGATCGCACACGTCAGAGCGAGATCGGTCGGGTCTGCGAACATGTCGGGGGACACCAAGGTTGGGCCAAGCGGACCGTAGGTGTCGCGAGATTTGCCAAGGTCGAAGTGCGGCGGCTTGGCCGCAAACTGCAGCGCGCGGTCGGAGATGTCCTGCCCGGCAGTCAAACCGAGCACATGGTCCCAAGCGGCACCTGCGGCGATGTCACGCCCACCCCGACCAATTACTACAACCAGTTCCACCTCATAGTCAGCGTGTGCACTGCGCAGCTCGACATCAGCGTTGGGACCGACGATGCAGCTCGGGAACTTTGTAAACACAAGAGGCGTCGTTGGTGTGACCATCTTCGACTCAGCGACATGATCGGCATAGTTCAAGCCAACGGCGAGCACATTCCGTGGCGTCACTGGTGGCCGAATGTCCGCACCGTCGAACGTTCCAACCGGTGTCATATCGTCGAGTCGGCCTTGCGTTGCGGTCAGAGCATCAGGATCATCCAGTACCACGTTCGGATCTGATGACACTGCCCCATCGGTGATTTGTTCCAGGTCGTAGTAGTCACCGGTGTCGTCGACGAGTGAGGAGCGGCCGGCAACGTTGGCGAACCGAAATCCCATACTCAAGTGTCGCAGGTTGCGCTCAACTAGTTTCGTACTGAACCGCAGCGCGCTGTTTCAACCTGCCGGCCAACAACCCTTGGACGACTGCAACGTGGTCAGGGTGGTCGCGGTAAGCCACGAAGTCATCGGCGTTATCGAAGTCCGCGACGACAACGTAGTCGAAGTTACCGTCCGAGATACCGGCGTCTGGCCCATGGCGGTACGAGCGCAACACGCTGATCTTGCTGGGGAGCGTGTCAAGCGTCTCCGCCACTGCCGCAACATGCGCGTCATCGACGCCATCGGCCCACGAGAACATCACTACGTGTCGGAACATCGTTCCATCATGGCCGATGGCGCCTCTGAACCTTCGATGTTGAAGATCGCTTCCACCCGGCAACGCATAAAATCTGCGCTGATTCCCAGCGCCCAGCAAGTTGGCTCCGCTCAGCCGTCCAGATGCCGAAGCAATCCTTCAAGCGCAATGGTGTAGCTGTGGCGACCGAATCCACCCACCACGCCGAGGCATACGGCACTAAGCATCGAGGCATGCCGAAACTCCTCACGTGCGTGCACATTCGATAGGTGGGTCTCAACGACTGGTAACTCACATGCCGAGATCGCATCGCGCAGGGCAACGCTGGTATGCGTATACGCCCCAGGGTTGAAGATCACGCCATCGGCCCAGGTCCGAGCGTCCTGCAACGCGTCGATCAACTCGCCTTCGCTATTCGATTGAGCGTCGCGCAATTCCGCACGTCCGGCGAACTCGTTACCCAAGTGAGCGAGAATATCGACCAGCGTGGTGGAGCCGTAGACGTCCGGTTCGCGAGTTCCGAGCAAGTTGAGATTCGGGCCATTGAGCACGAGGATCTGGCGAGCCATAGCCCAGACACTAGGCCCCATTGCAATACTGATCGGCGACCTTTCTCGAGCGCTTCAGCTTCGCGCCGATTCGGTATGGCCGTCGACCGTGAGCGCTTGGCCACTGATCTTGGCCCCGGCAGGCGAGCACACGAAACGAATCATTGCGGCGATGTCTGCAGGATCGACGAAAGTCTGGAGCGAAACTGCGCTGGTGAAGCCGCGCCGGATCTCTGCAGGTGACCTTCCGCTCGCGTCTGCTTCAAGTTCGACCACCCGGTCCATCCGTTCATTGTCGACCGAGCCGGGACAAATTGCGTTGACGCGGACTCCGAACTCACCCAGTTCCATCGCCATAGTCTTTGTCAGGCCGATAATCGCCCACTTTGAAGCGGCATACGGCGCCCGATTCGGAAAGCCCATCAACCCTGCAGTTGATGACATGTTCACGATCGAACCAGAGCGCTGAGCTACCAAATGCGGGATTACTTTCCTGCTCGCTAGGAACGTTCCCGTCACATTAACGTCGAGCGTGCGGTTCCAGTCGTCCAGCTCGAGGGTGTCGGTTCGGCCACCAGGCCCTGCGATTCCCGCATTGTTCACGAGGACATCGACTCCCCCCATAACGTCAACAGCGCCGGAAACGAACAGGTCGACGGCGATCTCATCGGACACATCGGCGTGCCATGCACCAGCGACACCGTGTTCAGACCGGAATCGATCCAGTGCATCGGTATCGACGTCGCAAATCTGCACCTGCGCGCCTCCGGCGAGAAAGGCTTCCGCCGTCGCCAGTCCGATGCCGGACGCCCCCGCGGTGATGACAACACGGAGGCCAGAAACGTCGTCGTCCATAGCCCGCAAGCTACTCCGATGGTGAAGCAGGGATAAGGAGCAGGGGATCTAGTGCCGTCTCCTGGGCGCGCCTAGAACGACGCCGTTAATCACTGCGCCCAATGTGGACAGCGCAGTCCTCAGCACTCAGGAACGCGGACCGATACATTCACAGCAAGGCCGCCCTGGCTGGTCTCTTTGTAACGGTCCGACATGTCTTCCGCTGTTTCTCGCAAGGTGCGAATCACGTCTGTGAGCGACACGCGGGCATCATCAGGGTTGCTCGCAACGGCCAGCTCAGCAGCATTGATCGCTTTGACGGCACCCATCGTGTTGCGCTCGATGCACGGTACCTGCACGAGCCCGCCAACTGGGTCGCAGGTCATGCCCAGGTGGTGTTCCATCGCGATCTCTGCGGCCATCAGCGACTGAGCGACAGTCCCACCGAGCGCCTCAGCCAACGCCGCTGCGGCCATCGCGCTCGACACGCCAACCTCGGCCTGGCAGCCGCCCATTGCAGCTGAAATCGTCGCCCCCTTTTTGAACAGCGTGCCGACCTCACCGGCTACGAGCAGAAACTCGATGATCTGTTCCTCGGTCACGGGCTCCGCCGAAAAGCACACGTGATAGAGAAGCACCGCTGGGATCACGCCGGCTGCTCCGTTCGTCGGTGCCGTCACGACGCGGCCGAGATCTGCGTTCTCCTCATTGACCGCCATAGCAAACGTGCTGACCCACTGCAGCACTTCTGCAAAACGGAACTCACGACCACGGATCAGTTCAACCCACTCGCCTGGCGTGTCCGCATCGGCGTACACGTTGTCCACGGTGAGCAGACGTCGCGACAGCGGCGCCGCGCGTCGCCGCACATCCAGACCACCAGGGAGAACCCCGTCGGTGTGGCACCCCCGATACACACCGTCGAGCATCACCTTCCAGATCTTTCGCAACCCCTCGCGAATCTCGTCGTCGGAACGCCAGGCTTGCTCGTTCGTCCAAACGACATCAGCGATCGAGCAGCTCCGCTCGGCGCAATGAGCACCCAGTTCATCGGGAGTCTGAGAAGGGTGAGGCAGTGCAACGAAACCCACAGCACCCAGCACTTCGTCTTCACCGACAACGAATCCCCCGCCGACTGAGTAGTACGACGAAGAGAGCACTCGTTCATCAACGAATGCACGGCAGGTGAGCCCATTGGCGTGACCTGGGAGCCGCTCATCAATGTGGAAAACGATGTCGGTCGCCATGTCGAAATCGACATCAGCAGCGATGCCACCGAGTGCCGAGAGTTTCTTTGCTGCTGCAAGGTCGTGCACAAAACCTGGGATGCCATCAACCGGTACCGTCTCGGGTTCGTAACCCAGCAACGCAAGAGCGATGGCCTGGTCGGTTGCGTGGCCCTGGCCGGTCAGAGCAAGCGACCCATAGAGGTGCACCTCAACGTGACCGATGGCCGCGAGACCACCGTCGGCATCCAGTTCTTCAGCAAGTTCGGCAAGCCAGCGCTGGACTGCGCGCCACGGCCCCAGCGTGTGCGAACTCGAAGGACCAACGCCAATCTTCAACATGTCGAACACGCTCAGCGATTCCATAACGCCACCTCGCTATCAGCGAGCTTGACACATAGCGACTGCACGGCAAGAAACTACCCGCACGGCCGTTCCACCCCGTTGAAATCAAACAAACACCGTCAGAGATCAAGCTTCCGACAACCGGCCTGACGACTTTGTGTTTGTACTCTTCCACCATGTCCTCCAACACGCCATCCGCTACACCAGACCTTGAGGCCATCCACGCGCGTTACCTTGAAGAGCGCGACAAGCGCATCCGCCCCGACGGCAACGAGCAGTACCTCGAGCCAACAGGTAAATACGCCCACTTTCTAGACGACCCGCATACCGAGCGCGTTGAACGCGAGCCGCTCTTCGACGAGGTCACGGTTGCGTTTATCGGCGGTGGCTTCGCAGGGCTGCTCACCGGAACAAAGCTGCGACAGGCCGGAATCGACGACGTGCGCATCATCGAGAAAGGCGGCGACTTCGGCGGCACGTGGTACTGGAACCGCTACCCCGGCGCACAGTGCGACACCGCGGCCTTCATCTATCTTCCGCTCTTGGAAGAGACCGGTCACATGCCGACCGAGAAGTACACGCATGCCCCCGAGATATTGCAGCACTGCATGAACATCGGGGCCCAGTTCGATCTGTACGACCAGGCACTGTTCAGCACCGAAGTCACCGGGTTGGAGTGGGACGATGCAGCGAAGCAATGGATCATCCGGACCGATCGCGGCGACAAGATGCGTGCGAAGTACATCGCCATGGGCACCGGCCCGCTGCACCGCCCAAAGCTCCCCGGAATTGACGGCATCAACGACTTCGACGGGCACGCGTTCCACACCAGCCGCTGGGACTACGAGTACACCGGTGGCGACCCGGGCGGTGCCCGCATGGAGAACCTGGCCGACAAGCGAGTCGGCATCATCGGCACCGGCGCCACGGCCGTGCAGTGCGTGCCGCACCTTGCGCAGGCGTGCGGTGAGCTGTTCGTGTTCCAGCGCACCCCATCCTCGATCGATATCCGGAACAACAAGCCGACTGATCCCGAATGGTTCCAGACCCTCGAGCCCGGTTGGCAGAAGAAATGGCTCGAGAACTTCACCACGTTGCAGACGGGCGGCTTTACCGACGAAGACTTGGTGATGGACGGCTGGACCGACATCAGCCAGCGCATTCGCGACAAGCTGCTTTCGTCACCCGAGCCCGACCTCTCCCCCGAGGGCATGTTGCAGGCGTACCACGACAGCGATGACGAGAAGATGGTCGAAGTTCGTGCTCGAGTCAATCAGGTCGTCGAGGATGAGATCACGGCCGAGAAGTTGAAGCCGTGGTATCGCCAGTTGTGCAAACGGCCGTGTTTCCACGACCAGTACCTTCAGGCGTTCAACGAGCCCAGCACACACCTCATCGACACCGACGGCAAAGGCGTCGAGCGCATTGATTCGACCGGCGTCTGGGTCAATGGCGAGCACTACGAACTCGACTGCCTGATCTTCGCGTCAGGCTTTGAAGTCGGCACCTCGTTCGAACGTCGGTCAGGATTCGAGACAACCGGCCGAGACAGCCTGACGCTGTCGGAGTACTGGGAAGATGGAATGCGCACCTTGCACGGCATGAACGTGCACGGCTTCCCAAACGCATTCGTCGTCGGACCCACGCAAGCCGCGAACCTGATCTCCAACATCCCGCACAACCTCGTCGAGGCCGGCGAGACCATTGCCACCATCGTCGCTCACGCGGAGTCTATCGAAGCCGCCACAGTGGAAGTCACTCGCGAAGCCGAAGACGCGTGGGTTGCATTGCTCGAAGCGGGCGGTCGCACCTTCGGCGGCGACCCGACATGCACACCCGGCTACTACAACAACGAGGGCCGCGAGATCAGCCCATCCCAGTTGCGCAACACGCTGGGGTACCCCGCCGGGCCAGTCGCGTACTTCGAATACATCGAGAAGTGGCGCACAACTGGCGACTTCGAGGGCCTCACCTTCTCGTAGCAACCAACAGGGAGCGACAACATGGGGTGACTCCCTCCAGGTATCCACGCTCGGCTCACGGTCACATGTGAAGCTGGGGGTTAAGTGGGTACACCGTTTCAACTGCTCCCAGCGCCCACCACTCTCCGGTGGACCGACCCCGCACCGAGCCCCATTGGCCCGGTGTGGCCACCCTGGCCTCAGCCGGCATTGTCGACGCTCAAGCGCAGCAACGAGTGGCCGGCACCGATCAACTCCACGGTCAGTTGGATGCCACCGAGCATCGTGCATCTCGCTCCGCCGGATTCGGCTGTCGTCAATATGGCGTCCTGGTGGCGCCGCGTGGGCACTCGCCTCGCTACCCTCTTCCGCCGCTCACGCTGACATCCCCCACCCTCACCTCACCGCTCCTGCGTCCTCAACACTTCCCACTCAGCTCGTTTGTGTCGGAATTCTTGAGGACCATTTCACGAAAATCCTGGCGCAAACGGTGTGCTGAAATTCAGGTGGCCGGCAACGTGCAACACTCACCCGATGACACAGCGAACGATTCTCATCACAGGCGCCGGCTCAGGCTTCGGCAAGGGAGCCGCCATCGAGCTCGCAAGTCGAGGGCATTCTGTCGTCGCGACAACCGAAACGCAGGAGCAAGCTGACGCGCTCGCCGTCGAGCACCCTGAGCTGACCACGATCAAGCTCGATGTCACATCGAGCGACGACATCGCGCAAGCCGCGGGTCTCAAAATCGACGTGCTCATCAACAACGCTGGGATGGGCGTGATGGCGCCGATGGCCACGGTACCGATGGACAAGGTCCGTGCGAGCTTCAACGTCAACGTCTTCGGCATGGTCGAACTGGCCCAGGCCGTCGTACCCGGAATGATGGAGCGAGGGTCCGGTCGCATCATCAACGTGTCGTCGGTCGCGGGCAAGCTGGCATCGCCGCTCACCTCGCCGTACTGCATGACCAAGCACGCGGTCGAAGCCTTCACCATCAGCCTCCGCGGTGAACTGGCCCCGCACGGCATCGACGTCTGCAAGGTCAACCCCGGGCCGTACAACACCGGGTTCAACGATCGGATGGTCGACGGCATTACCGAACACATTGCGGCCGGCGATGAGGCCACGTTTTCTGCGAACCAGATGGTCCGCGACATCGTGCTGACCGACCAACTCGACCCCGCCGATGTTGTGACCACGCTTGCCAACCTCGTCGAAGCCGATGAGACGCCGCTTGAAACACTCCTCCCCGAGGGCATCGGCGAGCTCCTGCAAGCCATGATCGACGACCAAGCCTGAGGTTGACGCTGCGCCGATTGCAGCAAAGTTCTCGCACAACTGACGTTTGGCGGACATCACGATTGCGCGGCCGGGGTGTCAGACTTGGTTCATGGCCAAGATCACGATCGCCGGCGGAGGAATCGGCGGGCTGGTGGCCGCGATGTCCCTCCATGATGCCGGCCACGACATTGGTGTCTACGAATCGGTGATCGAGCCGACAGAACTTGGCGTCGGCATCAATGTGCTTCCCCATTCGGTGCGCGTGCTCGATGAATTGGGTTTGCTACCGGCGCTCGACGAGAGCGCCGTTCGCACGGGAGCCTTGATGTTTCTGTCACGCGACGGCACCCGCATCTGGAGCGAGCCTCGTGGTCTCGATGCCGGTAACCCGTGGCCACAGTTCTCAATCCATCGCGGTCGACTGCAAATGCTTCTGTGGAACGCTGCAGCCAGCCGACTCGGGCCAGACCAAATACACACCGGGCATCGGCTGACTCACTTCGAACAATCAGTCGATTCGGTCACGGCGCACTTCACCGAGCGACCGGGCGACCGCGACGTCATCGTCGAGTCCGATGTCCTGGTTGGCGCCGACGGGATCCACTCGGTCGTCCGCAAGCAACTGCACCCGAACGACGGGCTCCCGCATCCGAGTGGGCTGATCCTTTGGCGGGGCGCCGTGCGCGCTCCAGCATTTCTCGATAGTCGCACGATGTTCATGGCAGGCGACGACAGCCAGAAGGCGGTCATCTACCCGATCACACCGCCAGATGACGATGGCATCGCGCTGATCAACTGGGTCGCTGAGCGGCCCCAGGGCGCTGACATGGCCACCGTCAGTTGGAATCGAGAGGTCGACGTCGCCAAGGTCGCTCGTTACTTCGAGGACTGGGACTACGGATGGCTCAACATCGGTGCGCTCATCGCATCCAGCGATGCCGCCTACGAATTCCCGATGGTCGACAGGCACCCCGTCGAGCGGTGGTCATTCGGCCGTGTCACGCTGCTCGGCGATGCTGCTCATCCAATGCGGCCAAACGGCAGCAACGGTTCAAGCCAAGCAATCCTTGACGGCGAAGCCATTGCCCACGCTCTCTCCGAACACGACGATGTGGTCGCTGCGCTGGTGGCATACGAAACCGGGCGACTCGAGCCCACTGCCAAGCTGACCCTCGCCAACCGCCAGGCCGGACCCGAACGCGTGATGCAATGGGTCGCCGACCAGTGCGATGGCACGTGCGCGACATCGCACGATCGAGCCCATACGTGTATCGACACCGCCGAGCTTGAACGCGAGGCAAACGCATACAAGCAGCTCGCTGGATTCGACCTCGCCACCCTTCAGTCGATGAGCGTCGGCAAGTGAAGAAGTTCGTCTTCCACGGCCTCGATCGGCCTGACAGCACTGCATTGCGCGCCGCCACGCTGCCTGCGCACGCGGACTATCAACATCGCCGCGGCAATCCTGTCGGCGGTCCACTCCTCGATGCCAGCGCAACATCGCGCGGGACGCTGATCATTTTCGAGGCGCCCGATCTCATCACCGCCCAAGCGATCATCGCCGACGATCCCTTTGTCATCGCCGGACTCTTCGCAACGACCAGCGTGTACGAATTCCGAGCTGTCGACTGGCCAACCTGAGTCACAGTTGAACCTGACCCCGGTGCGGCGCAGTACTGACGCTCGGCGCCCTTGAGCTTTCGACTCAATCGTTGGCAGTGACCGCGACGTAGATCGTGCTGGCGGTCGGGCGGCCTGTGTACACGTTCTCGAACGTCACGGTGTGAGCTTCGGCTGTGGCGAACGACCCGCGTAGCACTTCGACGAACTCGTCATCAACGCCGGCATCCGACCAGAGCGCGAAGACACCGCCCGGCACCAACTGTTCTTGAAGCCGGGCCAGCCCAGTGGGTCGGTAGAGACCCGCGTGACTTGGGTCGAGCAAATGTCGGGGTGAGTGATCGATGTCGACGAGGATCGCATCAAGCCGACCCTGACCACCTGGAGCCAAGGGTTCTCGCGTGCGCACCAGCTCAAAGAAGTTGCCGTGCACCAGCGTCGTTCGGGGGTCGGTGGTGAGCTCCGCGCCGAGTGGGGTGCGGTGGCCCTCGTGCCATCCGATCACCGCTGCGAGGGTGTCCACGACATACATCGACGCCACCCGCTCATCGGCCAACGCCTCAACTGCGGTGTATCCGAGGCCCAATCCACCAATGGCGATGTTGAGATTGTCGCCAACCGTCGCAGCCAACCCGAGCGATGCCAACGCCCGCTCACCGGTCGTGAACAAACTTGACATCAGGAACTCGTCGCCGAGAATGACCTCCCACACATCGAGCTCCAGCTCCGGTTCCCAGCGGCGCCGGAGGCTGATGTCGCCCATCGGTGTCGGTTCGCGCCCGAGTTCTTCGAAGAGCCTGCTCATCGGGCCACCCTCTCAGAGTCGAGCCGAGATACCCGAATCTCGCGTCGCAGGAGCGCGGCGAGCGCCGAGCCGACGAACAGCGCCGCAGCGCCGGTCAGCCACAGCCACCGATAGCCGCCGGCGTCGACGATGATGCCACCCAGTGCCGGACCAGCAGCTGCTCCGATAAACACACCGATCTGTGTGATCCCCGTTGCCGCGCCGGGTGCCGACGGATTGTTTCTGATGACCGAGAGGTTGAACAGGCCGGGCCACGCCCAACCGAACGCGAATGCTGGGATTGGCGCCAGGAGGTAGCTGATCGGCACGTCGACCGCCAGCACCAATGCCCCCAGGCCGCCGACGAAGTACAGAAGGATCAGTCGTTGAATTGGCAGCATTCCGGACTTGTCGACCCGCCAGCCCTGATACAGACGACTGGCAATCCCGGTTGCCGAACCGAAACTGAGCACGAGGCCGGCGAAGCCGGGCGAGATTCCCGACTCCTCGGCACCGCTCGTGATGAACGCCACCATCGCTCCCGCATGCGTCGCGCCGAGGAATCCGACGGCGGCATACAAAGCGAGGAGTGACGTCCGCATGTCGGGTCTCGCTGCCTTGCCAGTCGACGACCTGGTCGGGATGGCGACGTCTGATCGATCCGGCGGCAACAGGACCATGACGACGAGTGCAAGCACGCCCGCTCCCACATACGCCCACTCCCAGCCAACCGTCAGCGCCACCGCTGGAACGGCGGCTCCGCCAACAAGCGCTGCTGCCGGCATCCCCGACTGCTTTACAGCGAACGCGAACCCGAGCCGCTGTGGATCTACATGCGAAGCGAGCAGTAAGTTGGCGGATGGCTGATTCAACGCATTGGCTGCGCCAGCCACTGCCAACAACAGTGCCAACGCGACCACGGAGTCGGCAAGTATTGAAATCGCGACCACCGCCGACGCAGTCGTCACCAGTCCGGCGCGAAACCCACGTTGGGGTCCCAGACGCTGCGCGAGCCGCCCCATCGGGGCCGAGAGCAACGCAGCAGCAGCGAACGAGACGCCCATCGACAGGCCAATCGCCGTTGCGGTGATGTCGAGATCGTCACGCAGCTGCACACCGACTGCACCGGTGAGAAAGACCGGCAACGCGCTGCACATCGTGCCCACCGCCACGACCATCCATGCTCGCCGTTCGCGGATCGCCGTCGAAGCGAGCAATGGGTCCTGCACACGTGCACCGTATCGGCGGGCGCGAGACCGGTCAGCTGGCTCAACGTTCTCGCAGCACGGTCTGACCCATTCGTCGTTCAAAGCGGCGACGTGATCGTCAGATGGCATGCAGTACGCGAGCATGGGGCATGAGCGACGTGATCGACTTCTCTTCTGGCAACTTCGTCCACCTCGGACTCGGCGCCGCAACCCTGCCCCTCCCAACCCATACCGGCGACATGGAGTGGTACGCCGAGTACGAACAGGCGCACGGCGACGACGGCTTCGAAGGCCGGCTCGTTTCGATGCACACCTTCACCGAGTCGTGGGACACCTGGGAGATGCACCCCAACGGTAGTGAACTGGTGCTCTGCATCAATGGGTCGGTGGCCCTCACGCAGGAGGCGATCGACGGGACGATCAACACGGCGACCATCTCGGCCGGTCAAGCAGTCGTCAATGGCCCCGGCGTGTGGCACACCGCCGACGTCGTCGACGGATCGACCACCGTCGTCTTCATCACTGCCGGAGTCGGTACGCGGATGCGCGATCGCGCGGTCTGACTGACCAAGCCTCGACGAGGCCGTCAGCCGTCAGACCGGCACGATTGTCATCGACTGACTGGCCGTGGCGAGCAGCTGGCCACGTTCGCTCCACATCAGACAGCTGCTGTGTGCGAATCCGTTCCCCATGAACTCAACGCGGTTGTCGCACAGCACCCAGTCGGTGTCGTCCGGGGCCGGATCGGCAAATCGGATCGTGTTGTCCAGACTCGACAGGTTGGTCACCCGGCCGGCGGCGTTGCCGATGACCGACGGGCTGTAGTCGGCGATGATCGCCAGCGCCGCTGCATCGACGCGGACCTCGGGCATGCGGACCCAGACCAGCGATCGGTGGTCACCGGTCGGCTCCCCGGCGCCAGAGAAGCCGAACATGCCGCGAGCCATCTTGACCTCGACGTGGTCGTGCAGCGACGGGTAGTCGAACTCGCGCTCGGGATCGACCGACCCTGATGGCGCCATTGGATCGGGGTACTGCTCCCAGACACCACGCAATTGTTCGGGTCGTTGTCCCGTTGCCCCGAGCACGGTCACCACATCGTCGCCTTCGAACGTGCCGTGCACGCGGCATTGCGTCACGGTGCGCCCGACGGCAGGCTTCGTTACGTTGAGCCGCATCTCCGACGGGTTGTACATCGTGGCGATGTATTGCGCTGTCGCCCAGACTGCGGGCTGGCCGGTCTCGATTTCCATGGCCGCGACACCGACTGCAAGTCCAATGCCACCGAACAGTGAGCCGCGCCCGCCACCGACCGCACGGTCGGTGATCGGCACCGCCCACTGGCCGTCTCCGTGGTCCACCATTCCGAGAAACTCCGCCGTCGACATCCCACTCATCGTCGGCAAGCTAGCCCGGCGACTGAATCTGGCCCGGACCGGACTCGTTGCGCGACGCGCAGCTCGGCCAGGCTGTTTACGATGATCGAAGCCAACGAGAACAAGATTGGTGCTGCCGTGCGTGACGCCGACCTGCGAGTTCTGGTGATGTGTCTTTTTCAGATCACCGGAGACCGTAAGTGGCTCGCGGAGCCTTACTTGCCGCAACGCGACGTTCGCCTTATCGCACCCGAAGACGCTGGGTTTTCCGACGAGATCGCCGAAGAGATCTGGGAGGCAGCGATCGCCGAGCACGGCACAACGCCAGTGATCTCCGACCCCGGTGACGAGTTGATGGTCGAGATGATGAGCGCCTGCCTCGGCGAGCTCGTCACCCCCGAGTACGCCCCGATGATGCGCGAGGAAATGGGATTCGTGTCGCGCGACATCAACTGGCCCGAGGGCGCGGCCCGGCCCAGTGTTCTCGTTGTCGGCGCCGGAGCGAGCGGCATCATCATGGGTGCGCGGCTTGATCGAATGGGGCTCGACTACGACATCGTCGAACGTGGCCCCAGCGTCGGGGGGGTCTGGCGCGACAACCGCTACCCCGGCGCTGGTGTCGACACCCCAAATCACGCGTACTCGTTCTCGTTCGCCCGACCGCACCGCTGGTCGCGTTTCTTCTCGCCGCAGGCGGACCTCGAGGCGTACCTGCAGCAGACGGCCGACGACTGTGATGTGACGCGCCACGTGCAGTTCGAGACTGGTCTCACCAGCGCGCAGTGGGACGACGACGCTCAAGAGTGGCGCGTTGAACTTGAGACTCTGAACGGCAGCGAGTCGCGGTCGTACCAGGTGCTGATCAGCGCAATTGGCCAGCTCAACGTACCCAAGCCCCCACCTGTGCCTGGCACCGACAGCTTCGAGGGCCTCTGTTTCCATTCGTCGCATTGGCCTGATGGCCTCGATCTCACAGGGAAACGTGTCGCCGTGATCGGGACGGGTGCGTCATCGATGCAGATCGTCCCGGCGGTCGCGGACGAGGTCGCCGAACTCACCGTGTATCAGCGCACAGCCCAGTGGGCTCGACCGATCCCCCGCTATCACGAACCAATTCCCGAAGGCTCGCAGTGGCTGTTCGAGCACTTGCCGTTCTATGCGGCGTGGTTCCGCTTCGTCATGCTGTGGCGGTACGGCGACGGTCTCCTCCCGCTCCTGCGGAAAGACCCAGATTGGAAGCACCCGCACTCCATCAACCGGGCCAATGAACGACACCGCCAGCAGATGGCGGAGCATCTGCTGGCTGAGCTTGATGGTCGCGCCGACCTAGTCGAGAAGTGCATGCCGAGTTACCCGCCCTACGGCAAGCGCATCCTGCTCGACAATGGCTGGTTCGCGACCGTCCGCAAGCCGAATGTCGAACTCGTTGTCGATTCGGCCGATCACGTCGACGCGACCGGTGTCGTCGCCGCCGGGCAGCATCGCGAGCATGACATCGTCGTGCTTGCGAACGGCTTCGAAGTGTTTCAAGGTGCCAGCCGGCTGGGCCTCCGCGGGCGCGGTGGCGTCAACCTGGCAGACCTGTGGGCCGACGATGATCCGATGGCCTATCTCGGTATCACCGTGGCCGATTTCCCAAACTTCTTCATCATGCAGGGCCCCACCACCGGTCTCGGACACGGCGGCAGTGCGATCTTCCAAGCCGAGTGTCATGCCCGCCACATCAGCGCATGTGTTGCGGCAATGGCTGCGGCGGACGGACGGACTATCGAGGTCCGCGAGCAACCGATGGTCGACTACAACGATGCCTTCGACGCAGAACATGAGCATCTGATCTGGAGCACCGACGGGCTCCGCAACTGGTATCGCAACGATGCCGGCAGGGTCGTGGTGATCATGCCGTGGCGACTCGTCGATTACTGGTCGATGACCCACGATCCCGACCTCAGCCACTACTTGATCACCTCGTGACCAGGTCGCCGTCGCGCCCTCACCTGGGTTGATCACACTCCTCAACGCTTCCCTCCGAGCGGAATCACTGCACCGCACGAGGGCCCAAGGCGGCGGGCCTTCGGATCGACCTGCAAGTGGAGTTCGCCCGGACGAAGGCGTGCCTGGCACCATGTCGTCCTTATGACGATGACTTTCCAGGACGCCTGTGCCGCCGTTTGCGCACCCGGCTCGATGTTCGAGATCCAAGAGACCGAAGTGTTCGGCCACACAAGCAAAGTGTTCGCCGGCACTCCACCGAACATTCGGGCGCTGTTTGCGCTGGCTGGGGCGCGTACGGACGAGTTCATCATCTTCGAAGACGAGCGTTGGGCGATGCCACGCGTCGTCGAAATGATCGGCCAGATCAGCCACGCACTCGTGAACGACCTTGGTGTCGGGAAGGGTGACCGCGTCGCCATTGCCATGCGCAACTATCCCGAGTGGATCGCCGCGTTCGCCGCGATCACCTCCGTCGGCGCCGTCGCCGTGCCGATGAATGCGTGGTGGGTGACCGAAGAAATGGTGTTTGCTCTTGAGGACTCCGGTTCGAACGTTGTGATCGCCGACGACGAGCGACTCGGTCGGATGCAGGCTGCTGCGCCGGGCGAGATCGATGCGACCATCGTGGTCGTCCGCCCTGAGGGCGCGCTGCCGGACGGCGTGCTCTCACTCGACGAACTCCTCACGCCTGGCGCCACGTTGCCCGATGTCGACATCGGCCCTGACGAGGACATGACAATCCTGTACACCTCGGGTACCACGGGACGTCCGAAGGGGGCTGTTTCGACGCATCGTGCCGTGCTCAGTGCTTTGCTCGCATTCGCCGCACGCGCAGCGGTCGGCAACCTGCGCGAGCCGGAGGACCCGGCCTCGGTCGAAGAAGGCGGCGCGCCGCAGACCGCGTTCATGCTGTGCGTGCCGCTGTTCCATGTGACCGGTCTCGTACCGGTGATGCTCGGATCGTTCGTCAGCGGCGCCAAGCTCGTTATGACGTACAAGTGGGAACCGAATCGTGCACTCGAATTGATCGAACAGGAACGGGTCACCAACTTCGTCGGCGTCCCCACGATGAGCTGGGATCTGCTCGAAGCCGAGACGTTTGCCGAGCGCGACACATCCAGCCTTCGTTCGGTTGGCGGGGGCGGGGCGCCGATGCCGCCCGAACTGGTCAAGCGCATCGAAGACGAGTTCCAGCGCGGCCGACCTGGCCTTGGCTACGGGATGACCGAGACAAATGCCTACGGACCCCAAAATGCAGGCGATGACTTCGTCAACAATCCGAAGTCCACCGGTCGGCCCGTTCCGATCATGGATCTCCGGGTCACCGATCCCGAAGGCAACGAACTGCCGCTCGGTGAAACAGGTGAGATTTGGTTCCGCAGTCCGTCACTCATTCGTGGCTATTGGAACCGACCCGAGGCAACCGCTGAAACGCTTGTCGACGGCTGGCTGCGGTCGGGCGACATCGGCCACCTCGACGCCGAGGGTTTTGTCTACATCAGCGACCGGGCGAAGGACATGATCCTGCGCGGTGGCGAGAACATCTACTGCGCTGAAGTCGAAGCGACAATCTACGAACATCCGGCGGTGTACGAAGCAGCGGTGTACGGCGTCCCCGATGAGCGGCTCGGTGAGGAACTGGCCTGCCACGTCATGGTCAAACCAGGTCAGAAACTGGAGGTGGGTGAGCTGCAACAGTTCATCGGTTCGCACCTCGCCAAGTTCAAGGTGCCGACCCGCGTCTCGATCGTGCACGAGTCATTACCGCGTAATGCCAGTGGCAAAATCCTCAAGCGCGACCTTCGCGACTCAGTAATCGCAACTGGTTCTTGACCGCCGCGCATGCATATTTCTGTCTATGCGGTGGCGACGGGCTGACGGTGATGGCGTTGCCGGGGCGTTGGTATCAAAGTGGAGCTGGTCGCTTTCTGCTCTGGCGCGTGTGACTCGGGGTCACAGCGCGCCTGCGTCGAGTGCTGCAAGCACCTCGGTGGCGCGGTCGCGAACAGCGTCGATGTCGCTCAACCGGCGCAAACCAGCGAGCTGCTGAGCCATCCGGTGATTGTTCGAAAACTCCTCCGCATTGCGTGCAAGAAAGTCCCAGTACAGCGTTGTGAACGGACAGGCATCATCGCCTGTCCGTTGCTTCGGATCGAATCGGCATCCTCTACAGGAGTCGCTCATTTTATTGATGTACGCACCGCCTGACGCATAGGGCTTTGTCGCCATCAGTCCGCCATCGGCGTACAGTGCCATCCCAATCACATTCGGCAACATCACCCACTCGGCACCGTCAACGAAACTCGCCCACATCCATTCGGTCATCGCCCACGGCTCCACCCCAGCCGTAAGCGCGAGATTACCGAACACCATCAGACGCTCGATGTGATGGGCGTACCCATGTGCATCAAGATGATCGACAGCACTGGATACGCATGCCATCTCGGTCGTCGCCTGGCCGCTGAAAGCGGGCGGAACGGGTCGAGTTGCCTCAAGATAGTTGCGAGACCGATAGTCGGGCATCCAGCGCCAGTAGACGCACCAGACGTACTCGCGCCACCCCAGCACTTGCCGAATGAACCCCTCAACCGAATTGATCGGCAAGTCTCGCTCGCGGAACGCCGCCTCAGCGGCCTCAACCACCTCGGTTGGGTGCAGCAGTCCAAGATTCATGCATGACGACAACACCGAGTGCGCAAGCTTCCACTCGTCAGCGAGCATGGCATCCTCGTGTGGGCCGAACGGCGCAAGGCCAGTGTCTATGAATTCGTTCAGCCGTACGACTGCTTGCTGGCGAGTCACCGGCCAAGTGCCGTCCGCACCGCTACCCCACACGTCATCGCCGAGTGATTCAACGAAATCGCTAACCTCGGCGTCAATATCATCTGATTCGAAGCGAGTGATCGCCGGCCACGAACGTCCGTCTTTCGGAGGTCTCTCGCGGTTGTCGTGATCAAAGTTCCACTTTCCGCCGATGGGCGCGACACCGTCCATAAGGACCCCGAACCGCTCGCGCTGCCAACGGTAGAAATCCTCCATCTTGAGCCGTTTGCGACCTTCAGCCCACTCTTCGAACTCAATGTAGTGACAGAAGAACTGGTCGTTTGGCAGCGTTTCAACGCGTTCGCTTGCCCCTAAGCGTCCAAGCAGCGCTGTCACGTCCCAGCTCATTGGTTCCATCACAACTAGCCGATCGACCTCGAATTCGGCGCAATGCTCGCGATATCCCTGCACGAAGCTCGAAGCGCGCCGCAGGTCGACATCGAACCCCTCATCGCGGAGGTCCTGTGCGAAGTGCCGCATCGCAGAGAGCACAAGATGTAGGCGCTGCCGATGCCATCGCTTCGACGTGACTTTCAGTTCACTTTCGACGAGCAGAACGCGACAATCACCTGCCTCTCGATCGCGTAAGGCCCCGATGCGCCGGTGCAACTGATCGCCGAACACCCAGACCGTCGGCAGTCGGCCGCTCACGTGAATGCACTACTCGGTAGTTCATTCACGCCGGCTTCGAGCGCGTCACAAATTACGGTGGCAACGTGAGCTGGGGGCATCCCTTCAGGCATCTTGGGTGATACCCCTTCGATTGGATGATTGGCAAGACCGGTTTCCGTGTGCCCTGGACGAGCGTCTATCACCCGGACCTTTGTTCGTCGCGCCTCGCGACTAAAAGCCTCATCAAACGATCGAACTGCCGCCTTAGAGGCACCGTACGCTGCCATTCCCGGGAGATTCTGTTCGGCAATGACCCCAGAGACATTGACAATCGCACCTCGTGGTTCGATCCGTCCAATCGCGACACTGGCCAACATGATTGGCACGAAGGTGTTGGTCAGGAACAGCTCCTCCATGGAATCGATTGATAAATCGGCCACATTCCCGAACGCCACCACTCCGACGGCGTTTATCACAACATCGAGCCGGCCTGCGTGAGCAATGGCGGCCTCGACTGCATCAGCGCACGCATCCGGCAAGCGTAAATCGAGTGTCACCCGCTGCGCGTCCACCGGCACGGCGGCAAGACGGTCGTTGTTTCGCGCAGCGAGCGTGAGGGTGGCTCCGCGCCGGGCCAATTCGACGGCCAGGGCCGTTCCAAGTCCGCCGGAGGCGCCGGCGATGAGCACCGATTGGCCCAAGAGAGGGTGCTGCAAATCCACAGCTGAGAGTTTGCCACGGTCTGATTCGGGTTGGTAGGTCGTGCGCCCGGTCAGGCATGTTGAACCGCAAGTGTCAGCTGGTAAATCTTGGCATTGCCAGCCCACCGGCTTACGCCGCAGCACAATGAGATCTGAACCGTTGCTTCGACGACATCGTGCAACACTTGGGTGCATGACTGCAGAATCCATGACTCCCTACGAGGCCATCGTGTCCAAACGTGACCTCCGGATGTACACCGCTGAACCCATCGCCGATGAATCAATGGCGCGGATTCTCCAGGCCGGACGTATGGCAGGCAGCGCCAAGAACATCGAAGCAAACCGGCTGATCATGATCACCGATCAGGCGGTTCAAAACGCGCTCGTTAACGCCGGCGACTTTGCATCGTGGATTGGGAGCTCAGCGACAATCATCGGATTTGCCTCGCCTGCCAGCGAGCTCCGTCTGTTCGACGTTGGACGCCAAGCGCAGAACATGATGATTGCTGCGCACGCCGAAGGCATCGGCAGCTGTCCAGTGACGCTAGGACATGCCGATGTTGCGCGAGCCGCTGTCGGCCTGCCGAACGATTGGATGATGCCAATGGTGATCACACTGGGCTACCCGGTTGCGAACCATCCCGACAGCCCGTTGAAGCGGCAACGCGTTTCGCTCGACGATCTCGTCCGCCACGACCACTGGAGCTGACGCTCGGATCTACAAGTCTTGCGTGGTCAGACGTTCTTAGGAAGCTCGGAGAAAGGAAGCACCTTGTCGTTGTTTGGCTCCTTGGGCAGCCCGAGGACTCGCTCACCGATGATGTTTTTTTGGATCTGGTCGGTGCCGCCGTAGATCGGTGGGGCCTGGGCATAGAGAGCCTGACCAGTGACGATGCCGAGCAGTGGATTGCCCGTCGCAGCGTCGAGAGAGTCACGTTGCTCGGATGTGTAAGCGTGGAGTGTCCCTGCGACGCCCAGAATGCCAAGCCCGAGGTCGCGCGACAACCGGACGACGTCGCTCATCATCAGCTTCGAAATGTTGGCCATGCCGGGAATGTCCTTGCCGGCGTTCCGCATGCCCTTAAGTCGCTGAGCATTCAGCCCGCCGACGACGTTAAGCGAATGAAGCCGCATCAGGTCCTGACGAACGATTGGATCATCGATCCTGCCTGCGCTCCTAGCAAAGTCGATCAGAAGCGTCTGATTCAGACGATTGACCGCCCGCCGATCGGTCCTCTTTTCACCTGACTTCTTTGTTCCGGATGTGCCCTTCGCCGGGACCAAATCTCCTGCACGCTGCTCGAGCAGCCCGGCAATCGTGCCGGGTTGCGCCCCGGCTGCGCCTCCGGAACCACCGGCTCCAAGCCCGGCCCGCTCCGCTTGCAAGGTCGTGTTCGTCGCAGCCCAGCCATTGTTAACGTCACCGACCACCCCACCGACCGGGACGCGAGCATCGGTGAGGAACACCTCGTTGAACATGGCGTGCCCAGTCATTTCGAAGAGCGGGCGGATCTCCACACCGGGTTGATGCATATCGATGGCCATCCAACTAATGCCCTGATGCTTCGGCGCGTCCATGTTGGTCCGAGCAATGAGCATGCCCATGTCGGCGGTGTGCCCTAGTGAGGTCCACACCTTCTGGCCGTTGACGATCCACTCGTCGCCGTCGCGCTCAGCACGAGTCGTGAGGCCAGCCAGATCGGATCCGGCACCGGGCTCGCTGAAGAGCTGACACCAGGCCTGCCGTCCAGTGACGATGTCACGGATGTAGGTATCAATCTGTTCAGGTGTGCCATGTGTGGCAATAGTCGGGGCTGCAAGCAAGAGCCCCAGTCCACTCGGTGGGCCAAGTGCACCGAACGCTCCTATCTCGCGCATCACCGCTACCGAGTCAGCGCGGGACAGGCCAAGACCAAACGCCCCGGCGGGCAGAACAGGTGCTGCCCACCCTGAACTACCCAGCAACTGCCACCATTGCGCAACGGTGAGGTCGGGATCCCAGTTCTTTGCCAACCAGTCTCGCACTGCGGCAATCGGGTTGGTTCGAATGGGGCGATGGGGTTCGGTGATCGTCATCGTGTGTCCTTCTCGATACCAGTGGCCTAATATTTCAAAGCTATCTCGCTCGTCAGCGCTGCGAAATTGCGTGAATGACGGACACAGAGAACGTGGTGGTTGCCTTGTGGCGGATGGCGGCCAGCTCGCGATATTCGGGCGAGTCCCACCATTCCATCAGTACTTTCTCAGAGGGGAACTGAATGATGACCGTCCGTCCGGCCTCGCGCTCACCTTCTAGCACGGTCACGTTGTCGTCAAAGGTGATGAAGTTCGCACCGTATGGCTTGAGTACGGGGAAGAATCCCTTCTCATAATTGTGATAGCCGTCGCCGTCAGTGACGGTGAAGTGGGCGATGAAATGAACGGGACTGGCGTCGGACATGACTGCTCCTGCTGGTAGTTCGACTCGATTTGAGTCCCCAGTGTCGCAGAATCGCAATCGCTAGCATTAGTCGATGCAACAGAGGGCCAATGGTGTGACGCCATCCGACTATTCGGTGAGCAGCTTGCTAACCGGGCAGATAAAAGTTGCTGGCGCCACACCGATGGCGAAGTCGCCAACGTGAGTGACGATCAGGGCTCTCCGGCGCCTACACACTCGCACACCGTCGGTTCCGGACCCCATCCTCAGCCTTGGCCAACCGAGCCGCACTTTGATCCCGAGCTGCTCGCCGGCGGCGATTATCGCAACGTGGTGGACAGATATCGCTACTGGAAGGTCGCGGCAATCGTCGATGATCTCGACCTGCGCCGCCATGGCCTGCACGTCGCTATCGAAAACTGGGAACACGACTTCAACATTGGGACCGTTGTGCGCAATGCAAACGCATTTCTTGCGTCCACCGTGCACATCATCGGACCACACCGCTGGGACCGTCGTGGAGCGATGTCAACCCACCGGTACCAACACCTCCATCACCACGCAACCATCAGCGCTTTCGCCCGCTGGGCTGCCGAGCAGTCAGTACCGATCATTGCCATCGACAACATCGAGGGGTCAGTGCCTATCGAGCGAACGACGCTGCCACGCAAGTGTGTGCTGCTGTTCGGCCAGGAGGGTCCCGGATTGTCGGCGGAGGCAAATGCTGCGGCGAGCATGATGTGCGCAATTACACAGTTCGGGTCGACCAGATCACTCAATGCCGGCGTCGCGTCTGGCATTGCCATGTACGAGTGGATACGGCAGCACGTGCCGCCGGCCTGACCTGGTTTAGCAAACAGTCCTAACAGTTCTCAGTGGCACGCACCGGCGTCCAGAGCACCGGTCCCAACGCACGGAACATCCGCTGACCTCAGGTGCACGGGCTCAATCATGAAGTTCGTAGATCGACAACAAGTCAAATGAATACGGGGCCGACACGGACCTTTGAGGGCAGTGTTCGACTCGATGCTGCGGTCGGCGTACCTGCTGGCGTTGCGAACCTCGGCAACGGGTGACCAGCCGTTGACCTAGTGGCGGCGATGTAGCTGCCGCCCTGTACACAAACGAGCACGCCTTGATCACCGCACCCCTTCAACGGTGATCGAGGCGTGCTTCGTTTTTCCCCGAGGCTGGGGCGCATGAGCACACAGAATCTGGGAGCCCTTGCCACTGCCTGTGCACCGACGATCCGATCGGAGCCGTGTTCTCAGTCTGGAGGCTTTTGCCGAGCAAATCGCACACAATTTTTTGATGACAGCGCCACACGACTAGACCGCACGCGTGTTCACATCAAGAAAATTTTGCGCCCAGAACGTTAGTGATGGTTTCATCATCCATTAGGGGCGTTATGACGATCTCAATCATTCCATTCCAGTCCAGCGCATAGTCTCCCAGGGCGCCTGCGTCTGTGGATTCGAGAATCGCAAAGCCGCCAGTTCCGTCAACATTGTGATAGCGCGACACAAGCGTTGCACCCTCCGGTGGCATGCCACCAGTCGCCATAAATTGTTTGATGGTGTTGTCTCTGGCTTCCGGCGAATGGGTCCAGGCAAATTTGAACAGCATATTTTTCTCCTCCTAAAGGCGGCTCAAGTCGGCCGCAGTTCCAAACTAACGAGTCATTCAGAGCAGTTTTGTTGCCCGATTGTTAAGTCTGGGTTAAGGCGTCCGACGTAGGGATCTGATGGCTCACCGTGACCAGGCCGAGCTCGACTGCCAGTTCCTGTCTGTCGGCGCTGGCTTGGCGCTCCCAGGCTACGACGTGCCACAGGAAGATCGCTCAGCCTGAGAACTGGATGCTCCACGCCTCGGGATTCAAGACCGCTGGCACTTCACAGCGTTGAGGTTGGCTGGGTGTGCGAATGGTAGCGACTCCGCCTCGACGACGATCGAATCGGCGACACACCCGCTCGGAAACTTCGCAGGGTGCAATTTCGACTTCGAGTTGCAGGCCTGGACATGTGAGCCCGTTACGGACCTGAACAGCGTCGGCCTGGCCAGGACGAACCTGCACGATGCGATTCTGGAACGAGTCGACCTGACTGGCGCGGACCTGGACAAGGCGGACCTGCCCGACGCGAAACTGCAGTACGCGAACCTGACAGTTGCTCAGCTGCCCGGCACAAAGACGTGACTGGTCGTCATCACACCATTTTTACGGTGGAACTAGCTCCACGCTTATGTTCTGATTAGCCATCACTGCCCCTCCGTCTGAAAATTCATCGAAAAAGCAGTAACGTCCCCGTCAAGGGTGCCTGAGCTGGGGTTTTGTAAATGAAAAGCACGTGATTCGAGTTTTGGTTGACCCCGATTTGGTCGATTGAGAGGTTGTCCCGAGTGACTGATCACATGGCGGACTGTGCCGGTCCGAGCCGCCACCGCACTTAAAATTCGAGGTTCTTTGAGAACTTTCAGGGTCGAACTGAAAGCGCGCAGGGGGTGGCACTAAAACTCTTGCCTCTTAGTTGTGGTTTCACCATCCCAAGCACTGTTGCAACGTCAACATTTGTCGCGTTGAAGTATCGACCGCCGAGCCCAGACAGTCGAGGAGATAATGTGCGAGTCTCACTGGTATGGCTCAGCAAGTGTTCAGCGTTCAATCTGCCCTGTCGGTGCGCGAAGCATTCGACCGGTGTATCGATCTCCAGCGTGTCAACGAGTGGGATCGAGGCGTCACCAACCCACGCCGCATGAGCGGTGAGGGCCAGGCGGTCGGCTCGACCTATGAGGTCACTGTTACCGGTTTCGACGGTCAGCCGGCGACCGTGGTGTACACGTTGCTTGAAGTTGAAGCGCCCCACCGGTTCGTGATGGAGGGAATCAACGACAGCTTCCGCGCCTACGACGTCCTGACTTTCACCTTAAACAACGGGGGTTGCGAGCTGCACTACGACGCGCAGCTCGAACTTCTCGGTTCGCCGCCGCCGATCGCCGATGACGATCTCGACTTGCTCTTCTCCCGAGTTGCAGCCGTTCCACAGCAGGGCCTTTCCAGGTTCCTTAACCCGTGAGGAAGTTGCCCGGGCGGTGCATCGTTGTCGTCTCTGGTCGAACGGGCGGAGTATTCAGCCAAGCGCTAGCTGCAGCTGGTTGACTCCTCACGTAGGTTCCGGCTCGACCAGTCAGGGAAAAACTGCGGGCCCGAGACAATCAAACTCACCGGCCATATCGCGCGGGCAGACGTCGTGCTCATCACAGTCTCTGGTACTGCGATCGATATTGTTTCGGCTGCATTTCTAGGATCGTCGACCCCCTTACTTCCATGCGTCTGGAGCGTCAGGCCTTGAGTTAAGTGCGCCGCGCCGGTGCGTCGTATCCTCGGATCTGTTGACGTTGCTGCCCCACGCCTAGACCGGTGCCCAGAGGCTGCATGTTTGCAACTGATGGCGATCCGCTGCTCCACAGCATCGTTGGTTCACTCAGTGGCTGAGCTGTCCAAGTGACCCCGTCTAAATGCCTGTACGGGGTGCGTTGCGCTCTAGCAGCCCACCTCGCCGAACGTCAGGCGCTGTAAGACATCGACGAAGCCTGAGTCGATTCGCTGGTCTTGCTCTGCTAGCTCTTCAACTTTCTTAGTTGCCGCATGCGCGTGCTCTGCTGTTCACATGGGGCTTCAATATCCAACGATCGCAGTGATTTGCTCGAAGCCCCGGCTCTCAGCAGTGCCTGCACGAGAGATACGTTTTGCTGATGGCTGCCAAACGGACACCAACCGGCACCGAGTTCCTACGAACTCCAGACGAACGCTTCGAGCAACTTCCCGACTTCCCATACGAACCCAAGTACGTGAATATCAGCGGACTTCGCATGGCGTACATCGACGAGGGCCCGGCTGACGGACCCGTTCTGCTCTTAGTACACGGCGAGCCAACATGGAGCTACTTGTATCGACGGATGATTCCACCTTTGGTCAGTGCCGGATTCCGGTGTGTGGTACCCGACTTGATTGGGTTCGGCCGATCAGACAAACCCGTCGAACGATCGGCGTACACCTATAACGGGCACGTGACCTGGTTCCGCCAATTCATAGACGAAATTGGACTAGCGACTGCAACGCTGTTCGCGCAGGACTGGGGTGGGCTGATTGGCCTTCGTGTCGTTGCTGACGAACCAGATCGCTTTGAGCGAGTAGCCATCGGCAACACTGCGCTTCCGGTCGGAACCTCCCTCGGCCCCGGCTTCGACATGTGGTTGGCGGCATCGCAAGACATGGCGTTTATGGACTGTGGCGCACTGATGCAGCGGGCAACTGCTGCTCGCAATCTCACCGACGCTGAGGTGGCGGCGTACCGCGCTCCCTTCCCCGACGAAGCCCACATGGCTGGGGCTCGGGAGTTTCCGGCGTTGGTCCCGATCACGCCAGAGCACGGTGGCGTCGCTGAGAACATCGCGGCTTGGGAGATTTTCGAACGATGGGAAAAGCCGTTCCTAACCCTCGCATGTCCAGGCGATCCAGTTTTAGGGCAAATGCACCATGAATTCATCGAACGCGTGCCCGGGGCCTCGGGGCAGCCCCATCAAGAGTTTGCTCCCGGCGGCCACTTCATCCAAGACGACTGCGGCGAAAAGATTGCAGCGTCCCTCGTTTCATGGCTGTCGTGACCATGTCAGTTTCGGTCTACGACGAGGCGTTCACATGGTACTCCGAGAATTGGAACCCAAGTCGCCCGATCGGCGAGTGGTGGGCGCTCCTCGCCGAGGCAGGCTGGTCTTTTCCTGCATGGCCTGAGGGGCGGGGGGGTCGCGGCCTCAGCCCGCGTGCCGCTAAGCAGGCCGAGCAGGCTCGATTGGATGCTGGCGCGTACGGTCCCCCCAAGGGTTTGTCAACGTTTCTTGTGGCCCCGACGCTGTTGACCTACGCCACCTCTGAGCAACTCGACCGATTTATGCCCGGCATTGTGCGCGGCACCGACACCTGGTGCCAGTTGTTCTCTGAACCGGGAGCCGGAAGCGACCTGGCTAGCTTGTCGACGCGTGCCGTCCGCGATGGCGACGAGTGGACCATCACTGGCCAAAAAGTGTGGAACTCGGGTGCTCAGAATGCGGCATTCGGCATTTTGATGGCAAGGACCGATCCGAGTCGACCCAAACACAAAGGCATTTCTTTCTTTCTAATCGACATGACTCAAGAGGCCGTTGACGTTCGGCCGCTTCGCGAAATGACCGGCGACATCGCCTTCAATGAGGTGTTCCTCTCCGACGCTCGTGTCGCCAACGACGACCTGCTCGGCGAGCAGGGCGAAGGCTGGCGAATCGGCATGACGACGCTGTCACATGAACGCGACCCTGATAACTCTGGGTCCGGTATTGGATTCGATTTCGCAGGCGCCGATCTGAATCGCACTGCTGGCGAGCATGCAGCGGCGGTCGACGGAGACGTCGACGGCTTTGGATTAGCCATGAGCGGCGGGGCGAATCGGCTCCTTGAGGACACTCTAAATGAGTTCGATGTTTCAGCGGACCCGGTTCGGAGACAAAGAATAAGGCAGTTGGCCGAACTTCGTCTGACATCTCGTTGGTCAACAGCGCGATCAGTGGCAGCGGTAAAAGCGGGCGGTCAGCCGGGTCCCGAAGTCTCAACACTCAAGGTCATTGGCGCGGAGGTGTCACGCCGGACACGCGACCTCGGACTTGAAGCGATGGGGCCTGAGGGCATGTTATGGGGAGACGACGCACCAACTGGCGGACAGTTCCATGCGTACTGCATGTTCACTCCGGCGATGTCAATTGCCGGCGGCAGCGACGAGGTCAACCGGAACATCATCGGTGAGCGCGTGCTCGGGCTACCTCGCGAGCCCGGTGAGTCCGAACAACGCCAACGACCGTGGTCCGAGCTTCCTCGCAACTGAGTGCTCCGCAACCCGAACCCGATCAAATGGAACACACGGTGACCATCTCCGTCGATGACCGATGTGGCAATGCCGTCGATGACCGAGACTGGACGCATCTCAACCGAATCTTCATCGATGACATCACGTTCGACATGACCGACCGTTCTGTTCCGCTCTGCGAAAGACTCACCAACATTCGACGCTTCATGAACAGAGAAGGCAGGCCCCAAAAGATTCTCTCAACCAGGAAAATATTCGTCAGTGATGCTGATGCTTGCGTTCAGCTTGACTTCCGGATCGTCGGCGACAGCGGTCGCAGCCCCGGCGGAGGCTTTCTGACATGCATCGACTGCATCGCCAAAATCGGAGCCGACATAGACATCGACTTCGCCTACACCAAGGACTGGACAGAACATGGCCGACAACACCTGGCAACACATCAGTATTGAGCGTCTAAAAAACC
The DNA here is from genome assembly GCA_938091165.1 of uncultured Ilumatobacter sp. GTDB lineage: Bacteria > Actinomycetota > Acidimicrobiia > Acidimicrobiales > Ilumatobacteraceae > Ilumatobacter_A. The sequence goes on along the minus strand of CALKNK010000003.1, from coordinate 802 downwards.
GCGTCGCTCGGATCACACTCGCTCGACCTGAGGCGGCGAACGCGCAAAATTATCGGATGCTCAGCGAGCTAAACGAGGCCTTCGACGAAGCTGCTCGCGACGACGAGGTCCGGGTGATCATCCTTGCCGCTGATGGCAACCACTTTTCCGCCGGCCACGATCTACGCGCAGACTCTGACATGTCCGATATCGACCCGGTCGGCACCTGGTGCTGTTTCGATGCCGAAGGCGCTGAGGGCTACATGGCCAAAGAGGCCGAGATGTACGTCGGGTTGTGCTGGCGGTGGCGAAACATCCCGAAGCCAACAATCGCCCAAGTTCACGGCAAAGTCATCGCAGGCGGTCTGATGCTCATGTGGCCGATGGACCTTGTTGTGTGTAGTGACGACGCTACCTTCTCAGACCCGGTCGTCGCCTTTGGTGTCAATGGCCATGAGTACTTTACGCACCCCTTCGAGGCTGGCGCCCGCCTGGCCAAGGAGATGTTGTTCACCGGTCGCTCGATCACCGCGGACGAGGCACTCCGGTGCGGCATGGTCAACACAGTCGTCACACGCGACGACCTTGAGTCAACGACGTTGGCGATGGCCGAGCGGATCGCCCAACGTCCAATGATCGGCCTTACCCTCGCCAAACAGAGCGTCAACAACACCCTCGACCAGATGGGAATGTACACCTCAATCCAGTCGGCGTTCGCTTTGCACCACGTGGGCCACAATCACAACGCGCGAGTCCACGGCACGATTGTTGACCCTTCTGGCGCACAGGTCATCCGCGACGAAGCCTGAGCGCCGGTAGGAGC
>CALKNK010000002.1 GCA_938091165.1 uncultured Ilumatobacter sp. | reverse complement strand
TCAGCACCTTCCACACGTCGGCAACGGGTACGGCAATCGTGAGCCCAGTGTCGATCCGGAGTACGGGTTCGCCCTCATCGGGCAGAACGTCAGTGTCTGCCGAACGGTTGAACGCGTCCGCAGAAGGGTCCCGAAACTGCGAAGACTCTGGGGTCACGCGCGGCCGGACAAACGTGACGCCGGGACTCTCGTCGACACCCTTGTCCACATACGGGTCGTCCCCGGTGACTGGAACGATCGTCCGCGTGTCCGCAGTCCCAACCTCGATGCCCTCGCCGACCTGCCACGGCAGGAGCGACCAGGCGTTCATGTAATGGTTGACCAGCGCCATACGCGTCCCGTTCGAGCGGTTGCGAAACGAGCGGTGCAAGAGATACCCGTTGAAGAAAACCACCGAACCAGCCCGAACCTCGACAGGAACGGCTGCAGATTCGTCAAACCCGTATGCCTCATCGCTGTGATCAAATTCCTCGACACGGCTGTGAGGTCGCGTGGGATGGATCATTCCTGTCTGGTGCGACCCAGGCAGGACCCAGATGCAACCGTTGTCGATCGTGGCATCATCAAGTGCAATCCACGCGCCGACGAGCGATCGGTCTCGCGTTGGAATAAACCGTTCGTCCTGATGCCACGCCTGTCCCTGCAGTCCCGGCGGCTTAAAGAAGAGCATTGACTGCATGCATTTTGTCCGACCATCCCAACCTGGCAAATGCGCACCCGCAATTGTGCCGACGACTTCGGCAATCCCTGGATGCACCACTGCATCGCGGGCGACTGGGCTGACCCAATGCGGAAAGTGAACAGCCAAGACATCGCCGTCATCAGGCATATTGCTCACCGGATAGGTGCCGTCTAAGAAACCGGTGGCGTCGTCGATAATCCGTCCACGTTCCATGGCCGTGACCAGATCATCGACGACGACATAGCCGTCTCGGATGTACTGCTCGGCGATATCGCTCGGCAAGGTTCGGTGAGTTAATTTTGCATCGTTAGCCGTCATCTCGGTGACTCTCCGGAGGTCGATGGTTTGGAACTGCGGAGAGTCTGGCGCGTCCGCCTCCAAGTTGTTCGATCAGCTGCAAGCCAGCAGCGAGATGATTCGGCTGCTGAGCACCACGGTTCCCGGAAAATTAAGACACCTCGCCAGCCCGGCGGGGAATCAAACTGTCCGACTTTAAATGGTGAGCATGGTCTCAGCGTTCAGAGAGAGTTAGGCAAGGCTGAAGCAGCGATTTCTCGAACATCAACCGCGTACCCCTCGATAGGAGGTAGGTCCAGGGGGTTGATTCCATAGATGGCGTTGAGCCAAATCAGCGTTCCTGCATCTTTTGCCATATTGGCCGCATGGCCCTTGGTGTCGGTAAAGAGTGATGATTGCTTTGGTCCGACCAGATTCGTGAGCTCTGGAATCAGGCCCCGCTCGAATCTGGAACGCAGTTCGTACACCGCTGCGCCATGGTAGAACGTAAACACTTCGGCACCGTTTGATGCGTCGCTGATGTTCTCGGCGAGTTGCCGGTATCGCAGGTAGGCAGCATCGGTAATTGCTCTGTGTTCATCGCTGGTTGCGTATTCACTTGGGAAGTCCGCCCACGGCATAGCTAGACCGAACCGTGTCTCAGGGTTCTGCGCGAGTGCGTACGCAACGATCTCGAGGATTGCCTGGTCACTGACTTCTTGGTCGCTTTGCCCGGCCGTCTCGCGGAACTCTTTCGAGCAGCAGATTAGGATCACAACATCCACAGCGCTGTCATCCAACTGTTCTTTGATGAGGGTCTGGACGTCGGGATCCTCCCACATGGCCTGTGGGGCGCCATTTTCGCCTCCGCGGAATACGACACGCTGTTCGTGCCCGCCGATCTCAGCTAGGCGGGTTGCCTCGTCCAATTTCTGAGCGAAAGGTCTACCGAAACTATGTCCGGCGTACAGAACCGTCAGACCTTCCACGCTGCTTTGGACTAGCGTTTCGGCAAGCGAAGTAGTTGTGGTTGAGGCCGTAGAGGTGGTCGGTGCTGCCGAAGTCGGTGCCGCAGCAGTAGTCGAACTCACCTGTCCCGTGTCTACCGCACTCGACACGGCTGACGTCGGCGGAAGCGGATCGGCAAAATCTTGAGAACATGCGGCCAGTAAAAGCGCCGCTATCACGATGGGGATCACGGCTTGCTTGTTCATGACATGTTCCTTTCCAGAACGTTGTTGGCGATGTCAGCAACGATGACAGTCCCTGGTGAGGAGGAAACCGGTGCAAGGTAAAAGTCAGGTGTGGCCTGAGCAACGCGCAAGGCCGACGGACTGAAGTCAGCGAGTCCCAAATGCCTTTCCAGGCGGCGACGATGCCATCTCAAAGGTGCCAGCGTCGCCAGGTGCTGGACCTGTTATCGCCCAGGTTGCTCCATGGTCAGCGAGTGTCGCATACGGGATCTTTTCACTCGGGTTGACGATTACATCGAACCCTTCCAAGTTGCCCCGAATAGAACGTATGACATCGAGCATTTCGCTGAGTTGGGCCGCATCAACCTCGATCGGAAAGAGGCCATCGAATCTGGCGGCGCGTGCGGCTGGTTTGCGGGCCCCGCCTCGCGCTGCAAACCACAGCGGGATACGCGGCTGTTGCACTGGGCGTGGGAGCGCAACGATCGAGTCGGCAGTGAAATGCTCTCCGTGAAAGTTGACCTCTTCGCCGGTCCAGAGCGCGCAAAGTAGCTCGGCGCCTTCATCGAGTCGTTGGCCGCGAAGCTGCGGGTCAACGATTTCACCGAAGCCGGTTAGTTCACGGCTGGTGTCAACGCCCAGCCCGAGGCCGAGCGTCAATCGTCCACTCGACAAATGGTCGAGTGTCGTTGTCTCCCGAGCGAGTTTGATCGGACGTCGACGAGTGATCGGGGTCACCATGGGACCTATCCGTATACGAGTGGTTGCGGCTGCGATTGCGGCCATCGCCACCCAGGGATCGGCAATTTCCTGGGGCTCTTCGGGGCGCCGCAACACGTGGTCCCACAGGAAGATGGCGTCCCACCCTGCTCCCTCGGCAGCAACTGCGTGTTGAACTAGTCGTCCTGGATCGGCGAGCGCGCCGAATGGCGGCAGGAACAAAGCGTGCTTCATCAGCAGATTCTCGAATATTGCCCGAGTGGTTCGGGGGAGCCCGCTCCAAGCCTCATTCGCGTAGCTCGCCGAGCACGATAAGGCCGTCCCTCACGGCTGCATCGCCTTGAGCGTTTAATACTTCGAACGGAACCGTCGTCGTGCCATCTGGAGTCAGCGTGCCAGGCCACACATTGATCGTGATCATCGAAGGCATCCTGACCATCGCAGCGAACCGACCAGCGATCCGGCGGACCAACTCGGGACGCCCGTTTGCACGAGCGTTAACGACTGCAGTGACGCCATGAGCCAATGTGGCGGTTCCGTGCAGAATGATGTCGGGTAGTCCGGCTGCTTGTGCTACCGCTCGATCAGTGTGAATGGGATTCCAAATCCGCGCACAATCGGTATAGGTATGCGCAGCGCCTGCGGCGATGTCGATGCTAAAGGTTGTCGGATCACCAGTTCGGTTGGAGCCAGCGATGACAGTCGGTGGCATCGGATCGAGATGATCGGTGCCATCGGTTGGGATGCCAAGGTAAATCGCGTCCTGCGTCGTGGCGGTAACTTCTTGCCCGTCGGCGTCGGTGGTGATGAGGCGGGTTGTCGCCTTGGCGCCTGGACCAATGTCGGTGAGCGCCACTATTTGCAGCTGGGTGGTTAATCGATCGCCTGGTCGAACCAAGCGATGAATTGTGACGTCGTGTGTGGCGTGAACTCCGGTAAGGACCTCAGCGGTGGTCATGCCGATGGTTGACGACTGTGATCGTGACGCAACGATGGCGTTCCATTCTGGACAGACGGAGAAGAGTGGGTGCGCAACGACAGTGTTGGAACGCATTGTGTCGAAGTAGCGATCATTGTGATCGCCGAGCGCTGCGGCGTAGGCCATTGTCCAACGTAGATCAATGTCATGGATAACAGGGTCGACAGCCAGGTCAAGAAGTGCAGAGGGAACAGGCATCGCTTTGGTAAGAGTAATGCCGACTGCGGTCGACGGAACTGATATCGCAGATGGAAGACTGGCCATGCATGGGACGATGGACGATTGAGGGAGATTATGCCGCTGACGGCGCGGTGTGTGTCCGCCAAGCATTCACGCAAGAACATGTTGATTTAGCCCGCTATGCTATTGAAGCGAACCTGGCTGATCTCTCGCCACGAGCTAAGCGTGCGAGCGCCGCCGGAGACGGCGCATTCATCGAAGACTTCTGCAACTGGTCCCGACTGCCCTCAATGGAACGGTTTATCAGAGAATCTCCTGGCGCGGAAATTTCGGCGGAACTGAGCGGCTCGGACACGAGTCGGCTCTACCACGACCATGTGCTGGTCAAGGAGCCTGGAACCAAACAGCGCACCCCCTGGCACCAGGACCAGCCGTACTACAACGTGTCGGGTACGCAGAACGCCAGCATGTGGTTCCCGGTCGACCCAGTTGACCGGTCAGCGACCCTCGAATTCATCGCAGGCTCACACCGCGGTCCGTGGTACATGCCGCGCACCTTCCTCGACGAAGAGGCCAAGTGGTTCCCTGACGGCAGCCTTGCGGAACTTCCAGACTTCGCAGCAGACAACGCGCACGAGCCGGGCAGTTGGACGGTGCTCGGCTGGGAACTCGAACCTGGTGACGCCGTGTTTTTCAACATGCTGACTGTGCATGGTTCGGGTGGGGTGTCTGGCATTAATCGGCGACGCGTCCTGTCGGTTCGCTACCTTGGAGATGATATGGTCCATGCGCCGCGTCGTTGGACAACGTCGCCACCGTTCGACGGCCTCGCCGCTGAGATCGCTGAAGGAGCCCCGATGGAACATCGGCTCTTCCCGATGCTCTGGACGCGCGTGAACGGACAGCTCGGCACCTAGTGGATTCTGCTTCGGGGCCTGGCACTCCGACCCGGATCGTTACCCGATCGCCGACCATGCCTACATCGTTTGGAGATATCTCGAAATCTCGCGCCACTCGCAGCTTGCGGTGCTGATCTGGAACGATGAGGAGATGGCCGACGACCCACACACTCGAGCAACCTGGTTTATCGACTCCGATAGCATCGAGGTTGGCAGGTTCGTTGACAAGGCACTCGACGGCGTGTCACACGAAGACGCCAGGGTTTCGGCGGTCACGTTGTTTCTCGCCGTCCGTGACGGTTTCCGCTATAACCCATACGAGCTAAGTCGGGATCCCGCCGACTATCGGGCGAGCGCGATCGTCGGGACGGACTCCAACTGGTGCGTGCCTAAAGCAGTGCTGCTCACCGCCGCAGCACGGCATGCGAATATCCCCGCCCGCCTCGGCTTCGCTGACGTCCGAAACCACATCACCAGCGACAAGCTTGAGGAACGGATGGGGACCGATTTGTTCTACTGGCATGGATACAGCGAGTTGCTGCTCGGTGACCGCTGGTTCAAGGTCAGCTCTGCGTTCAACATCGAACTCTGTGAACGCTTTGGCGTCAAGGTGCTTGACTTCGACGGGACCGACGACGCATTGATGCATGCCTATGATCAATCAGGTCAGCGACACATGGAGTACGTCTCTGAACGGGGAACCTACGACGAGCTGCCGCTTGACGAAATCCTCACCGACTTCGATCTTCTGTATCCAAACTTGGTTGGAGCGCAAAATCACGGCGAAGTTGACGAGGCATTTGCTACAGACTCCTAATCCCCGCCTTGGCGTAACGACGTACCTAGCCGAGACCAGCAATGGCACAGCCCTCGATCAGTGGGGTGCTAGCTCCTGCACCACTACCGAGATGTCGTCCGAGCAGCATTTGGCCGGCAATGCGCCGTTGGATCCGGCCACCGGTGCGGTGCGGTGCGATGACGATCAAGCCAACCGGGATTTCGGTCATGCTCAATGGGATGTCACATGAAGATATTTTCTCGGCCCACAGCACGTCTGAGAAGATGCACCGATGCAAGTCCCTCTCGTTGCCACTGTTCCTGTCCTTGCCTCCTGCATTGCGGTTGTTGGATGACACTGCCACTCGACGACATATGCGTCGTAGAGATCGACAGTTGGATGGCCGCACCCAGCGCAGCTGCGATTCTGTCCGACCTTGGCGCCGACGTCATCAAGATTGAGCCGCTTACCGGCGACCCGATGCGTAACACGACGCGGCCAGCCAAGATCAATGGCGCGTTCAAGGGCTACGACTTCCAGTTTGATGTGGACAACCGTGGCAAGCGGTCGATCGCTATCGACCTAGGATCTGGCCCAGGTCGGGACATCGTGCACCGCTTGTGTGAATCAGCAGATGTGTTCCTGTGCAATTTGTTGCAGCGCCGACAAGAAAAGTTCGGCCTGGCGCCGGAGCAACTCTTCACCACCAACAGCAAACTTGTCCACGCAACCCTCACGGGCTATGGCACCGACGGTCCCGAAGCTTGGCGCCCCGGCTACGACGTCACCGCATTTTTCGGACGGTCAGGGCTCTATGACTCGATGCGCGATGGTGCCGACGGACAGGTTCCGATGGCTCGGCCGGCGCAGGGCGACCACACCACCGGCCTAGCGTTGGTTAGTGGCATCCTCGCTGCGCTGCGACTTGCTGAACGTACCGGCAAGGGCCAGGTTATTGAGACTTCGTTATTTGAAACGGCGGCATGGACGCTGGCAACCGACTACGGAGTCACCGCTGTCGATCAAGCGCCCGTTCGCCGTCGCTCCCGGCAGCAACAGATCGTCGCTACTGCGAACCGTTACCCGTGTGCGGATGGCAACTGGGTCGTGTTCAATATGCCTGAAGCCAGCGCATGGCCCCGCTTCTGCGCTGCACTCGGCCTCGACCACCTACTTGACGATGATCGCCTACAAGACATCAAAGGCCGTTTTGACCACATGGCGGAACTGGTCGAAACCGTTGACGCTGCACTCGCTGCGAAGTCTCGTGACGATTGGGGTCCGATCTTCGACGAACATCGATTGATCTGGGGCCCAGTCCTGGGGCTCCATGAAGTCACCGCTGATCCCCAGGCCGAGGCCATCGGTCTTTTCCCGACCATCGAGCACCGCAAGCACGGCGACTACCGGACGGTTCGAGCCCCAATGCGAATCCGTGATGTCGATACAACGCCACAGCACTCATCGCCACGAGTCGGTGAACACACCCGCTCGGTCCTAGCCAGCGCGGGCTTCGACGATGGGACGATTGACCAACTTATTACTGATGGACACGTCACGGAACAGGAAGCCTGAACTGCGCCGACGAGCAACGACTCAGTCGATGATGGCGGCCAGCGCAGCAAGCAGGGTGGTGACATTGCGGAGTCGCGCAGAATGACCCATCGTGCCGATCCGCCAAACCTTGCCAGCGACGGGTCCGAGTCCACCACCGATCTCGATGCCGTACTCCGCAAGTAACCGAGAGCGAACCTGCGCCTCGGATTGGTAACCGAGGCGTCCCTCTGGAATGAAGACCGAGCTAAGCGGTGCGAGCCGGTAGCCCTCGGCGGCGAACAACTCAAACCCAAGCTGCTTCATGCCAGTCTTGACCGCGTCACCGGCCGCTTGATGGCGCATGCGAACTGCTTGGAGGCCCTCGTCCAGCACGGCGCCGAGGCCAGCGTGCAAGGACATGATCATTGAGATGGGTGCGGTGTGGTGGTAGGCCCGGGCGCCGGATTCGGTGACGTACGCGGCAATCATGTTCAGATCGAGATACCACGACTGCGGCTTCGGCAACATTCGTTCGATTGCCCGGTCTGACACAGTCAGAGGTGCCAGACCCGGCGCGACGCCGAGGCACTTCTGCGTACCGCTGTAGGCGATGTCGATGTTCCACTCGTCGACGCGCAGATCAATACCGCCGAGCGACGTGACGCAGTCCGCAAGCAACAACGCGTCGCCTTTGGCCGCGCCCATTGTTGCGATGTCGCTCTGCACGCCGGTTGAGGTCTCGGCGTGCACCATTGCGTACATCGCAGGGTTGGGATGAGCGGCGAGCATTCGTTCGACATCCACCGGTTGGCCCCATTCGTGGTCAACGGCAATGGCGTCGGCGCCGGTCCGGCCGACCACGTCGACCATCCGCCCACCGAAGACGCCATTGACGCCAACTACGACGGTGTCGCCCGGTCCGACGAAGTTGACAATGGCGGCTTCCATCCCAGCCGACCCCGTTGCCGACACAGGAAATGTCAACGCGTTCGTGGTGCCGAACACCGTGCGCAGCCGAGCGTTGGTCTCGTCGAGCAGGGCTATGAACTCCGGGTCAAGGTGACCAAGCATTGGCCTGCCGAGCGCGCGTACAGATTCGGGATAGGGATTGCATGGGCCGGGGCCCATGAGAATGCGATCGGTCAACGTCATGTCGCCGACGATAAGCGTTAGACGTGGTGCAACGCGAGCCTGGCAACTCGAATGTGAGTCTCCAAGAACTTTCCGGCCGGGATCGCAACCTAGAAGTCAGAACCCAGAGTCTGACGCGACGCCGCAGCAGCGGCCTAACCGCTCGCAATGTTCATGAGTGTTTCGGTCAACTCTTGTTGATATAAGCGAGTGCGTGTGGCCACGATCACCTGCCGGAATTAGGCCAGAACGAACTCGCCACCGGGGATGACAACATCGCCAAGCTCAGCGGGGTGCGCTTTGTCGGCTACCAGTCGGTTGACGTGTAGTCCTTCAGGAATTGGCCCCACACATGGGTGCCAGTGTTCAATCCGTTAATGATCGGATCGACGATGCGCGCTGCGCCATCGACGATGTCGAGCGGGGGGTGGAACCCTTGTTCCACGATCTTGGCTTTGGCGATGGCAACAGGGTCCTCGTCGCTAACCCAGCCGGTATCGACGCTGTTCATGTTGATACCCGAGTCGTGATAGTCGGTCGCTGACGTCCTCGTCATCATGTTTAACGCAGCCTTCGCCATGTTGGTGTGCGGGTGCTTGGTGGTCTTGCGCAATCGGTAGAACTGGCCCTCGACAGCTGACACGTTGACCACGTGTTTGTGCTCCCCGGGGGTAGCTTCCATTAACGGCTTCAATCGGGCATTCAACACGAACGGCGCAACGGCATTGACCAGTTGTGTCTCCAGAAGCTCGACTGCTGAAACTTCGTGGAGCCGCAGCCGCCATGAGTTACGATCGCGGAGATCAACTTGCTGTAGATCTTGATCGAGCTGGCCTGCAGGGAAGAGTGAAGCAACGGTCATGTGGTCCTCGGGCAGCAGCGCTGTTTGGGAGAGCTCGGCAGCGCGAGTAAGGCCCGGCACATTGATGGCCCCGGCAGCGGAGGGTTTTGGCGCAGGCATTCCGTCGTCGCCGAGCGGGAGGGGCGGCGCGACAGAGCGGAGTGTTTCGTACGAGCCGACGAGTTGCAGGACATTAGCTGGCAGCAATTCGAGTGCTGCTGTTTCGCGATTCATCATGTGCTCGTAGAAGCTCGGCGGTCGGCGCACGGTCTGGCACGCATTGTTGACGATCGCATCAAGTCGCGTGCGCGTCTTAAGGAGGTGCGTGCAGAAGGCCTCCACGCTTGGGGTGTGGCGGAGGTCGAGCCCGAAGATTTCGAGTCGGTCACCCCAGTCGGCGAAGTCGGGCTCTGCGGCATACCGTTCGGCAGCGTCGCGCGCGAAGCGCGTTGCCACAATCAGCTTGGCCCCACAGCGCAGCAGCTTGACACCCGCTTGGTAGCCGATCTTCACGCGGCCACCGGTCAGCAACACAACCATCCCCGACATGTCGGCCAGCTCGCTGCGCTTTGTGTAGTTGAGCGCTGCGCAGCTAGGGCAGAGCTGGTCGTAGAAGTGGTGCACTTCGTGGTATCGGACCTTGCAGATGTAGCAGTGCTGAGGCTCTAGCGTCTCACGAAACGCCGGCTGATCGAGATCATCAGCGACGTCGCGCTGCTCAAAGTCGCCCGGCGCGAACACGTTGGGGGTGGTAAACACCGGCTTACTGCGCAGCGTACGCATGCCGGTGCCGCTCAGTACATTTTCATCGCGTTGAGTGCGTTCATTGCGTCGTTGCTGTTGCAGCAGCTTGGTTCGGCGTCGACGAATCTCAGGGTCGGGACAGAACACATCGCCGGCCGCATTAAAGAAATCGGCTTTTTCGTCAGCGTTGAGCTCGTTGGCAATTTCCGGGGCAGCGATGACCTCACGCAGTACCGACATCGCTGCAAGCAAGCGCTGACGCACCTCGTGGTTAGCGCCCTCGGATCTGGTCACGCTCGAAACCTACCGGCGTGGGAGCGCCGCATTCGTTCTGGCGCAATCGCCTCCCGCAGGGTCAGTCAGCCGAGGCGATCGAGAATATTGCGGGTAATCCGCTCGATCTGCTCGTCCCGCCCGGCGAGACCGTGAGCCCAATCGGTGGAGCCCGAAGTGATGACCGTGCCACCGCCGGGGGAGACGTAGCTCCCCAGCATTGCCTGGCCAGCAGCGATCTTCTTCACTGCTGTTGCATCACGGGAGTCGAAGACCCGCGACGCAAGAAACTCGATCTCGGACGGCTCGTGCGGCTTTGGCGGCCGACCGGCAGTTGTCCGAGTGAAGTGGGCGGCAGGAACCATACCCAGGATTTCGAACGAACCAGGCGTTCCATCGGCGCCGGTCGGGTGTGGCAGTCCGTCGACAACGGTGTACTCGCAGCCATCGCACTCATACCCAACCGTGGTTGCAGCGGCGCCGAGCACGTCACCGTAGTCGATCCCCGTGCCGTCGAACATCCAGTGCTCAGGGCGATACACCGTGTAACCGCCTGCACCGTTGGTGACGCGCCTACCGATGCGGTGGTAGCCGCCACGGGTGAAACTCACTCCGGTCATCTGGTTCTCAGGACGGCCGATTAGATGGTCGGACCAGATGCTTGTCAGCTCACTAATACGGTCTGTGTCGTATACCGGATCATCCTTGAATTGCCCCTTGTAACCGACCATCGCCGTTGCAGGACCGGCGTTGTCGTGATCTTCCATTCGCACTTGCCACAGTGCGGTGTTGCCCGAAAAGAACGCGACGTTGCCACCACCGGCGATGAACGATTCGACCGTGTCGCGCATTGGGCCGGACCAGTATTCGTCGTGTCCGACCGACAACAACAGCTGATACCTGTCAACGATGTTCGGATGCTCCTCTAAGTCAGCGTTGGTCATGACATCAATTCCGTAGCCGTTTCGCTCGGCCCAGGCAAGAAACGGCCATTCCCAGTCCGGCCACCCCGCCGAGCCCGCCCACCCGGAGAGGTGGTTCATTCGGAGATAGCCGACATGGGCATTCATGTCGCGATCGGGAGGGTTGATCGTGGTTACCCGACGACCTGCGCCGGCCGGTTTGAACAGGTACCCACGCGCCATCGGACGTTTTAGGGAGGCACGGGTGTTGCCGGTGTAGAGATTGCGGCCGGCAAAGTCGTTGTAGGCGTGCCATGTATTTGTGGCGAGTTGCAAAAGGATTGTGTTGGTCGAATTGGCGCGTGGCCGCACGACAAAGAAGGCGTGGCTTTGTCGAGGTTTGCCGCCGACATCAATCGTTAGTTGGACTTCGTAGTACCCCGACGGCCACTGATCGTCGGCAGCCACCGTTGTCGCAACCGGCCAGTTGCAGCCGTGGGAGTCAGCATCGAGCGGCGTCGGGTGGTCGCCGGCATCGATGGTGTCGGTCCACACGACTGTTCGCTCAGCGCCGAGGCGGGCTATCTCGATGTCGACCGGTCGGTCGCCCGCAGATGACAGATGGAGTGCGACGGCTGCGCCCGATGCGATTGATTGAGGCCAGCAGTACCCGGTGACAGTTTCGATCGCCATAGTCCGATCCTGGCACACGATCCACCGGCCTCCTAGGACATGGCCTCCGTGTACATGAAAGATCCGCTGGGAATCGTTCTTAGCGCCGAAGATCTGCGAGAATCATTCTATGGGCCGCAGGTGCGGCGGGGTAACGAACGGAGTGCTCATGACGAAGATTCCCGCATCAATCGATGAAGTGACCGCGGAATGGCTGATTGCGGTCACTGGGCTCGACGTCACTGGGCTCGACGCTGAGATCATTGGTGTCGGCGTTGGTGTCAGCAGTGCTGTCTACCGGCTGCATCTCAGAGGCACCGACGTACCCGAGACCTTGGTTCTGAAACTGCCTGCGCTTGACGACGCGGCGGTCTTCACGAGCTCGATTTTGCGAATGTACGAACGGGAGGTCAGGTTCTTTGAAGAGCTTCGGGAGCGCTCGCCGATCGACGTGCCGCAAGGGTTCGGAGGTGCTGTGTCAGAAGATGGGGCTTCGTACTTTGTGTTGATGGCAGACGAGGGCGGGCATCGGGTCGTTGACCAGATCGAAGGCATGGAGATCGCTGATGCCGAGCGTGCTGTCGATGAACTCGCTCTCTGGCACGCAGAGTTTTGGGGTGATGCGGAACGCTTCGTTGAGACCGGAGCTGTGGTGAGTCTGGCTGATCCGATTTATCCCGCCGTCTTGCCTGTTGTCTTTGCCGAAGGTTGGGAAAAGGTCAGTTCGCTGATGAGCGTCGATCCCTTAATCGCCAGCGTTGCGCCCCGTTGGGCCGATGCGATGCCCGCGATGTTGGCGACGCTATCGACATCGCCCACGACGGTGCTTCACGGTGACTACCGTGCCGACAACATCTTCTTTGCTGCAGATGGACACACGGTCCTCCTCGACTTCCAGCTGACTGGTCTCGGTTCGCCGTCCTATGACCTGGCCTACTTCGTCACCCAGAGTCTCTTGCCGGACGTCGCGGACGCCCATGAGCGACTCCTTTTCGACCGCTATATCGCTGCACTCCATGCTGCAGGAGTGTCGCCTGTCGAAACCAGTGGCCTATGGGAGGACTATCGGCTGGCTGCGTTGTTCTGTCTCGTCTATCCAATCGTCGCCGCCCGGGGGATGGACTTTGATGACCCGCGTCAGCTCGCTTTGATCGAGGCGATGAACCGGCGCTGTGCCCGAGCCATCAATGTATTGGACCTCGAATCGCTGCTTGATTCGTGACTTGATGTTGTGCGCTCGTCGATAGGGAGCGTTGGCTGCCAAGCTCGATACCCGATGACTCTCGACAACGATGAACACCGTTCCGCAATTGCCCAAGGCGTTGATCGCGTTTGCGCTGATTTTGACGATGACTACTGGTCTCAGAAGGACCGCGACCACGAGTTCCCCTGGGACTTCTACAACGCAATGGCCGCCGGGGGCTGGGTCGGTATCGCAATCCCCGAGCGATATGGCGGCGGTGGCCAAGGGATTGCCGAAGGTGCACTTGTCTTGAACCGTGTCGCAGCGTCAGGTGCTGCAATGAACGGCTCGACTGCGCTGCACCTGACGATGTTCGGCCTTGCCCCGGTCATTAAGTTCGGGAACGACCAACTCAAGGACACTTTTCTTCCCCGAGCAGCAGCGGGTGATCTCCATGTTGCCTTCGGCGTGACCGAACCAGATGCCGGGACTGATACGAGTCGCGTCTTGACGCGCGCCACCGATGACGGAACGGGTGGCTTCATCATCTCGGGTCGCAAGATTTGGACGTCAAAGGCACTTGAAGCCGAGGTGTGCCTAGTGCTCGCTCGAACCGACGGAGTGCCAGGTGAAGGGCTCGGTGGCTTATCATTGTTTCTTGTCGATCTCGACCCGTCTTACTGCAACATTGCGCCGATCCCCAAGTTAGGGCGCAATGCGGTGGCGTCGTGTGAGGTGGCCTACGACGCTTTACCGGTCGAAGGTTGGCGCCTTGTAGGAGAACGCGGCCGAGGATTCCACCATATCTTGCATGGACTGAACGCTGAGCGTATTTTGCTCGCCTCAATGGCGTGTGGGATTGGGGAGGTCGCCCTGCGGCGCGCCATCTCGTACGCACAAGAGCGTGAGGTCTTTGGTCGCCCTATCGGGAAGAACCAAGCAATTTCGCATCCGTTAGCTAAGGCGCACATGGACCTGCGGGCGGCGTACACGATGATGTTGGGTGCGGCTGAGCGCTATGACTCTGGGCTCGAATGTGGTGAGCAGGCCAATACCGCCAAATACTTGGCAGCGGAGGCGTCATTCTTTGCTGCTGATCAGGCGATTCAGACGCACGGCGGGTTGGGCTATGCCACCGAGTATCACGTAGAGCGATATTGGCGCGAGGCTCGGCTGCAGCGACTGGCGCCAGTCAGCCAAGAGATGACGCTTAACTACGTTGCCCAAAACGTCCTTGGCCTTCCCAAGTCGTACTGAGACAAATCAGAGCGGTCAACTTGGACTGGTTTTATTCCATGCTGTCTCGTGTCAGCGCCCCGCATGGACGGACTGACTTGCGGCGGCCAGAGGTTCGAACGCGACCAGTGACACGATGCTGAAACTACCGATGGGTGCGATCGGAGATGATTGATCGGAAACGGGCCACGATCCCACCGGGGAAGCTTGCGCCGATCCCGCAGAGACTGGTTGCAGTTAGCAGATAGCGCGAACGTATGGGTACGGGTTGACAGCAGTGCCTCCGCCGGGATGAATCTGGAGGTGGAGGTGCGGTGTGCCTGCGTTACCGGTCTGGCCAACGGTGCCAATTTGCTCACCCTGAGACACAGAGCGGTTTCCGCCTGTGAAGCCCAGCAAGTGTGCGTAGTAGTACTTCGTGCCGCTGTTGCCGGTCACCCAGGCGGCATTGCCGCCGAGGCGGTTGGTGGAGAATCGAACGGTGCCTGATTCGGCCGCCACGAGTGTGGTGCCTGATGGTGCAATCATGTCGACACCTTGATGGCGGCGCCCACCAGAGCGGGGTGCTCCCCACGTGTCCGCAAACGCGTAGTTACCGCGAATCGGGCAGGTCATCCCGCGACCAGTGTTCGACGGTGGCGAAGTTGTGGGCGGGGCGCCTCCCCCTGAGCCACCATTTGCAGCACCTCCACCTGAACCGCCGTTTGGGCTGGCGGCCGTGGCAGACGCAGCCGATTGAAGTTCGGTTGCGGCCTGAGACGCGACCGCATTCTGGCGTGTCCGCTGATCGCGTTGGCGCTGCAACTCGCGCTCGATTGCTTCGTCGATCTGCCTCTGCTCTTCGACCTCAATGAGTTGCGCGATTTCATCTTCGGTCCGCTGCTTCAGTGCGGCGTAGTTGGCAACAGCTTGTTCCGCCTCGGCTTGACGTCGCTCAAGGCGGGAGCGAGCTTCGTCGACTTCCTTGATCACGGCATCAAAGTCATCCAATTCGACCGTTGCGGCCTCGACAGTAACTGCGGCGAGCACTTCGGCAGCGAGTTCGTCGTTGGCTTCGTCGAGGTCGCCGAGCAGTATGAAACTGGAACCTCCTGACTGCGTGAAGCGACGCACGGCGGATGCTTCGAGTGACTGGCGCATCTCGCTCGACTTGGCTTCAACCGCGGCCAACTCCTTCTGGGCTTTGGCAATCTCCAGGCCTAGCGAGTCGATCAATGACTCGGTATCGAACAACGCCTGGGCAGCCTCATTGGCTCGGTCGCGGGCAGCCTGGATCTCGCGGGCAGCCTGCCGGTCTGCTTCGCTGCCGGTCTGTGCTTTAACCGGAACGGTCGCTCCCACCGCAAAGAGCGCGAGCGTCAGCACCACTGTTGCGGCGGCAAGGCGAAACGTCCACAGACGCGACCAGAGTGAGCGGGGCGACGTCACGAAGCGGACGATACAGCGCAGCGCGGGGCGATGTCCGTCAGAGCCAGTGGTTGACGGTTTCGGTGACTCGTTCAGCAACGCGTTGGAAAAGCCCACGAGCAGCCCATTCCTGTGGATCGAGCAGCACGCAGTGTTCGAGGTCCTCGTCGAGGTGACGATCGAGCACAGCGACGACGTCAGGGTCGAAGACAACGATGTTCGCCTCGTCGTCGTGACGCAGCGACCGCTGGTTAAAATTGGCTGATCCAACTGAGGCAACCGTTCCGTCGACGGTCATCACCTTTGCGTGCATCATCGACACCTCGTAGGTGTGTAAAACCACGCCGGCTTGCAGTAGACGTTGGTACGACGCCTCGCCGGTGATCTGAATAAAGCGCTTATCAGCGTGAGCGCCGGGCAGCATGATGTCGACCGAGACTCCGCTATCGACAGCGTCGATTAACGCCTGAGTGAGCTGTTCACCCGGATTGAAGTACGCCGATGCGATACGGATTCGTTTCTGCGCGCACGCGATTAGCGTGATCATCAGCCGCCAAATATCGTTGGATCCGTTCTCGGCCGCAGCTTGCACAACAGCGCATGCCGTTGTCCCTTCGGGCTGTGAGTCGATGACCGACTCAGACATCGGGTCAAAACCGCTGTGGTTGTGGTCGGCCCAGTTGTCGATGAACCCAGCCTGCAGCCCCGCAACAGCTGGCCCGCGAACTCGGAGGTGCGTATCGCGGTATTCGTGCTTGTTGCGGGCGTTACCGGACCACTCGTCAGCGATCCCGACACCGCCGATGAAACCCACGGTGCCGTCGACCACGAGGATTTTGCGGTGCGTGCGGTTGTTTGCGCCGCTCAACTGCGGAATCTTTTCGTCAGTGAATGGCCGAAACCAGCGCAACTCGCAGCTGGATCCCTTAATGGCGTTGATCACATCGGAGTCGAGTTTGCGTTCGGCGAGCGCATCAATTAGGACGCGGACCCGACATCCGCGGTTTGCCGCGCCGACCAGTGCTTGGGCGAAGCGGTCAGCGATGTGACCGCTCCAGAAAACGAAGGTGACAATGTCAACGGTCTGCTCAGCGCCGTCGATGGCGTCGAGCATCGCACCGAAGATTTCGTCACCGTTGCGTAGAACATCGACGGTGTTGCCCTCCGTCGCGTGTATGCCGAGCAGTGAATGGACGCGATCCGCCCATTCACGGGCACCAGGCGGCGCTGAGCCCGTGCTCGACGATGCTCGACCCATCAACCGACCGTGGTGCCGAGCCAGCTGCCAATCACCCACGTGGCCGTGCACGCTGCAATCGCCCAACTCATTTGGCGACCGGCGGTGCGGACCACCGATCGCTCGGTAAACCTTGCAAGCACTGCGCCGACGCAGGCTGTTGCAATCAGTCCGAGAACGGCCGAGGTAATCACGGCGCCATTGCCCTCGAAGAAAAACCAAGGGAACAGCGGAATCAGCGCGCCGAAGGCAAAAGCGACAAATGAGCTAAGGGCGGCAGCGCTTGCGTTCCCGGTCCCGTCGAGATGGACGCCAAGTTCCTCGCGTGCGTGCACGTCAAGCGCCACCTCAGGATTTTCGTGGACTTGTTCAGCCATCCGGCGCGCAGTCTCGGTGTCTGCACCACGTTGACGGTAGATCGCAGCAAGCTCGTTTTGTTCCATCTCGGGCTGCTTCGCAATCGAGAGCCGTTCGATGTCAAGTTCACGCTCGATCAACTCGGCCTGGGCCTTCATCGACACGTATTCACCGGCGGCCATTGAAGCGGACCCCGCGAGCAAACCGGCCACACCTGCGATGAGCACACTGTCGCGTGTCGAAACCGCCGCAGCTACGCCAAGGATGAGCGCAACGTTGGATACGAGGCCATCGCTGACACCAAAGACAGCGGCGCGGATCGTGCCTCCTGTGACGTCTCGATGGCGATGAACCATGTGGCTGTGGCCAGGTCCATGAGAGTGAACGCGTTCATGTTCGGGCTTAATCTGACCGGACTCGGCGTCGTGATTGGTGGCATCAGCGGACATATCCATCACGGTACCCGCGGCCCGCAGCGGGCGCAGAAGGGTTTGACATTCATCAGGTTAGGCGGCGATGCTGCGTGCACATCGATCAACGTGACGCTGAAGGAGATTCGGCATGAAACAGCTTACTGGACTCGACGTCAGTTTCTTGCTCATGGAGACGCCGAACACCTACGGTCACGTGAATGGGCTGAGCATTTACGAGCGCCCGTCAGCTGATTTCGACCCGTTCGCTGAGGTGCGAAATCGGTTGAGCATCATGGCCGGTCACCTTGAGCCGCTCCGCCGCAAAGTAGTCGAGGTACCGTTTGAACTCGACCGTCCCTACTGGATCGAGGACGCGAACTTCGACATTGATTTCCATGTGCGTCACATCGGTCTCGCTCCACCGGGCGCAGTCGACCAACTCGCCGAGCAGGTTGCTCGGATCGTGGGCCGCAAAATGGACCGTTCGCGGCCGCTGTGGGAGGCGTACGTCATCGAGGGGCTGGCGGATGGGCGCTGGGCTTTGCTCCAAAAAACGCACCACGCCACCATAGATGGCACCTCTGGCGTGATCATGCTCAAGATGTTCACTGAGGATTCGCCGGACGCGATCTACCCACTCAAACATCGCGAGTGGATCGGCGAAGAACCGCCGAGTCGCAGCGTCATGCTGCAGGCCGCCGCCAAGAACCTTGCAATCAACCCGATTCGACAGCTGCGATTATCACTGAATGTTGTGCGTGATTTCGCCGATGCTGCCGGTATCACCAGTGTGAGTGGGTTTGCGCTCCAAGCGCGTTCAACGCTTGGAGCGATAGCGCGCCGCTCGGACCCGGCCAACGAGCGGGTGTCGTTACCCCTGACATCGGCACCACCCACACCGTGGAACGCCTCAGTGACCCCGGACCGTCGTTTCGCAATGCGTTCGACATCACTCGAGAACCTCAAACGACTCAAGGACGCCACCGGCGGCACGCTTAACGATGTCGTCATGGCCATTTGCGCTGGTGCGCTGCGCGCCTACCTCATTGAAAACGATGCACTGCCCGACCAGCCGCTTCGAGCAATGGTGCCCGTCTCGATTCGAACCGGCGATGAAGAAGACCCGTGGACCAACCGCGTATCTGCCATCGTTGCCGACCTCCCGACGAACTGCGCGGACCCGATTGAACGAGTGGCGCTATGCCGCGAGGCAATGAGTCTCGGCAAGCACCAATTTGACCTGATCCCGGCCGAAGCGCTGGGCCAAGCGACCGACTACACGTCACCGGTTGTGGCTGCGTCAGCGATCCGTCTCGTTTCGAGACTGAAGCTGGCCGACCGAGTGAACAGCCCTATCAATGTGGTGATCTCAAATGTCCCAGGACCCCGGCAGCCGCGCTACTTCGCCGGAGCGAAGCTTGATGCCTATATTCCCGTGTCGACAATTACCGACGGGGTCGGCCTCAACATCACCGTGCATTCCTACGCCAACCGGATGGACTTCGGACTTATCTCGGATCGACGGCTCATACCTGACCTGTGGCATCTCGTCGATCTCCACATCGACGAAGTGCAACGTCTTTTCAAAGCCACCGGCGCTGAGTGGGCCGTGCCACAGCCCCCGCCACCAAGGCATCACGGTGGCGACGGCGATACGCCAGTAGAGCCAAGCGGTAGAGAAAAAAGGCGTCGCAGCGAAGCGGGCAGTCTCTAAGCCGAAAACAGTGGTCCCGAAAAAAGTCGCTGGCAAGAAAGCTGCGGCGAAAAAGACCGTCACGAAAAAGGAGTAGATGTTCTAGCTTGGCTGCACTTGGGCCTGGGTTGCGGTCGCGGCGGCCGGCATCGGTTGAAATATTCGACAGCTCCACCGCCACAAGTTCCACCGGCGTTTTAGCGCGGTCTACCTCAAAGTTTCTCCCCGCCGTAACTCGCAGCACGGGGCGTCCTAGTCGTCGTGGGCTGACTGCTACGACATCTTCCACTCAGATCGCGGGGTCCAGACCTGGCGCAACGGGTCGGTGCTCATCTCCACCACGCGCAGGTCGCCTGTGAACTCATAAGTCCCCTGATAGCGGTCAAAAGCCACTGGGGTGCCCCAGCTCTTGCCAACGGCGAATCCTTCCTGCACCATCGAGTACCCCATCGGGGTGATCCGCATCCGCTCGTTCACGCCGACCTTCACACCGTCCAGGGTCATCGTCGCACGGCCCCACCCCTGCTCGATCGGCTCGTAGATGACAGCAAGTTCGATCTCGCGCCCGGTCGGAAGGGGCTCGGCACTGACCACTTCGGTCATCTCGATTTTCAGCACGTTGTGGACATAGTGCGCCCGGCGATCTTGCACGAACAGCACCCAGCCAGCGAGTTCGCCCCCCTGTGAAACGAGTACCCCTTCATCGCTCGACTGCACGGTGAGGCGCGCCGTGATCTTGTGCGGTGTGTTGAGAATGACAGGGAGTGACGGATTCGGGATTGGGGTGGTCCCGCGGTAGTAGCGGTACACCTCACGGTCCTCGCTCGCTGTCGGTCGAGTGGGATCGATAAAGCGCTCGCGGCCGCGGTCGTCAAGTGGCAGCACGTTGTGCTTGCGGGCCTCTTCCCACCACAAATCGATCAACTCAGCGAGCTTTTCGGGATGCTCGTCGGCAAGGTCATGAGCCTGGCTGTAGTCCGCATCCTGGTGATAAAGCTCCCACGGGTCATCGGCCCAGTCCGTTCCGGGCTTGTGCCAGGTCACTGCCGTCCAACCCTCGTGCCAGATCGCACGGCTTCCCAGCATCTCGTAGTACTGCGTGGCCTTAACGTTCGGAGCGTCGCCGTTCGTAATGGTTGCCGCCAAGCTGTCTCCTTCGAGCGGCTGCTGATCGACACCGTTGACTCGCCGCGGGACAGGAAGCCCGGCCAGATCGAGCAGTGTCGGGAAAAGGTCGGTGATGTGGTGGTACTGATTACGAATCGCCCCCCGATCTTTCGGATCGATTTGAGAGGGCCAGTGAATGATCAATGGGTCGGTGTTGCCGCCGCGATGGGTATCTCGCTTCCACCGTTGAAAAGGGGCATTGCCTGCTTGGCTCCAACCAATCGGATAGTGCGGGTCGGTGTGGCGGCTTCCCATGTGGTCGATGTCGTCGACCATCTCGTCGACGTCCATGAACATGAGGTTTCGGAACCGCTCGGTGTTCGTTGTGCCGTGCTGGCCGCCCTCTGACGACGCGCCGTTGTCGCTGAGAAAGATCACCGCAGTGTTTTCGAACACGTCGAGTTCGCGCAGTGCATCCATCAACCGCCCGATCTGCGCGTCGGTGTGATCAACAAATCCGCAGAAAGTTTCCTGGAGGCGTGCATAGAGCCGTTGCGCCTGAGGGTCGAGGGAATCCCATGCCGGGACCACACGGTTGCGCGGTGGGAGGTCGGTACCGTCTGGGATGATGCCCATCTCAAGCTGACGCTCGTATGTGGCCTGGCGGTGTACGTCCCAGCCGTCGTCGAATCGTCCGGCGTAGCGGGTGATGTATTCGGGTGGCGCGTGGAATGGACAGTGGGGTGCGCCGAAGGGGAGATACAAAAAGAACGGGCGCCCAGAGGCGACCTGCTGTTGGTCGCGCAGCATCTTGATGGAGGCGTCGACGATGTCTTCGCTGACGTGGTAATCGTTCGTTGACCCGTCCCGGTTTCGACGGCCTAGTGTCGGCGTCTCGATCCGATGGTTGTCGACGGTCATCATTGGGTGCCACTGGTCAACTTCGCCAGGAAGAAATCCATAGAACCGCTCAAAACCGAGTCCGAGCGGCCAACGATCGAACGGGCCAGCAGCGGTCTGTTCACTCGTTGGGGTGAGGTGCCATTTGCCGGCGCAGTAGGTGGAGTAGCCCGCTTGACGTAGCACTTCGGCGATCGACGCCGCAGATTTCGGTAGGAATGAGTTGGCGCCGGGGAAGCCGCTGGCCATCTCAGCTATCGTTGCAAAGCCAACCGAGTGATGGTTGCGACCCGTCAGCAGTGCTGCGCGGCTCGGCGAGCACAACGCAGTGGTGTGGAAGTTGTTGTACCGCAGCCCGTTGGCCGCGAGTTCGGAAAGGTGCGGGGCCTCGATTGGACCGCCGAAACTCGACAGCTGACCGAAGCCGAGATCATCGACCATGATCAACACGATGTTTGGTGCACCTGTCGGCGGCCGGGTCGGTGGTGGCCAATCTGGTACTGATTCCGCGTAAGTGTCGGCGACCACGCCACCAAACAAAACCGGATCGGGTGGAAGGTGATCCGTCGGACGGCTTGGTGTAGAACACATTGCCCTAGCGTGACAGCTACTACGGTCACACGCCATGGTCCAACGGATCGCAATGGGGGGACATGAGTGAAAAGACTGCAATAGCCGCGCCGCCACCGTGGATGTCCGTACTAGAAGTTCGAGCCGTCAATGAACGCGCCTTAATGGCGGCGTCGCTTCCTCTGCTGCGCCGGTTGCCCAAAGGTGATGGTCATCACGTAATCGTTTTTCCAGGATTCACCGCCGGCGATGGGTCGACGCGACCTCTGCGCCGTTTGTTACGGGATCTCGGCTATCACTCCCACGGATGGCGCCTCGGTCAGAACTTGGGCCCGACCCAGGAGATCCTTGGTGGCCTTGGCGACTTGCTTGAGCGAGTCCACCGCCAAGCGGGTGCTCCGGTCACACTCATCGGCTGGAGCCTCGGCGGTATTTACGCTCGAGAGATGGCTCGCGCTGCGCCGCATGCCGTTCGCCAAGCGATTACGTTGGGATCGCCGATCCAAATGGTGGAGGACGACTCGTCGGGTGCTGAGCTAATCTGGAATAGGCTTCGTCCGCTGCACTCGCCGGCGTTCACGCGCGATGTTCGAGCGGCATTTCGTCCCCATCTTGAGGTCCCTGCAACGTCGGTCTACTCAAGGACCGATGGAGTTGTGAATTGGCAATCATCGCTGGTTCGTAAGACTGCGACCACCGAGAACATCCGGGTCGTTGGGAGCCACATCGGGCTCGGATTTAACATCTCAGTGATTTACGCGATCGCAGACCGGCTCGCGCAGCCTGCAGGGTCTTGGCGGTCCTTCAGGGCTCCGTTTCTGCTGCGTGGCCTCTATCCGCCGGCAGACGATCTTGACCCGACGCGGCTGCCGGGAAGGGCTGCCTGATGGCGTGTATCGAGTTGCTTCAACGCAACGAGCTGTCCACACGTGAAGCCGGGTTCGAGACGATTGAGCAGCTGATGGGATTCGTCCCCAATTAAATGTTGACAATGGACGGGATGCCCGACGATGGCGTCACCTCTTGCGAACTTGGTCGTGTGAAGTGGGCGCGTGGGGGCGATCCCTTCTCAGGCAAAGAACCGGATGGATCGATGCTCTAGTGTTGCTTCGACCGTGAGGAGCACTGTGATGGCCCCAAAGATCAAGATACTGTTGGCCCTGGTTCTCGTCGCCGTCGTGGCCGCATGCGGCGGAAGCAACGATGCCGAAGTCGGCGTCGATGAACGCGTTGTTGAAGACATCAAGAACCTCGACGACGAGGGTGAACTGCCCCCGATTCCACTGGAATGCTTCGATAGCCAGGAGGAATTCGAGCAGTGCGACGACAATGGCCTCCTCCCTGATGAATGCTTCGACGGCGAGGGTTTCATCCTTCCCGAGTGCGACCCCACTGAGGAGCAGGGGACTGAATCGCCCGAGCTGGCCGATGACGACGGAGACGTCGAGCCTGCTGTCGAACCCGGGCCTAAGGTCGTCTCGAGCGGCTTCGATCCGTCCGTTGATGCCTTCGGATTCGAGAACTATGGCGGCGAGCCGGGCACTGTCAATTTGACCACTGTGGAGATGCAGCGGATGTACGGCGATGAGGTTTGCGCGAACCTGGCGGACGGGTGCACGCTGTCGCCTCCCGCTCGCCAGTGGATGGAGCAAATGAACAAGGCAATGGCGGGCGGCCATTGCGAAGGCATGGCCGTGCTCAGTTCGCTGTTCTACTACGGGGAATCGTCGCCGAGTGCTTTTGGCGCCGATGTGACGGGCGATCTGGAGTTTCCGGGCAACGATGCGCTCCAGCGTGAGATCGCATACTGGTTCGCGACGCAGTCAACGTACCCCGGTGGCGTCGTGAAGGTGAACCAGTCGCCGAGTGAGATCGTCGACACGCTCATCGAAACTTTCGGTCTGGGCACCAACGCCGAGGAGTTCTGGGCGATGGGCATCTACCAACCGGACTTCTCGGGCGGTCACGCGATCACGCCGTTCGCCGTCGAAGATCGCGGTGACGGAATCGTTGACGTCTTGGTCTACGACAACAACTTCCCGAGCGAGACGCGGGTGCTCACCGTTGACCGAAACTCCGACTCGTGGCAGTACCAAGCGTCGATCAACCCCGACGAGCCATCGAGCTTGTACGAAGGGGATGCCTCGACCAAGACACTCGAGATCGTCGCCATCACCCCGCGGCTCGGTGTCCAGGAAGGCCCATTCGAAGAGGGCGACGGCCCTGTCGGCTACGCCCCGGTGGTCGGGCGCGACACTGACTCGGTCGAGGTGTGGCTCGATGGTGACGCGAACCTGCTGATCACGGCGCTCGACGGCCGTCGGATCGGTTGGCTTGAGGACGGTAGCTTCATTAACGAGGTCAAGGGCGCCACATCCACAAACCTGCGATTTGGCGTTGATGTCTGGGGGATTGAGCAGGAGCCGGTGTATGTGCTTCCAAGCGATGTGCGCCAGTTCACCGTCACCATCGACGGTTCGCAGTTGACCGAGACGGGGGTCTCCGAGGTCACCATGATCGGGGCGGGATTCAACATGGTCGTCGCCGATCTGGTGCTTGATCCCGGACAGCAGGACACGATTTACGTCGACGTCGAAAACGACGAGTACCTCGCTCTGAACTACGAGAGCGACTACAGCGACTCACCTGACATTTGGTTCGGGCTGGCGACCGATGACGCCGACTACGAGTTCATCGTCCGGGGATCCGACATTGAGCCGGGCGGTTCGTTCAACGTAGCGCTTGACTTCCCGAGCGGTGACTTCGTCCTGAACACGACAGGGCAGACCGAGTTCGGCTTATACGACCTCCTGGTTGTCCGGATCGACGATCAGGGTGAGTACGTCTTCAGCACCGAAGACATCGAACTGCTTCCCGACGACACGATGTTCGTCAACTTCTTTGAGTGGGAGGGCGACGGGAGCCCAATGTTCCTTGACTTCGATTTCGAGACCAACGGAACAATCGATGCAACGCTGGTGCTCGAAGACGGCGGCGGCGAGTACGTCGACTTCTACGACGAATGACCCCGGGCGACCTCAGCGCGGCGAAGGCATGCGGCTGTTGCGCAACTTCTGCTTGCCTTCGTTGAAGTCGGCAAGACGAAGATGTTTACTGCGATGCGCAGGCCCGAGATCGCTTGACTGACAACGAGTTACTGGATCTGCTCGATACCTCAACCAGGGGAACGACGTCATCGCGACCGCCGTCGAGGTAGGTCCAACAAACTTCGGGAACTCTGTGCTTGCCAACCGTGGCTTGAGGTCCGACAGCCACGTCTAATGATCTGGGCCCTCGATCCGCGAGGCTTGACCAGTGACCATCACCGTTTTCACCGCTCGCACCATTGTCACGATGGCCTCGACACAACCGAGCGCCGAGGCTGTAGCCATCGAAAATGGCCGCATCGTTGCGGTGGGGAGCTATGCCCATGTTCAGGCTGCAATCGGCGATCTTCCGCACGTGATCGACGACATGTTTGCCGACCGAGTGATCCTGCCGGGGCTGATCGACCAGCACCTTCATCCGATCCTTGGAGCGACGACGTTGGCAACGGAAGTGATCGCAACCGAAGACTGGGTGCTGCCCGATCGCACCTATCCGGCGGCAAACACCCACGACGAGTACGTCGCCGCGTTGCGCAGCGCCGACCGACGCACACAGGCCGAGAGCGCAGGCGACGACGACTGGCTATTCACATGGGGCTATCACCAACTCTGGCACGGCGAACTCAGTCGGCAGGTCCTCGACTCGGTGAGCACCATCCGTCCCATCGGTGTGTGGCAACGCTCATGTCATGAGTTCTACCTCAACACCGCTGGCCTAAAGGCGCTCGGCATCCTGGACGGGGGCTGGAGCAACGGTATTGACCCTGCGATCCTCGCGACGGCGAATGTCGAGTCGGGGCATTTCTGGGAGCGAGGCTTCTTTAACCTGTTGTTCCGACAGCTCACCCCGATTCTGTTCAGCCCCGAACGGTTGACCCACGGCCTGCATCAGATGGTCCGCTACCTCCATCAGAACGGAGTGACTGCGTTTAACGAGCCCGGCGCCATTCTCGTGCCCGGAGCGTGGGAGCTTTACCAGGAGATTCTTGGTGCTGACGACACACCGTTCTTCAGCTACTTCCTTACCGACGGCCGCGGCCCAGCCGAACAGCGGATGGACCACGAATCAACGCTCGCTCGTGCCGCACGGGAGTACGCCATGGCCCCCGACTGCTCCGACCGCACTGACCGGATCGCGTTCTTTCCGAGGCAAGTCAAGCTGTTCGCCGACGGCGCAATCATCAGCCAGCTGATGCAGATGCGTGATCCCTACCTTGACCGCGATGGCAATCCGGATCCCGATCACCATGGCGAGTGGATCATGCCGCCTGACATGTTCGAGGAACGATCGAAGCTGTACTGGGACGCCGGATTTCAGATCCACGTCCATGTCAATGGCGACCTTGGCCTCGACATGGTGCTCGACATGGTCGAACGGCGGTTGGCCGAAACGCCGCGCAACGACCACCGGACGGTCATCGTGCACTTCGCCAACTCGACTGAAGAACAAGTCGATCGGATCGCTGCGCTCGGATGCATTGTGAGTTCGAACCCGTACTACCCAGTCGGATTTGCTGACAAATTCGGCGAGGTCGGCCTCGGTCCACAACGTGCCGACCTTCTGACGCGCAATCGGTCGGTGGTCAAGCGCGGTGTACCACTCTCTTTCCACTCTGATCTGCCGATGGGTCGCAGCGATCCGATCGGCATGGTGTCGTGCGCGGTAAACCGCATTACGCAGTCTGGCCGCGTCGCAGCGCCCGAGCAGCGGCTGAGCATTGAGCAAGCGCTGCGAGCTGTCACGATTGATGCTGCGCACTCGTGGCGTAAAGAGGACGAACTGGGTTCAATCGAGGTCGGAAAAATCGCTAACTTTACAGTCGTCGACCAAAATCCTCTCGATGCTGCACCGATCCGACTTGACGAGATCGAGGTGCTCGGTACCGTGTTCCGTGGGGAGTGGTTCGCCGTCCCTGACGTTGTCCGAAAGCGAGTTGCTGCTGCTGCGTCACGTGGCCCCGGTGCGCTGCAACTCATCGCAGGCTCCGACATGCATGACGAGTATGGCGGTGCCGGATGCATCTGCGACGTCGCCCGCGCTGTGGTATGCGCCATCGCCTGACCCGGTCGCAATGACTTTGACCCGTGCCACGGGGTGAACGTCATGAGGGCTGGGCGGGTGCCGGCTCAGTGGAAGCAGGGTGTGGGTTGACAGATACGTTCGGGCGATGGACTTCGACATTCCGGCCTCCACGCAGCAGTTCCTTGGTGAGCTCGACCAGTTCATCACCGACGTGATCAAGCCGATGGAAGATAAAGATGACAACATCCGGTTCTTCGATCATCGACGCGAAGACAGTCGCACCGACTGGGATCGTGACGGCCTCCCCAACGCTGAGTGGGAACGCCTCCTGCGATGGATGCGAGCAGCAGCGGACCAAGCCGGCCATTACCGGCACCAGTTACCTGAGCGCTTCGGGGGCAAGGACGCTGGATCCCTCGAGATGGCGATCATTCGTGAACACCTGGCGCGCAAAGGCCTCGGGCTGCACAATGATCTTCAAAATGAGAGCTCGATCGTCGGAAATCTTGTGACCGTCTTGATGATGGAGAAATACGGATCACCGGCTCAACAGGCCGAGTGGATTCCGAAAATGCTTGAGGGCACCGCCCGTATCGGATTCGGGTTGACTGAGCCGCTTCACGGTTCAGACGCCACGTGGATGGAGACCACAGCAACCCGCGACGGCGATGAGTGGGTCATCACTGGCGAGAAGTACTGGAACACTGGGCTCCATCACGCTACGCACGACTACATCTTTGCCCGCACGTCAGGTAGCCCTGGCGATGGCCTCGGTATCACCTGCTTCATTGTGCCCACCGATTCGCCCGGCTTTGAGATTGAGGAGTTTATGTGGACGTTCAACATGCCGACTGACCATGCGCACGTCAAACTCAACGAAGTGCGGGTCCACAACGACACAATCCTCGGCGACGAGGGCATCGGGCTGATGACCGCTCAACTGTTCGTGCATGAGAACCGGATTCGCCAAGCCGCCTCATCGCTTGGCGCCGGGCTGCACTGCATCGACACGGCGGTTTCCTACGCAAACCAAAGAACCGTGTTCGGCAAGATGCTGTCGACCAACCAAGCCATCCAGTTTCCGCTCGCAGAACTTGCGACTGAAGCTGAGATGCTGCGGGCGTTGATCTGGAAGACGGCGTGGCAGCTCGACAGCGGAGTGAATCATATGGAAATTACCGACAAGGTTGCCATGTGTAACTACCGCGCCAATCGGTTTGCCTGTGATGCAGCCGATCAAGCTATGCAGACCTGCGGAGGCATGGGATACAACAGAGCGATGCCATTCGAACACATCTACCGGCACCACCGTCGCTATCGAATCACTGAGGGATCCGACGAGATTCAGATCCGCAAAGTTGCTGGCAAACTCTTCGGAATCACGCATCGCGCCAAGGGATAGTTGGAAATCTGGCTGGAGTCTGATCTGTAACGACGACGGCGGTTAGCCGACAGTGACCGCTAGCACTTGGCCCTGCGCGGCATGGCTAACTGAGCCGGCAATATTGCAGAAGAAAACGTAGTTACCCGGATCGAGATCAAACTCGATAATTTCACTTTGTCCGCTTCGCAGGTTCACCGTTCGACCGATGAAGTCATCGCCGAGCGCGACCTCGTCGATGGCGCCGCCGCCACTTTGGGGGAGCTCTTCGTAGCTGTTGCCGCGTGCGATCGCGAAGTGGTGTGGGAAGTCGCCGTTGTTTGATACGTCGAAGGTAACGGCGCCGGCAGTGACCTCGAGATCGGTCTCAATGGCCCACTCGACTAGCCCAACCGAGACCGCGCCGTCGGGCGCGCTCGGAGGGGCCACTGTCGTGTCGGCCGCCGGTTCTGTTTCCACCGGTGCGGCAGTTTCAGCGGGCGGTTCGGTCTCGGTCGGTGCTTCGCTCGAAGGTGCTGCGTTAGTGGCATCGTCGCTGCCCCCGCCGCACGCGGTCAGGCCTAGAAGAGAGACCGTCAGCAAAGCAAAAACTCGACGCATCAAAACACTGTGGCATGGTCGACTCAACGAGTCACAGCAGTGCTGCCATATTCAACAACTTTTTACTCGGCCTTCGTGCTGGTCTTCCCAGCTACGCCCGTCAGTCAGCGACGTCTTGGCCTTTTGCACGCTCGAGATCCCACACGGGTCCCACGACCTCACAGCGATGTCGCTGGCAGCGATCGCACAAATCTGGGCGATGCACGCAGTGATCGGAATCGGACATTTGCATTGTCGTGTAGTTGCCCGAACGAACGACCATTTGCACGAAGTCCTGTAACTCATTGCTGCGATCCCGACGGTGTTACGCAGCCACACGCAACTGCCGCTTCTCACGGTGCTTGACCGCCCGATCGCCGACTTTGTCACTGGGCCTAAGAGTGCTGCGCGGATCAGGTCACCCCCCGGAGACCTGATCCGCCGCGAGCGGGCCAACCAACAAGATCTGATTGACGGCAAAACGTTACCGGCCGTGTGTCGAAAGTCGCACCTTTTTGAACACCTTGACCAATGGAGCCCTGCTACCGACGGCATCCGTTGGATCGATCGAGACCCAGTACGGGATCCGTCGAAACCCAACATGAAATGAAATCGGTAAGTGGCTCTAGGTGATGTGCGGCGATGCAGGCGTCGCACTTGGCCGATGTCAGATGTCGATGTCACCGTCGAAGAGATCGTTGTGATAACCAGGCTCACGCACTCCCGATGTACCGGAGATTCAGATCGAGCAGGCCTTGGTCCTCGGATGTGACCGTGCCGGGAATTCGGATGTGACGCTCGCCGAGGCTGCCACCACTACTCACTCCGATGCCAATCCGGTCACAGGGCGCAGGTGCCTCGCTCATCTCGGGCTGATCCTCCGTAAACAAAAAACTCAGCACTGTATTTGAGCTCGAACTCAGTGGTCGACGCGATGGCGTCCCGGCGACGCCTGTCGCCCACTGATCCGAAAAATCTGTCGATAGCTGCCGTTCAGCCCGAACTGGTGCACGGCTCGGGGTATTGGTCACCGTGCTTGAACACTGTCATGTCCCGCTGGTGAAAGCTCCCTCGGCAAACAACCGGCGAGAGCGTCCGATGTCAATACTTAACTGAGCGGCTAGCTGATCCTCGGACACGTCGTATCGGCCCGACTTAGAGACAGTTTCCCGCGTACTTCAGTTGAATTCGAACGTGAGATTGGTGTGGCGAGCGGGGCTAGAGGTCAAGCTCGCCACGGGGTCCGGTAACGGTGGCGCGCAGGTGAGCGCGGCCCTCGCCGCGCTCCGTCGCAGCGACGGTGACGTCGAGTCCGAGTGCTGCCATGACGCCGAGAATGTCGAACGGGCGAGGGTGAACAATCGTGAATGAAGACAACGCTACGCCGCCTGGTTGCGTGGTGTGTGGCTTAGGCGTATCTCCCCAATCGATAATGAACGGCAGCGTTCGCTCGGCCGGGAACGTCAAACGCCACGACAGTCGATCACCCGCAGGCGTCAGTCGACTCATGTCTGCAACTGGACCAGGGTCATAGCCCGCGTCAGCTGCGCGATCCGCGAGACCGTCGATTGTCTCTCCGTCCCTGGCTCGCACAGCGAATCCGACCAACGCGGGACCCTCACCATCCGTTGCAAGCACATCGTCGAGTCCGAATGGACGCGCAAGTCCTGACTCAGGCGGATCCGGTTGTTCGGGGTCGGGCGCGATCAACTCGAGGTAGGACTCGCCAAACGACACCAGAGCGTTACAGGTGCCCAACCCATCATGAGACCCACCAACTGCAGGCCGGATACCCGTTGCCTCCTCGAACCAGTCGATGCCGGCTGCAAGGTCTGAGACGGCGTAAACAAGGTGATCGATGACGGCCATGCACGATGATCGCATCGTTGGACCGCTCTCGTAGTGTCGGCGAGCATGAGCAAAGAATTTGCAGACAAGGTTGCAATTGTCACGGGATCGTCTAGTGGCATCGGTGAGGAGACAGTTCGACGCCTTTCGGAGCTCGGAGCGACAGTCGTCGTTAACTCGTCGTCGTCGGTCGATGCTGGCGAGTCAGTCGTCGCCTCACTACCAGGAACAGCGGTCTACGCTCGTGCTGACATCAGCAATCAAGACGAAGCACACTGGTTGATCGATTCGACCATTGAGCGGTTCGGCAAGCTCGACTTCCTGATTAACAATGCAGGGTGGACCACCGAGGTGCCGCATCATGAACTCGAGGACCTCACCGACGAGATCTTCCGCAAGACATTCGACGTCAACGTGTTCGGCACCTGGTGGCTCACCAAGCGAGCAATCCCACACCTTCGGAAAAGCGATGATCCAAATATCGTGAACATCACCTCGATCGCCGGTGTCCGCCCAGTGGGGTCCTCAATGGCCTACTCGATGACCAAGGCTGCTCTCAATCACTTGACGCTGTTGCTTGCCAAATCGTACGGACCCATACGGGTCAATGCGGTTGCGCCAGGGCTGGTCGCCACCCCGTGGACCGAGGACTGGGACGCGATGCACGCTGCTGTTGCTGCGACCGCACCAATCCCTCGCTCGGCCACTCCTGACGACTGTGCTGAGGCGGTGCTGGCACTACTGCGCAACAAGTACACGTCGGGCGAGATTTTCATCGTCGACGGCGGCCTGACGCAGCGAATGTGATGCCATCCGGTCGCTTAGCGTCGTTCATTGAACGAGGTGAACCGAAGTAAACGCAGATGACTATCCCATTGCGACGAGCCAGGGAGGCAGGCGTTTCGGACGACCGGTCGCTGCCGAGACGCAGCCGTGCACCGTGACTCCGGTCGAGTGTGCGATGTCGTCCACAGTGATGAGGTAGGCCATTTGGAACGTCGCTCGGGTCACGTCGGCAAGCGCTACGTGGACGGTGACCACGTCGTCGAAGCGCAGCGGTTGGCGGTAGGCGACGAAAGATTCGAGCACCGGAGATTCGAGGCCGGCCTGGCGCCACTCGGTGAACGGATGCCCGATGTGGGCCAGGAATGCGACCCGGGTTTCTTCGAAGTAGGCGAGGTAGTTGCTGTGGTGCACAATGCCCATCGCATCGGTTTCGACGAAACGCACTCGAATCTGGTGTGTGAAGTCGTAGTCAGGCGGTGACGTTGACGGTTCGGCAGAAAGGCGCACCTAAAGAGTGTGCCCTGTGACGTTGTGCATGGCACAACGTCACAGGGCAACATAGTCATGATGACGCCTGCAGTGATGATGCTCGAAGCAGCGAGGATTTCGTTCAGCATCAACGAGTACGACCGGCACCTGTCCAATAACGGCGACTTGCGCGACTTCGGACAAGAGGCTGCCGAGGCTTTGGGCTTGTCGGCCGACGAGGTCTTCAAGACACTTGTTGTCGCCAGCGAGTGCGGCGAATTGATCGTCGCCGTTCTCCCGGCGAGTTGCCAATTGTCGATGAAGCTGGTCGCAGTGGCTGCGGCCGTCAAGCGGGTATCAATGTGCCAGCCGTTGGTCGCCGAACGGTCATCGGGATACGTCGTCGGCGGCATCAGCCCTCTCGGCCAACGGCGTCAGCTCCGAACGTTCATCGACGAGTCGGCCGACATGTTCGACACGATCTACGTCAGCGGAGGGCGCAGAGGACTCAATATCGGGCTGGCACCCGCCGACCTCGCTCAAGTGCTCGACGCCACGATCGCTCCGATCACAGCATGACCGGTCAGCCCGCTGGATTACGCACCAAAGCTTCAATTCGCGCCACGCGAGTACGCGCTGCCGGGTGAGTAGCGGAGAAGCGACCTCGCCAGCCGATGGGTCGTGGCCCAAATCCGCTAGTCAGCACAACTCGCAATGCGCTAGCCAAATCAGGCCCAAAACCCATCGCAACAGCTCGCTTGTCAGCCTCGAATTCTGACGAGTGGCCGACGTAGTTGCCAAGCACGTCGATAGCGCGCAGCGCCAAGCTAAAGACCCATCCGACGGCCCGAAAAACTGCAGCTGTCAGGACCCCAACCACTTCGATCACACGTGCCCTACGGCCAAAGCTTTGCGCAGCTGCGTGCGAGACGTTCTCGAAGAAAAAACCGATGTGCGCAAGAAGAACGATCGGTACTGACATCCAGTGGCCGATCGTGATGGCGACGGTGTGTAGCCCCAGGTGATGGCCAAGCTCATGTGCCAGCACACCGCGTAATTGTTCTTCGCTCAACTGGGCGGTTGCGAATGAGGTAACGACCATGAGATGACCCCCACATGCAAAAGCGTTTAGCTCGTCCGACGGCAAGACTCTCAGCACATAGCGGTCAGCAGGAAGGTTGTTGGCTTGAGCGACGGAGCGCCAGGCTCTGGTGATTCGATCAGTCTCGCTTGGGCCAGGATGGCGCGCGCCGAGCAGGGGAGTCAGAACTGCGGCTTGGAACGAACGGACAAACAACAGCAAGCCCAGGGACAAGAATGTCACCACAATCCACCAGAACGGCACATTGCTGACGAGATACAACGGCAGCCAGAATACTGCCAAGGCGAGTACCGTGAACGGCGCCGTAACGGCGACAGGGACGAACGCCCAAACTGCTGCCCGTTCAACATTGCGTGAGCCTCGGCCTCGCTGGCGTCGCGTCGTCCGTTGTCCTCCCACTGCGCTGCATGCTATTGCTGCTGGCCTTCTCCCGGCGTGTGCGGAATAGCTCAAGAAGCTCCCTGATGCCGTCGATTCGCCACACATTCGCGGACCCTTGCCAGGAGATAGGCGATTACGACCCTGTGACCGAGATTGACGAGAACGCTTTAGTACTCAACGAGCGACCCAGACGTCTGAACCAACTGGACTCTCAGCAGGGCAGCGGTGCGTCCTAGGATTCGCTCATGGGAGGAGACGGCATGGCATTGACTCGTGAAGAGCGGATCGATCAACGCACCCGCAATCCGAAGTGGCAGAACATCCCAGTGCGAATTGAGATGCTTGAGTGCATTAACTGTGACGCCTGCCTTCGAGCGTGTCCGCCCAATTTCGGCGCGATCTTCAATCACGGCGCTGACGTTGTCGTTATTCCTGAGCTGTGCAGCGGCTGCGACAAGTGCCTCCCGGCATGCCCTGTTGATTGCATCTATCCCGACCCAGACTGGACGTCGGAGACGGCCCCCAATGATTGGTGGGGGCTCCCGCGAACCGATGCCGATCCGTACGTCTAGTCGCGTGACGAGGTGTCTATCGACCTATGAGGGGGCACTCTTTAGCTGCGTAGGTGTCGAGAGCGCTGAGGCCGGCCTGCACATTGCCGGGCCAGTTGGCGATGTTTTGACTGTTGGCTATTTCGGGTGTCACGAACCCTGTCACAAAGTTGATCAGCAACGTTGTTGAGTCGACCAGTTCGGCCGGGAGCACCGCAGTAAGCCGGCCGAGGACGTCCGTCGCTGCCGGTAAGGCAGTGTTCATATCGCCGCCAGCCACCATCAGCGCAAACTGTGGTTGTGAGATGGCCAGTATTTCGCACACAGGTGTTGCCGCTGGGCGCCGTGTCGTAGCTGAATGCAGTTTCGGGAGGCCGGCCGCGACGATAGTTGCGGCCCCAGTAAACCGATCGATGTAGATGAGTTCGGAGTCGACGATGACAACACCTCCACCGTTTGTGTCCCATGCTGCAATTAACTCTTGGCTGGGCGGCGCCCGCAAGCTTTCGGAAGTTCCGTCGGCAAGCTCCAGAACGCCGAGATGGGACGCGACATCGGCAGCGATCCGTTGACGATGGAAAAGCAGGGCATCTCCGCCGGGTGAGAGCCCCCCGACCAGTTGTGGCCTGATGTTCGGTGGAAGGTCGGTGGGCCAAACTCGCCGCTCACCATTTCGATCCACCGTAAGGAGCACACAAGAGCGCGTTGGGTCGCATTCACGTATCAAGAGATGGTTGGCCCCTGTGGACACAACATCGCCTGTTGTCAGGAGGCTGGTCGACTCCGAGTCCACGCGATAGACGCCGCCGGTGTCTTGACGCAACAGAGCCCCGTCAAGATCGATCAGTGGAGAAACTCCTTCGATCGGGTCGAGCCAGTTCGCCGCTTGCCACCTCAGCTCCAGATCACGGAAGCTCAACTCTGTCGCAACGGCGCCGTTGTTTTGCTTGGTCCACAAAAACATCTGGTCGCTAGAAGGCGACCAGCTAACAGCACTGACCTCGGGCTCTGGGACAGCTATTACGCCGTCAATGCTGATTGCCTGTGCGCGCAACTCTGGCGTTGGCCAGACAAGGGCAACCTGATCATTAGCGACGGCTCGCGCACCGCTAGTCGCGAAACCGACGTCGGTGACTCGCACGCGGCCACTAGGAAGTGAGATTTCGTACAGGCCGGACATGCCGAGCGCTACGACCTCGGTCGGGTTGATTGTGGCGAGTTCTGGGGCGAGGTCGATGATGAACTCGCGCGGCGCAGCAGCAAGTACGAGTCGCTCTGCCGGCCCAGCAACTTGAAACTCGCCCGCCGTCGCGTCCATTGAGAGTCGTGGAGGGGTTGAGCGCGGTGCGGTCACCACTGGCAGAATGTCGACGGCTTCGGTGGAGGAGCCCGTTTGTCTAGTGGTGTTCGAAGTGTCCTGCGTGTTGCTGTCGCCGTTATCTGCGGTGGCTAGAACTGCGCCGATGGCTAGCACCATCACCAGCGCGCTGCCGGCGAGCCAGCGACCACGGTGTCCGCCTGCGTCGTTGGGCGCAGCTCCAAGGTTCCTTGGACCACGGTCCTTCGGCCTGACCTGGGAGGGATCAGACACTGATCTAGCCGTCTCCTCTGCGGACTTAAACTTGAAATGAGTGCTCAGGGGCTGCGACTGGGGAACGTTAGTCATTGCCCCGCCAGGCGCCCACGGGTCAACGTCGTTGTCGCCCACCTCGGCATTTTCGGGCTTCGTCATCGCGCCTTCAGACTGACAGGCCAGGCACTCCTCAGCAACGCGGACCCGCCAATTAACCCGGCGTTGTCGCCCGCGAGAGCTTTTGAGCGTGCGTGGCCATCGCGAACAATTTGCTGAACGAGTTGCGTTGGGACCGGTCGGACCGGATGAGCAAGTAGAAAGGAGGTGTGGGCGCCGTAAGGATCATTCCTGGTTGTGAACCGATGTCGCACGTCGGCACCAGGGAGGCAGGGGTGCTTGTGCTGCACGGATTCACCGGCAATCCATCTTCGATGCGAATTCAGGCCAACACATTTGCCGAGCTTGGATACCACGTTGAACTCCCGCGGTTGCCCGGACACGGGACTTCGATTGACGACATGCTTGCCACCGACTGGTCTGATTGGACCGGGGAAGTTGAAGCTGCCTACCAGCGCCTTGCGGCTCGTACGAAAAAGAT
The DNA here is from genome assembly GCA_938091165.1 of uncultured Ilumatobacter sp. GTDB lineage: Bacteria > Actinomycetota > Acidimicrobiia > Acidimicrobiales > Ilumatobacteraceae > Ilumatobacter_A. The sequence continues at coordinate 128,467 of CALKNK010000002.1, read as the reverse complement.
TGTGGTTATGGGTCTCAGCATGGGTGGATCGCTCACCTTGTGGACGGGGTTGCAACATGGAGACGTGGCCGGGCTCATATTGGTCAACCCGGCGACGAGGGCACAGCCTGACGACGTTGTAGCAATGCTGCAAAAGATGGTCGACGGCGGTAACACGGTGATGCCGGGCATTGGCTCTGATATCGCCGACCCCAACGTCAGCGAGATCGCCTACGAGAGCACTCCGCTCCTCGCGCTGCTCTCGCTGCAAAACGACGGCCTCGCTCCGATAGCTGAGCGCTATGGCGAACTCAAGATGCCGGTGCTGCTCTACACGTCGCACAATGATCACGTTGTTCCGCCCGAGAACAGTGAGCATCTCGCAGCGACTGTCGGTGGCGAACTTGATCACGTCTGGCTTGATCGAAGCTTCCACGTGGCAACCCAGGACTATGACCGCGATACAATCACATCCGGCGCCGCAGGGTTTGTCGCTCGGATCACAGGAGCCTGAGCGTTGATGCCGATCAGTTCAATCGCCGGCTCGCACAGCGTTGTGGCGAGTATCCCGTCGCCGTCATTTAATTCAATTGACATCGGTCCGCTCAGCCTGAACATCTATGGCCTGGCAATCGCCTTGGGTGTCGTTGCAGCGGTCTGGCTGTTCGGCAAGCGACTCGAGCAGCGCGGCGCAGGCACGACTGACGACGCTAGCTCTATCGCGATCTGGGCGGTTCTCGCTGGTGTCATCGGTGCTCGGCTCTATCACGTTGCGACCGACTGGGATCGATTCGTAGGCAACTACGCAGCGATCCCAAAGCTCTGGGAGGGCGGACTTGGTATTCCTGGTGGGCTGGCGTTCGGTATCCCCACCGGCTTGCTGGTGGCCAGGCGTAAAGGGATCTCGATGTCGATGGCGGCCACATGCGCGGCGCCTGCGATACCACTTGCGCAAGCGATCGGTCGGCTCGGTAACTACTTCAACCAAGAGCTTTACGGCCGACCGACAAATCTTCCGTGGGCACTCGAAATTGACGACGCGCATCTACTTGAGGGGTACGTAAGCGGCACGACTTTCCATCCCACCTTCCTCTACGAGATGCTCTGGAGCCTCGCCCTCTGCGCCGTGTTGCTGTGGATCGATCGAAAGTATCGTCCGCCGCTCGGGCAGCTGATGCCGATGTATGTCATCGGGTACGGCCTTGGGCGTTTTTGGGTCGAGGGACTTCGCATCGATCGTGCCGATGAATTGGCTGGCCTTCGTTGGAATCAGTGGGTTGCCGTCGCTGCGATGACTGGAGGCGGAGTGGTTTTGGCGTTCATGCGTCGCCATCCCGTCGTCGAGTCTGCTGATCCGCTCGAGAACGACGAGGAATTCGGCATGGACGTGCTTGCAGTCGACAGCGATCTTGACGGTGAGCAGGGTGTAGAACTCGATGCTGGCGCGGCTCGCGAGCCGTTCACGGAGACTGACGTCGAAGAATCTGATGACGCCTCGAGTCGCACTGCGTCTGGCACCGACTGACCAGCAAGAGTCAGGTCGGCTGGCCTACCTGACGGACGTCAGGAATGTGTGCGCCGAGGGTGCCGATAGCGTCCGCGGACAGCAGGTGGTCGGTGATCAGCGTGTCCACGTCGCTTAATGCAGCGAAACTGCTGAGGCCGGTGACGCCCCATTTGCTGTGATCGGCGAGCACGACCTTGCGGCCGGCTGCACGAATGAATGCTCGATTGGTATCAGATTCGAGAATGTTCGGCGTGGTAAGACCGGCCTGCTCACCCATGCCGTGCACACCGATGAACAGTGTGTCGACGTGCAGCGCGCTTAACGCCGTTGCTGCAATAGGGCCGACGAGCGCATCGCTAGGCGTGCGCACTCCGCCGGTCAAGATGATGTTGCGGTCAGGTCGCTTGAAGTCGTTAAACACTTCGGCGACACGCATGCTGTTGGTCACGACGGTCAGATTCGGCACCACTGCCAATTCGCCGGCAAGACGCCAAGTCGTCGTGCCGGCCATCAGCCCGATCGTGGCTCCGCCCTGAACAAGATCAGCAGCGGCGCGAGCGATTGCTTCTTTCTCAGCGGTGTGGAGCGCTGAGTTGGCGTCGAAGCCGGGCTCGTCGGCTGAGTGCTCGGTGGAGACTTTGGCACCGCCGTGCACTTTGACGAGTGAGCCCGCCTCGTCAAGGACGTCGAGGTCGCGGCGAATCGTCATATCGCTGACGTCAAGCAGTGACGCCAGTTCAGTGACGCGCATCGATCCTCGGGCGCGTACCTCGGCGATGATCTGTTCGTGTCTTTGCTGCGCAAGTGAGCGCCCGGCGGTCAAGCTTTGATCGGGTCCTAATCCGCTATTTCGATCAAACATGTTGTCCATCGTGGTCGATTCGTAGGCAAGAATCAATCGAAATCAACAGGTTCGAACACAAGTTGTGCGAAATATGTGTGAATTGCGCTCTGTTCAAACAAATCAATCGAACATTCGATCTGTGTTCCGGGCCCCATTGGTCTGCCTTCCTTAGGATGGGGATCTGTGCCCGAGATGATTCGTCTGTCCAATGGTGGAACCGACGTGTTAGTCGACGTCACGACAGGAGCCCCAACGATCGTGCATTGGGGCGCGTCGCTTGGCGCCGAGGTCGATCTGGCTTCCGTTCTTTTGTCGCTGTCTCGGCCCATCGTCCATGGAACGGTCGACTCAGTCGCTCCTGTGTCGACAGTTCCCGAGCATGCTTTGGGGTTCACCGGCCGCCCAGGTCTTCTGGGGCGGCGCGGAGGAGGCCTGGCCTGGGCGCCGCAGTTCTCGGCGGTGTCACACCACCTGTCCAGTGACAGCAAGCGTCTCTCGGTTGATGCAATTGATGCAGTTGCGGAACTCGGGTTGAATGTGACCTTTCTGCTTGACGACGTGTTGCATGTCTGGGCGACGCTCACCAACACCGGTGACCGGCGGTACAGCGTTGACGAACTGACGATCACACTCCCTGTCGCCGAACACGCAAGCGAGTTACTCAGCTTTGAAGGGCGCTGGTCGCGGGAGTTCCATCCGATGCGCGGCGATTGGTCCAGTGGTTCCTTGCTTGCCGAGAACCGTCGGGGTCGTACCTCGCACGAGTCGCCACCGATGCTCTTTACGGGCGAGCGCGGCTTTGACGAATGGAATGGCGAGGTATGGGGCGCACACCTTGCATGGAGCGGAAACCACACGATGCTTGCAGAGCGCCTTGCCGATGGCCGCCGCTACCTGCAGGGCGGAGAGCTGCTGCACCCGGGCGAAGTTGTGATTGAGCCCGGGCAGACATACACCACGCCGCGGGTGATAGCTGCGTATTCGCCGCATGGTCTGAACATTGCAACGCAAGCCTTTCACCGTTCGCTGCGAGCGCTGCCGAATCATCCGTCGACGCCGCGTCCCGTCCTGCTCAACACATGGGAAGCGATTTACTTCCAACATGACACCGACAAGCTGAAGTCGCTTGCCGACGCCGCTGCGGATCTCGGCATTGAGCGTTTTGTACTTGATGATGGCTGGTTTGGCTCTCGTCGCGACGACACCAAAGGGCTTGGCGACTGGTGGGTATCGGACGTGGTGTACCCAGCGGGACTGACCCCTCTAATCGCTCACGTCACGAACCTTGGAATGGACTTTGGAATTTGGGTCGAACCTGAGATGGTCAATCCCGACAGCGATGTCTTTCGCGCCCATCCTGACTGGGTGCTGGCTACCCCAGGGTACGAACCAGTGCTCGGTCGGCAACAGCTGGTCCTCAACCTCGCCAACAGTGCAGCGTTCGGATTCATCGTCGGATGCCTTAATAGGTTGCTGAGCGACCACGACATCTCCTACGTCAAGTGGGATATGAACCGTGACCATGTTCAAGGCTCGAATCAAAAGGGGGCAGCCGGGACCCATGCGCAGACCACTGCGCTGTACCAACTTCTTGACGAGCTGCGCCGCCTCCATCCGAATGTTGAGTTCGAGTCGTGCGCCAGCGGTGGTGCCCGGATTGATCACGAGATTCTAAAACGCACCGAACGAGTCTGGACGAGCGATTGCAACGACGCATTAGAACGTCAAACCATCCAGCGCGGTGCATCCATGTTGATCCCGCCGGAAATCATGGGAGCCCACATCGGGCCGACCCGAGCACACACCACCGGCCGCACACAATCGCTTTCATTTCGAGCTGCCACTGCGATGTTCGGCCACCTCGGCGTGGAGTGGAACGTCACGAAACTGACGGACGAGGAACGGACTGTGCTTAAGGCGGTCATCGCCATGCATAAGGAGCATCGCGAGCTACTTCATTCAGGGAATGTCGTTCGATTCGATACCGACCCGGCCTACAACGCGCACGGCGTGTACGCGGCTGACCAATCGGAAGGAATCGTGGCCTTTGCGCAACTCACCACCGCTTCTAGTCTAACTCCGCCGCCGCTTCGGCTGCCTGGACTCGACCATGCGGCAACCTACCGCATCGATCACCTCCGCATACCTGGCGAGCGTTGGGGTCCAGCCCGAGTGCAGCCGACCTGGCTTGTGTCCGGTGTAGAACTCACCGGACGACAGCTCGCCGCTCACGGCGTGCAACCTCCGACGATGCATCCGGAGAGCGCCCTACTCCTAAAGCTCACTCGAGTCTGACCCGCATCATCGCGCTCACGGCAGCGCAGCCACCGTTCGCAACTGACTGAGAAAACGTCCGTCCGAGTCCCGTTACGTTCGAACTCGGGCGCAATGCGTAGTGTCTGCCCGATGTCCGCCAACGTCGCCGCCCATGCCGTCGACTCGCGGCGGGCTTGGCTCACGGTCGTAGCAGCCTTCTTCTCTTCCGGAGTTACACTAGGGACTGCTTACAGCTTTGGGGCCTTCTTCGAATCGATGAGCGAGGAGTTTGCGGCGGCCAATGGTTCGACAGCGCTCATCTTCGGGATCACGACGTGCTTGTTCTTCTCGCTCAGCATTATTTCAGGCCGCATGTCGGACCGCTTCGGTCCCCGAGTGGTGCTCGTCGCCGGCGCAGCCGCCCTATTTATCGGCTTGATTGCAACGAGCCGGGTCCAGTCGATCGGCCTGGGATATGTCACTTATGGCCTTGGTGTCGGGATTGCTGCAGCATGCGGTTACGTACCGATGGTGGCAGTGGTTGGCGGCTGGTTTGAAGAGCATCGAGCGGTGGCGGTCGGAGTAGCTGTTGCCGGCATTGGCGTCGGCACACTGGTGATGTCGCCGGTGTCAGCAGCGCTGATCGATCGGTGGGGTTGGCGTGACACTTACGTCTTCTTTGCCGTCGGTGGCGCCGGTGTCATGCTCGCTTGCGTGCCACTAGTCGGTCGGCCTCCCGGCGATGGCTCTCCGCAGCCGTCTCGGTTTGAGGATGCGTTGAGAAGCGCCGTGTTCCGCCGCGTCGCGCTGTCTGCGTTAGCTCTCGGCCTTGCGCTGTTTGTGCCGTTCGTTTTCGTTGGTCAATACGCCAAGGAACGCGGTATTGACTCGGTACAAGCAGCGGTGCTCGTCGGTGTTTTGGGTGGATCGAGTGTGCTCTCCAGGGTGGGTTTCGGGTCACTGGTCCGGCGTTTCGGGTCCTTTCGTCTTTACCGTGCCTGCCTCATCATCACGACGATGAGCTTTCTGTTTTGGCTCGCTGCAGGGTCGTCGTACGCCATGTTGGTGTTGTTCGCGCTCACGTTGGGCGTGGGGTACGGCGGGTTCGTAGCGCTCGGCCCGATTGTCATCTCCGATCGGATGGGCGTCGCAGGGCTTGGATCTATCCTCGGGCTGTTGTACACGGCACCGGGCTTTGGTGCTCTAGTCGGGACGCCGACTGCTGGCTGGCTAATCGACGTTACCGGCGGCTATCACTGGTCGATCATCTGGTGTTTCGCCGCTGGATCCGCAGCCGTAGCGCTCCTCACCGGGCTCCCTGTCAACAAATCCGGTCGTCTTGAACGCGCCCCGAACGCCCGGGGCTGACCGCGTTTCGCCGCGACGTGTGCTCGTCGCAACCTGATCTCATGAACTGGACGGGAGCATCGAAGTAGTGTCGTAGTTTCGGGGAGTCGCCAGCGGGCGGCGCAGGATAGCCTCATCGGCGTGTCAGACGAATCGCCCCGCATCACGGTCGACGACGTGAGCAAAGTCGCCACGTTGGCTCGCCTCATTCTCACTGACGAGGAGCTCTCAACGGCTACAGCTGAACTCAGCGCCATGCTCGACCACTTCGCCGATATCGATGGACTCGATCTTGACGGCGTCGAACCGATGATGCAACCAACGCCGCTCGCGAATGTCATGCGAGACGACGTCGTCGGCGTCACGCTCAACCGTGAAGAGGTGCTGAGCCAAGCCCCGCTCGCTGAGGACGGACGTTTTCGCGTGCCGCCGATCGTTGGAATCGAAGAGTGACCGGAATCAACATGAACAACAATCGGACTTCAGCCGTCGATATTGCGCAGAACGTTCGCAACAACGTCAAAACGGCCACCAACGTTATCGAAGAACACCTCGTCCGCATCGCCGAACACGACGGCGAAATTCACGCTTTTAACCTAGTTCTGGCTCAAGAGGCTCGCGCCCGCGCAGCCGAGATCGACAAGATGGTCGCAGCAGGTCGCGACCCCGGCCCGCTTGCAGGGGTGCCTGTCGCGCTCAAGGACAACATGTGCACGCAGGGGATTCCAACCACTTGTTCATCGAATATTCTCGCAGACTGGCGGCCGCCATATGACGCCACGGTCGTTACCCGGCTCCGCCAGGCCGGCGCAATCTTCGTTGGCAAGACCAACCTTGATGAGTTCGCGATGGGCTCCAGCACGGAAAATTCTGCCTTCGGTCCGACGAAGAATCCGCTCGACACGACTCGAGTGCCAGGTGGTTCATCGGGCGGATCAGCCGCAGCGGTGGCCGCAGATTTTGCACCTATTAGCTTTGGTTCCGACACGGGCGGTTCAATTCGTCAGCCCGCAGCGCTGTGTGGTGTCGTGGGTGTCAAACCGACCTACGGGGCTGTCAGCCGGCTCGGTCTGATCGCATTCGGGTCGAGTCTCGACCAGATCGGTCCGTTCGCGAACACCGTTGCCGACGCAGCCGTCGGACTCGAAACAATCTCTGGGCACGATCCCGGTGACTCCACTAGCATTCAGAAAGGTCCGCTTGACCTGAGCCGCAAGCTCGAACTGGGTGTGGCCGGTCTCCGCATCGGTCGGATCACTGATCTTCCTGCCGGTGCCAGCCCGGACGTCGAGCAGCGCACCGAGGAGGCATTCGACGCACTACGCGCTGCTGGCGCCGAGATTGTTGATGTCAAGGTGCCGGCGTTCAGCTACGGCCTCACGGCCTACTACCTGATCGCACCTGCCGAGGCGTCGAGCAACCTTGCCCGTTTTGACGGCGTGCGGTTCGGTATGCGATCGGCATCGACCGATACCAACGATATGTACATGGCAACGCGGACCGAAGGATTCGGCAACGAAGTCAAGCGGCGGATCATGCTCGGCACGTATGCCCTTTCGGCTGGGTACTACGACGCCTACTACGGGCGGGCCCAAAAGGTGCGCCGTCTGATCGCCAACGACTTCTCTGCGGCCTACGAGAAAGCTGACGTACTTCTCACTCCTGCTTCGCCGACTGTTGCATTTGAAATGGGTGTTAAAGCTTCGGACCCGCTCACGATGTACCTCTGCGATACCTACACAATTCCCTCAAACCTCACGGGGCACCCAGGTATGAGCGTGCCGTTCGGGACAGGTGACCACGGCCTGCCGGTTGGCGTGCAAGTGCTGGCACCGGCGCTCAAAGACGATGTCATGTTTCAGGTGGGCGCCGCTCTCGAACGGAGTGCACCTCAACGATTTACCGGCACCGGCGAAGGGGGTGCATCGTGAGTATTACCTACGTCAACGATGACGCATTTCACCCGTCTAATGACGATTACGAACGCTGGAGTAACGACGGATGGGAGATGGTCGTTGGGCTCGAGGTTCATGTTGAACTTGCCACGAAGACCAAGCTTTTTTCTGCGTCACCGAACCGCTTCGGTGATGAACCCAATACGAATATTGACCCCGTGACACTCGGCCTGCCCGGGGCGCTCCCCGTGCTGAATCGTCAGGCAGTGGAACTAGCGATGCGTTTAGGCCTGGCACTCAACTGCACCGTGCAAAAGTCAACATTCGCTCGGAAGAACTATTTTTACCCCGACATGCCGAAGGCGTACCAGATCAGCCAATACGACGAGCCGATCAATATCGACGGTTGGCTTGACCTGCCGAATGGGTTTCGTGTCGGTATCGAGCGCGGCCACCTTGAAGAGGACACCGGAAAGTCCACGCACGTCGGTGGCGCCGGTGGTCGGATCCATGGCTCGGACTACTCGCTCATTGACTTCAATCGCGCTGGTGTGCCTTTGGTCGAGATCGTGAGTCGGCCAGATATCCGTCATCCCGAGCAGGCCAAGGGGTACATCAATGAGTTACGGGAGATCCTCGTAGCTGTGGGTGCGTCAGACGCCAAGATGGAGGAGGGCTCGATGCGAGTTGATGCAAATGTGAGCGTGCGAAAGCCTGGCGAAAACTTCAACACACGTTGCGAGATCAAGAACGTTAATTCGGTTCGTTCGTTGGGCCGTGCGATTGAATATGAGGCGAGGCGTCAAATCGCGTTGCACGAGGCTGACGAGCCCGTTGTGCAGCAGACTCGGCACTGGGATGAAAACGACGGGCGAACCCATACGTTGCGGTCGAAAGAAGATGCCGATGACTACCGGTACTTCCTCGAGCCTGACCTGGTTGTCGTCGACCCGGGTATCGAGTGGATCGAAAGAGTGCGGGATGCACTGCCAGTGCTGCCGGCTGAGCGGCGAGCGATTCTGGCTAATGCTGCGGGCCAAGCTGCCAACAGTGAAGCGGTTATGGTCGTTGCGGAGCGCGGCCAGGACGACTACGTGATGGACGTCGCCAAACTTGGGGGCGACGCAGGAGTTGCACTGAAGCATGTGAAAGAAGCGCCCGAGCTTGCCGAGCAAGTACCGGTTGAGAGCCTTGCGACGCTCTCAAAGATGGAGTTGTCTGGCGTGATCACCGCAAGTCAGGCGAAAACCATCGTCGCGGTGATGATCGAGTCACAAAATGTCGACCCTGAGGTCATCGCAGCCGATCTCGGATTTGAGGCGATGGACAACTCTGACCTCGAGGCGATGGTTGACCAGGCCATTGCTGGCCAACCCGAAGCGTGGGAAAAGTTCTGCGCAGGCGAGGGTAAGGCGATGGGTGCATTGGTCGGCGCCGTTATGAAGGCAAGCAAAGGACAAGCCGATGGCAAGGCCGTGACGGCACTCTTCCAGACGAAGAAGCCTTAATGGCGGCCGCCGCTCAGTCGGCCGCAGCGAGGCCGAACTAACCGGCGAGGGCAAAATGACTGCGCCGAGGCCACGAGGTTGTCAGGCGCGTCTGCGGTGCGGCGACAGTACCCAGCGACTTTGATGTCGTGGAAGTGGTGTGGATCTCAGATGGGATCCTGGGCGTCCGCAGGTTCCTGTTGCAGTTCGACAAGGTTCACTGACAGGGACCCGCCTGAAAAAATAGTGGACCAGCGACGGCAGGGCTGGGACACCGGTGCTTAGACCACCAGGACTGCCGTCAAGACGGCCCACTACCCTAAGGTCCATGTCAGTTGACGACCAGAATATGCCCGTAGACATCAAGCCCCGCTCGCGCGATGTCACTGACGGTATGCAGAAGGCGCCTTCGCGTTCGATGCTCCGGGCGATCGGGATGGGTGACGATGATTGGCAAAAACCGCAGGTTGCCATCGCGTCGTCATGGAACGAGGTCACTCCCTGCAACATGACGCTCCGCAAGCTCGCACAACATGCCAAGGCCGGCGTTAACGCAGCCGATGGTTTCGGCATGGAGTTCGGCACGATCACGGTGTCCGATGGCATCTCGATGGGCCATGAGGGCATGCGCGCCTCGCTCGTATCGCGCGAGGTCATCACCGACTCAGTCGAGACTGTCATGCACGCTGAACGGCTCGACGGATTCGTTGGCCTTGCGGGGTGCGACAAGTCAATTCCTGGCATGCTCATGGCGGCGGCCCGGCTCGACCTCGCATCGATCTTCGTTTACAACGGTTCGATCATGCCTGGTGAGCACAACGGCAAAGCACTAGACATCACATCAGTCTTCGAGGCCGTCGGCGCGCACGCCGCAGGGACGATCGACGACCAGGAGCTCTACGACATTGAAGTCAAGGCCTGTCCAGGTGAAGGTGCCTGCGGTGGCATGTTCACAGCCAACACTATGAGCTCGATTGCTGAGGCACTCGGTATGAGTCTGCCGGGTTCGGCTTCGCCGCCGGCGATCGACTCGCGTCGCGAAGTCGACGCCCACCTTGCTGGTGAGGCTGTCGTGGGTCTGCTTCGTCGCGGCATCACGTCGCGCCAGATCATGACCAAACCAGCGTTCGAGAATGCGATCGCCCTCACGTCGGCGCTGGGTGGTTCGACAAACGCTGTGCTGCACTTGCTCGCCATTGCCAACGAGGCCGGCGTCGCACTCGAACTCGACGATTTCAACCGGATCGCCGACAAGGTTCCGCACATCGCAGACATGACGCCCGGCGGCAAGTTCCACATGAGTGACCTCGACAAGGTCGGCGGAGTTCCCGGCGTTCTGAAGCATCTGCTCGACAACGGAATGTTGAACGGAGATTGCCTGACGGTCACCGGCAAGACGATGGCTCAGAATCTCGCAGCAATGGATATTGCAGAGCCCGACGGTGTGGTCGTTCATCCCGTCAATGCACCAATACATAGCGAAGGGGGAATCAATATCTTGACAGGTTCGCTTGCCCCGAAGGGTTCTGTCGTCAAGGTCGCCGGCCTGAGTGCCGAGCAGATGCACTTCGAAGGGCCGGCGCGCGTCTATGACGACGAGTCGTTCGCAATGGAAGCAATTCTCGCAAGTCAGATCAATGCCGGTGATGTGATCGTCATCCGCTACGAGGGACCGAAGGGCGGACCCGGCATGCGTGAAATGCTTGCTATCACGGGCGCGCTGAAAGGCGCCGGTCGCGGTGGCGACGTAGCGCTAATCACCGACGGTCGGTTCTCTGGCGGTACCTGGGGTTTCTGTATTGGCCATGTTGCTCCCGAGGCAGCCGACGGCGGGCCGATTGCCTTTATCGAAGAGGGCGACAGGATCCTCATCGACGTGCCGAGCAAGACGCTCGACTTGCAGGTTCCTGACGACGTGCTTGCTGCTCGCAAGGAAGCCTGGCAACCCAACGCTCCGCGCTACACCACTGGAGTGCTTGGCAAGTACGCACGCCTCGTGCAGGGCGCCGAGACCGGAGCAATCACCAACACACTCTGATTTTGGCCTGAACGGTAAATCGCACGAAGGCGACACGCTGCTGACAACGGCTCGCATAGCCTTGACGGGGTGGGAAGTTCTGCTGGGCGGTCGATTACCGCAAGTGTTGTCGGATGGATAATCGTCGTGTTCGTAGCCTGGACATTCCTTGGCAGCTTCCTCAACGTCGTCGGCTTCATCATTCGAGCCCTCATGTTTTTAATCGTGGTCTGCGCATTGTTGACCGTCTACTTCCGTCTCCGAGACGGTGATTGACGCGCTTCGCTCACATGACCACAGCGTTTGTTCTCTCCGGCGGTGCCAGTCACGGCTCAGTTCAAGTCGGGATGGCAATTGCTCTCGAGAAGCGCGGCATCAGGCCCGATCTGATCGTGGGAACCTCGGTCGGAGCGATCAATGGTGCATGGCTTGCCGGTGGCGGTCCGGCAGCAGGGCTTGCGGATCTGTGGCTCGGTCTTCGGCGCGCGGATCTGTTTCCGCTGCATCCGCTGCTGGGGTTGCGTGCATTCGCCGGGAAGTCAACCCATTTTGTCCCTGACGTAGCGCTTCGCGCCACATTGTCGAGACACCTGCCGTTCGACATGATCGAAGATGCCCTGACACCGCTGATCATTGTTGCCGCTGATGCCCTCTCGGGCGAAGAAGTGCTCCTCACCGCTGGCAACGCTGTCGACGCGGTGACAGCGAGCGCGTCGCTGCCAGCGATATATCCCCCCGCTTCGGTCAATGTCGGCGGTCGCGACCGACTGCTCGTCGACGGTGCGATCGTGAACAACATCGCAATCACCACTGCGATCAATGCCGGGGCTACCGATATTTGGGTGTTGTCGACTGGCTATTCGTGCGACCTCACTGAGCCGCCCGAGACTGCTCTTGCGGCAGCGCTTCACGCAGTGAGCTTGATGGTGCAGCGTCGATTTGCGCTCGAGATGGCTGCCAACACCTACGACGTACCGATTCACCTCATCCCACCACCGTGCCCGGTCCTGGTTTCGCCCATCGATTTCTCGCAATCAGCTGAATTGATCGAACGCGCTGCAGAGAACACATGCACTTGGCTCGACGCAGGCGAACCTCCTGCTCAATCGGTGCCCACGGTCCATTCGGCCTCAGGCTGAGATTGGGTCCGCATCAGTCAACGAGTGCTTGATAGACGAGTTGCTGCAAGATCGAACGAATCGGGTACGTGCTCGACGGGAGAAGTTGGGTGAGGAACAACACGACGAGCTCCTCGGCTGGGTCGACCCAGAAGGCAGTGCTTGCTGCCCCGCCCCACGCGTACGTTCCGGCGGACCCGATCACCTTATGCTCTGCGCTGTCAAGCTCAATCGAGAATCCGAGGCCGAAGCCCATGCCGGCAAACTGGGTTTCGGCAAACAACGGACGGCCAAACGTTTCGAGTTCGGCTCCACCCGGCAGGTGATTGCGCGTCATGTAGTCGACAGTGCGGCTCCCGAGAACACGGGCACCATCGAGTTCGCCGCGATTCAGCAACATATGGGCAAACCGGAGGTAGTCGGCAGCCGTACCGCATAGACCGCCCCCGCCGCCAAGCATCGTCGGTTTGTGGTCGAGGGGAGCAGCAGGCATTACCGAGGCATTGGCAGATGGGCCTTCGCCTCGTGCATTGCCGGTCGGCTTAGGGAAGTACAGCTCGGCAAAGCGATCCCGCTTGTCGCTTTCCACCCAAAATTCGGTATCGGTCATACCGAGCGGGTCGAGGATTCGCTCACGAAAGAAATTGTCGAGCGATTGGCCCGACACCACTTCAATGACACGGCCGAGTACGTCGGTCGATACGCCGTACAGCCACTCGGTTCCCGGCTGGAACGCGAGAGGGAGGCTGGCCCACACGTCGCAGCAGGTGGAAAGGTCCATCCCTGTTGGAATGCCCCACTCGAAGCCGGCCCTACGATGCATCGCATCGGTGACGTGGTTGTTGTGAAAGCCATAGGTGAGACCGGATGTGTGCGTCAGAAGGTGCCAGATTCGCATCGGCTCCGTCAACCTTTCAGTTACAGGTGAAACGAACGAACCGTTGCGATAGACCTCGGACTCCCCGAACGACGGGATGTACTTGGCCACTGGGTCTTTCAGCTGCAGCTTCCCCTCTTCATAAAGAATCATTGCGGCAACCGACGTGATCGGCTTACTCATCGAGAATATTCGACAGATGGTGTCGGACTCCCATGGCAGTCCCTGCTCAATGTTCCGCTTGCCATAGGTTGAGCTGTGGGCGACTTCACCGGCGCGGCTCACAACGACTTGCCACCCTGGGAGTCGACCGTCGTCGACGTACTGTCGGAGGTGGTCGTCAATCCTGGCGAGGCGTCCAGCGTCGAAGCCTGCGTCGGCGGGGGTGATCGTTTGCGCGGTCGCTGAAATTGCCATCGTTCAATGATGGCAGGGGGGTACGAGAGAGACCTCAGCGAAGGCGGCTGGTGGATCGAAACGCGAGAGCGCCGGCGACGGCGCGCCAGCCGACGATAAAGGTGCCAAGAAAGATGGAGGCAATAAGGACGAACGATGTCGCAGTGCCATCGTCAAAAACCAGATTGCGGAGCACCATGCCGAGCCCCAACGTCGTCAACCACACGCGCACTCCGGTTGTCACAGCGTCGGGCTGCAGCCAAACGCGCCAGATCGCCCAGGCAATGGCAAGTGCAATCAGGAATGGAGCAGCCGTCTCGACGAGGCCTGAGATTTCTCCGTCTTCGTCATGGTTGCGGCGCCCGATGGCGATGAATGAAATCACAACGGCGGTGTCAAGAGCTGCTGCAAGCGGAGTACGCGGATGCATTGGATCAGTCTGTCGCGAATCTGGAGGCCCAGCTCGTCTATATCCCAATTTCTGCGGACCGGTGTGCAGAAATCGCCACGCAACAACGGGGAGAGTCTTAGCCAGCGGCTTCGAAACTGCCAAGGCTGCCTTTAAAGAACAACAGCGGGATGGGAGGCTCACCGTCATGGTCGGCATCTGCGTCGAGCGCCCCAACGCGACCTAGGACAAAAAGGTGGTCGCCCATCGTGTGGATGGCTTCGACTGAACAGTCGATCCAGGCAACGGCACGATCGAGAATCGGTGAGCCAGAAGGAGCCGCATGCCATTCGACATCGCTGAAGCGTGTGCCGTCGACACCGCTCTTTGCGAACTTCCAGCAGATATCACTCTGCTGATCGCTCAGCACATTCACACAGAAGCTGCTGGACGCCTCGATTCCATCCATCGTGGACGAGCCGACTTGGGGAAGGAACCCCACGAGGGGCGGATCGAGCGAGACGGAGGTGAATGAGCCGATGGTAAATCCAACCGGCTGCGGCCCGGTGCCGTCGATGTCGGGTGACATAGCGGTAACAACCGTGACGCCAGTGGGGAAGTGCCCCAAGATTGTGCGGAAGTGCCCCGAGTCGAATGCAGTTGAGTCAGTTGTGTCACTCATCGTCACCGATTGTAGATGCCGCCAGTTATACGATTCGCGCTCATGCGCGACGTCCCGGAGATCAGTGTCTCGGCCGACTCGGCGTCTGATGTTGACGCTGCCAAACGGGAGCTGCGACGGGAAATGCGACAACTTCGCAACGGACTTGGTGACCGGCCCGAACGTTCAGCAGCCATGTGGGTGGCACTACTTAATCGCGACGATGTGCACACCTCACGTCGAGTAATGGTATTCACCTCGATTCCTGGCGAGCCAGAAACGGCGTCGCTAATCGACCTGCTCCAGGCAGCAGGAAAGTTGACAGCATTGCCCGAGGACGCCAACCTCGATCCTTCTTGGCCCGACTTGATCGTTGTGCCTGGCCTTGCATTCACTGCCGGCGGCCACCGACTGGGGCAAGGCGGTGGCTGGTACGACCGATTCCTTCCGGAGCGCAGAGCCGACTGCAGGACGATCGGCGTTTGTTTTGCTTGCCAAATCGTTGACCATCTCCCGATGGATGAGCACGACGTCGTGCTTGATGCCGTCGTTACCGACTGAGGTCGTTGTCAGGCCGCTGACTCGAGAGCGTTACTGCCGCGCTTGCTAGCGGTCATCTCACTGTGGAGTTCACAGATTCGCTTGCTGGCGGTCGTCGTGCACATTGATGGGATTATGGCGTGAACTGCCGCAGCGCCGGCAGCAATCGACAGACAGCGCGCAAACCGAGCAGCAACCTTGAAGTGCTCCAAGTAGGTCTCATCGACCGATGCCGGATGCTCGGTGAAATGTTGCTTCAAGGTCATGGCACCACGGTAGAGAACTTGCCAAGTCGATGCATTGCATTTATCGCGTTTTTTACGCATTTTTGTGCAAGAAAACATGATAATACTAAAAACCAATGCAATAATCATCTATTGTGGATGAACTTGATCGGGAAATTGTGCGTTTGCTTCAGGACGACGGAAGCCTTAGTGCCCGCGAGCTTGGTGATGCCGTTGGCTTGACCCCAACGCCGTGTTGGCGTCGAGTCCGTGCGCTTGAGGAAGCCGGTGTAATCATGCGGCGCGTTGCGTTGATTGATCCTGCAGCGGTCAATCTTGGGGTCACCGCACTGGTCAACATTCGTACAAACGATCACGGTCCGGACTGGATCGATCGATTCCAGACTGCTCTCGATGCATTCCCTGAAATTGTCGAGGGCTACCGCACCAGTGGAGACATCGACTACACGCTGAAGGTGATGGTCGCAAGTATCGACGCGTACGACGCCTTTTACAAACGGCTGATCGCTGCAGTTGATCTGTATGACGTTCGCACGATTTTTGTGATGGAGGAGATGAAGCGAACCACGGCACTGCCAATACCGGTGTAGTCATCTCGGAATGTGTCTCTTACTCATTGCCGGTCGCTGGTTGACGAATGAGTCGTCGGGCGAGTTCGTCGACTGCTGGGTCGGTGACAGCACCGGCGCGTCGGGCGACAACCAGTTGGCGTTCCAGGATCTGCTCGCCGACGGACAGCTCGCCGCGCTCGGATTCGCCTTGGCTGCGCGGGAGTACCGTCCAGCCCAAACCGAGCAGCACCATTTCACGCAGCACGTCGGCTTGGTGTGACTCAGCAGCAACTTCGGTGGAAGCACCCAGTTGGTGGAGACGGTTGATTACGAGATTGCGGCTGTGTGAGTCCGCGGGAAATAACACCCACGGCCCCCAACTCGCTGGTCCATCGATCGGGAGACCTGGGGGCCCGTAGACGATCATCGGCTCAATGAGCAACGGAACGAATTCGATGCCGGTCATTTTGTGGGGTGGTTCGACGCATACGACGAGGTCCAGGGTGCCGTGCTGGAGATCCTCCAGGAGCGATTGCGAGGGCGCCACGGTGAGGCGGAGGTCGACGTCGTTATGTTCGGAGCGAAATCCACGGAGGACGTCGGGGAAGTGAACGACGGCGGCAACGTCGATCATCCCGAGGCCGACATATCCAGTGTTAGCAAGTCGGAGCCGGTCGGCCCATGACACTACGTCGCAAGTCAGTGCCACTACGTGGCGCGCATGGTCTAAGACCGGTGTCATGGTTGTGCGCAACTTGCGTCGACGGCCGACGGACTCGAAGAGTTGGACGCCGAGCCGGCGCTCGAGTTCAGCGAGTCCTTGTGATAGCGCAGACGGAGAAACGCCGACCTCGCTGGCGGCGGCCGCCCACGATGGCGCGTCGGCAACCGCTAGCAGATATTCCAACTGCCGAATAGAAATGTCAGGGAGTGGACGACGCGGCACCCCACGCAATATAGTTCAGACTTACTTAACAAACAAATATTTAGATCCAGATTTACTTATCATTTTTAACATGACTTCGAACGCCCGCCAAATTACTCCTGCGCATGGCAAGCTCGGCGTGCTCACGCCCGGAATGGGCGCCGTGGCCACCACATTCATCGCTGGCGTCATTGCTGCTCGGCAAGGCATCTCTCCGCCAATCGGATCGATCGCGCAGATGGCGCACATCCGCTTGGGCACCAAAGAAGAGAACCGCAACCCGCTGATCAAGGAATTTGTGCCACTCGCCGAACTCGACGACATCGTCTTCGGCGGTTGGGATCCGATCTCGTCAAACGCAATGGAAGCCGCCAAGACGGCCGGTGTGCTGCAAGGCAACGACCTCGATGCCATTTCTGCAGAGATGGAAGGCATCGTCCCAATGGAAGCCGTGTTCGATCAGCGTTGGGTCAGCCGGCTCGATGGTGTCCGCGTGAAGGACATCGCTAGCAAGTGGGATCAGGCCGAAGCTCTCATCGCCGACATTGCTCGATTCAAGGCAGAAAACGGCTGTGATCGGCTGGTCATGGTGTGGTGCGGTTCGACTGAGGCGTACCAGGAGCCGTCCGAAGTGCACGCTTCGGTCGCTTCCTTTGAGCAAGGGCTGCGGGACAACGACGACAACATCTCGCCGTCGCAGATCTACTGCTACGCCGCCCTGCAAAGCGACGTGCCATACGCCAACGGTGCGCCGAACCTCACGACCGACCTCGACTGCATTGTCGAACTATCCCGGACCAACCGCGTACCGATCGCCGGAAAAGATTTTAAGACAGGTCAGACCCTGATGAAGACTCTACTTGCACCAGGTTTCAAAGCCCGCATGCTTGGGGTCCGCGGCTGGTTCTCGACCAATATCCTCGGCAACCGAGATGGCGAAGTGCTGGACGATCCGGAGAACTTTAAGTCGAAGGAAGTCTCGAAGCTAGGTGTGCTCGACGGCATTTTGCAGCCTGAGGTGTACCCCGATCTGTACGGCAACATCGACCACGTCGTGCGGATCAACTACTACCCGCCCCGTGGTGACAACAAAGAGGGGTGGGACAACATTGACATTTTTGGGTGGCTCGGCTACCCGATGCAGATCAAAGTCGATTTCCTTTGTCGCGACTCGATCCTTGCCGCACCGATCGTGCTCGACCTCGCACTGTTCATGGACCTTGCCCACCGTGCCGGCGAAAGTGGAGTCCAGGAGTGGCTCAGCTTTTACCTGAAGGCGCCTCAGGCTGCTGGTGACGCCGCGGCCGAGGCTGATCTGTTCATCCAGCAGACCAAGCTCAAGAACACCCTCCGCGAATGGATGGGCGAACAGCCTGTAACTCATTCAGAGGCGGGTTGATTCAATCCGGTTTGCTCGATCCCGGACTACTCGACCCATTGACCGTCGCTCCGGGTGGATTTCGAGGGGAGTAGCTTCACGGGATGGCTGCGATCTTGATGGATGGAAATGCGCTGCGCGATGAGATCATCGCTGGGCTACGGGTAACGGTTGAGGCAGCTGGCTCACCGCCGATCTGCCTGGCGACCGTGCTTGTTGGTAACGACGGACCTTCTCAGCGGTATGTGGCGAGCAAGCACAAGAAGGCCCTCGAAGCCGGTCTCGTTGCGCGCCACGTCGACCTGCCGGATACCGCAACTCAGGGGGAGGTCGAAGCGGCGGTCCGTGAATTAACTGAAGACGTCTCAGTGCACGGTGTGCTGGTCCAGCTTCCATTGCCTGACGGCCTCGACCCAGAGCCTGTGCTTGATCTCATCCCACCGGAGAAGGACGTTGACGGCCTAACAGAACGCTCGATGGGTCGGCTCTTGCGCAATCGTCCCGGTCTGGTGGGCTGTACGCCAAACGGCGTCATACGGCTGCTTGAAAAATATGAAGTGCCCACCTCCGGTGCTCGCGCCGTCGTGATCGGTCGCTCGACGCTTGTCGGCCTGCCGCTATCGTTGCTGCTTAATCGGAAAGGTGCAGATGCCACCGTCACGATGGCGCATTCGCGCACGGCCGACATGAACGCTGTAGTTCGAGAAGCTGACATTGTCATCGGTGCAGCAGGTCAGGCAGGAATGATTACTGGTGACATGATCAAGCCCGGCGCAGCTGTCGTCGATGTCGGCGTCTCGCGCACCGAGGCAGGCATCGTCGGTGACGTCGATCGATTGTCGGTCGAGCCGGTTGCCGGGTGGCTAACCCCTATGCCTGGCGGTACCGGGCCGATGACGATCGCCTGCCTAATGGAAAATACGCTAAGCGCAGCGCAACTGCAGTCCGCATTCCCCGCCTGACAACTCCGCCTCACTCGGCGGGACGATGTGTTCAAGGTGTGATTTCGGCGCTACGATAAAGAAGCATGGAAAGCATGTTCTCAACGAGTCTCGTGCTCGTAGTACTCATTCGGTAACGCACCTAGCTATCGCTAAGTGCGTTCCTCGACCTCCCTCTCGGGAGGTCGTTTGCTTTTTCAGCTCCGGTCCCCGAAATTTTCCCACCTCATCACTAGACAACACCAGAAGAAAGACCCAGTCACATGACTGAACCAGCAGCACCAGAACGTATTACCGGGGCACAAGCTCTGATCCGCTCACTTGAGTATGAGAACGTCGATGCGATGTTCGGTTACCCCGGCGGGTGCATTTTGCCGGCCTACGACCCACTGATGGACAGCCCGATTAGGCATGTTCTCGTGCGCCACGAACAGGGGGCGGGTCACGCCGCCGAGGGGTACGCCCATGTCTCGGGTAAGCCAGGCGTAGCTATGGTCACCTCCGGGCCAGCAGCCACCAACCTCGTCACGCCTCTGATGGACGCATACATGGATTCGATTCCAATGGTTGCGATCACTGGGCAGGTGCCGACGGCCGCAATTGGCAGCGATGCGTTCCAGGAGTGCGACACGGTCGGGATCACCCGGTCGTGCACCAAGCACAACGAGCTGGTCATGTCCGCTGACGAGATCCCTATGGCCATTCGCCAGGCGTTTCATATCGCAACAACAGGCCGCCCAGGTCCCACTCTTGTTGATATCCCGAAGGACGCGCTCACCGGCGAGATGACGTGGCACTGGCCGACCGATGAAGAGGTCTTTGATTCGCTTCCTGGGTACCGGCCGAACACTAAGGGCCACCCGCGGATGATCAAGGAGGCCGCCAGATTGATCCTCGCTTCGGAGCGGCCGGTCGTCTATGCCGGTGGTGGTATTCTCAAGGCCCGCGCCGCTGAAGCACTGCGAGAGCTCGTGGAGCTGATTGACGGGCACGTCGTCACCACTTTGATGGCCCGCGGTGCTTTTCCTGATGATCATCCGAACTGCCTCGGTATGCCGGGCATGCACGGCAACGCCACTGCAGTCACCGCAATGCAGCAGAGTGACCTCCTCATCACGCTCGGTGCGCGCTTCGATGACCGCATTACCGGCAAGGTTGACGCGTTTGCTCCAGACGCAAAAATCATCCACGTCGACATCGACCCAGCCGAACAGGGCAAAGTGCGGCGGCCCGACGTCCCGATTGTCGGCGATGCCAAATACGTCATCACCGAGATCATCCGTGAGATCAGGGACCTGCTGCAGGGTGGCACGCGACAGGCCGACACCTCGGCATGGAAGAGCCAAGTGTCGGGCTGGCAAGAACAGTTCCCGATGACTTATGAGCGGTCTGCGCCAGGGGATCTGCTGAAGCCGCAGTTCTGTATTGAGCAACTGAACGAGCGCGCTCCGAAGGGCACGATCGTTACCTCTGGCGTCGGCCAGCACCAGATGTACACATCGCAGTACTGGAAATTCAACGATCCCTACACCTGGGTCAACTCTGGCGGTCTCGGAACCATGGGGTTCTCGCTTCCTGCAGCAATCGGAGCCAAGGCCGCAATGCCTGATCGGACCGTTTGGGCCATCGATGGGGACGGTTGTTTTCAGATGACTGCTACTGAGTTGGTCACGGCGACGCTCGAGAAGCTCCCGATCAAGGTGGCGTTACTGAACAACAACTTTCTCGGCATGGTTCGGCAGTGGCAAGAAATGTTTTACGACGAGCGCTACTCCGAGGTATTTCTCGACAGCTCGAACGTGCCGAACTTCGTGATGATGGCGGAGTCGATGGGCTGCATCGGGATTCTCGTCGAGTCACCTGAGGAAGTCGGCCCGGCCATTGAGAAGGCCAACTCGATCAATGACCGTACGGTCGTGATTGAATTCCGCACCGATGCGACAGAGGGCGTGTTCCCGATGGTGCCGGCGGGTGCGAGTAACTCTGACCTAATCCTGCACCCCACCCAGCAAGACCGGGCCGAGGCGCTCAAACCTGTACCCGAGTCGGTCGATATCAAGTTGAAGGACGGCCACTGAGATGCCTCGCATACGTGACTACCCGGGCGCACGAAGTGCCAACACCTATGCCGAGGGGATGAACCACCACATTCTCTCTGTGCTTGTCCAGAACCGCCCGGGTGTGCTCGCCCGTGTCGCCGGTTTGTTCGCCCGGCGCGGCTACAACATCTTCAGTCTCGCTGTCGCCCCGGCCGAGGTCGAGGGCCGCAGCCGCATCACGATCGTGGTCGATCTCGATTCCGCTCCCCTTGAGCAGATTACGAAGCAGCTCTTCAAGCTCATCGACGTGATTAAGATCTCGGAGCTCGACCCTGAGCTCAGCGTCGAACGTGAACTGTTGATTGCCACGATCAAGTCCGACGCAACGCAGCGCAGCGAAGTGGTGAGCCTCGTTGACATTTTCGAGGGCAAGATCATCGCTGTCTCCGAGGCGGTGATCACGGTCAGCCTCGAAGGGCATCCGAACAAGCTCAATGATTTTGAGGATTTGCTTGGCGAATATGGCATTGTTGAGTTGCAACGGACCGGTCGCGTAGCGCTTCCGAAACTCGACCGTGGCTCGCGTCTGCGGGCTGTGAACTGATTCTGATCTTCCATTTGTTACTCAACCACACATCAACACTGAACACCCGGCTCCGGATCGACTCGTGGCCCGGGTTCCTGAAAGGTAATTCACAGCATGGCTGTCACCGTCTATTATGAAACCGACGCAGATTCTTCGATTATTCGCTCTAAGAAGGTGGCGGTCATCGGTTACGGCTCGCAGGGCCACGCGCACGCGCTGAATATGAAGGAGTCAGGCGTTGATGTGATCGTTGGGCTGCGTGAAGGCTCGTCGTCGAGAGCGAAGGCAGAGGCTGCTGGCCTTACCGTGATGAACGTCGCCGACGCGACTAAGGTGGCTGACGTCATCATGTTGCTCGCCCCCGACACGGAACAGAAGGCGATTTACGACGCTGACATTGCGCCAAACCTTGAAGCCGGAAATGCACTCGCATTCGCTCATGGTTTTAACATTCGCTTCGGTCGGATCACTGCACCCGAAGGCGTCGACGTCATCATGATTGCGCCGAAGGGCCCCGGCCATCTCGTTCGCCGTACCTTCACCGAAGGCGGCGGCGTTCCGGCCCTCATCGCTGTCGAGCAAGATGCCACAGGCAACGCCCGTGCAGTCGCTATGTCGTACGCCGATGCAGTCGGTGGAACGCGTGCCGGCGTCATCGAGACCACATTCACCGAAGAAACCGAGACTGACCTGTTTGGTGAGCAGGCCGTCCTCTGCGGTGGTGTCACCCAACTTGTACGCGCTGGGTTCGAAACCCTCACTGAGGCGGGTTACGCGCCCGAGATGGCCTACTTCGAGTGCCTTCACGAGGTAAAGCTGATCGTCGACCTGATGTATGAAGAGGGCATTGCCGGCATGCGCTACAGCATCTCTGACACCGCCGAGTACGGCGACCTCACTCGGGGCCCGCGTATCGTCACCGAGGCAACCAAAGCCGAGATGAAAAAGATCCTTACTGAAATCCAGACCGGCCAGTTCGCTGATGAGTGGATTGCGGAGTCCGAATCTGGCCGCGCAAGCTACCACCGCATGCAGGAAGAAGGTAAGCAGCATCCCATTGAAGAGGTAGGCGCAGAGCTCCGTGCAATGATGCCGTTCATTAACGCCGGCAAACAGAAGGTTGCCGAAGCCTCAGGCGGCGATAGCTGAACTGATCGACATATTTGAATACGCGGGGGACGGTTCCGATCCAGACTAGCCCTCCGTTGTTTCGCGCACGATCCTCCATTCGTTGATCACTATATGCAGATTGTTTGCGGGGGTTTGCTGGCTTTCGAGGCGGACCGCCTCGGTTGGAGGCCTAGCGTCAGGTGAGGAAAAAGACCGGTTGGCCGATCTTGGTTCGTTCAAATTGAAAGTGCGGCTCATCAGCGCCGCAGGTTTGGATCGGTGTCGCGCTCTCAAATCGTCGTTCTGACTTTTGCCGTGAAATCCGACTTGTTTAGTCGGGATTCGGCCGCTATCTTCAGATCCCATGACTGAGCAAAGCAACTGGGGATTCGAGACCAAACAGATTCACGTCGGCGGTGAGCCTGATCCCACTTCAGGTGCCCGCGCAGTACCGATCTACCAAACAACGTCGTATCAGTTCCGTAACACCGAGCATGCCGCCAACTTGTTTGGCTTGGCTGAGGTTGGGAACATCTACACCCGCATCATGAACCCAACGCAAGCTGCGCTGGAAGAGCGAATCAACGCTCTCGAAGGTGGCTGCACGACAGCAATTGGAATCCCCGGCACGCTCGTTGTCGCATCGGGCCAGTCTGCAGCAACCCTCGCATTGCTCACGTTGTGCGAGTCGGGGGATCATGTTGTCGCCTCGCCTTCGCTTTACGGCGGCACGTACAACCTGCTCCATTACACGATGCCGAAACTTGGAATTGAAGTCACTTTCGTCGACGACCCCGACGACCTTGAGCAGTGGGCCGCACACGTCAAAGACAACACCAAGGCATTCTTCGGCGAAGTGCTGGCGAACCCGCGGAATAATATGTTCGACATCACGGGCGTTGCCGGAGTTGCGCATGAAAACGGCATTCCGCTTATGGTCGATAACACTGTGCCGACGCCGTACCTTGTGCGACCCCTCGAACTTGGTGCAGATATCGTTCTGCACAGCCTCACGAAGTTCTGTGGCGGTCACGGCACATCGATCGGTGGCGCCATCGTTGACGGGGGCACCTTCGACTACGCAGCGTCTGGACGCTTCCCAAACTTCACTGAGCCGGACCCGAGTTATCACGGTCTCGCGTACTTCCCGGCGCTTGGCCATGGTGCGTTTGCTCTCAAAGCCAGAGTGCAGATGCTGCGCGATCTCGGCATGGCGATTTCTCCGTTCAACGCCTTTCTTATTTTGCAGGGACTTGAGACCCTGTCGCTGCGGATGGAACGCCACTTCGCCAACGCCCAGGCTGTTGCGGAGTTTCTCGACGCGCACGACCAGGTCGAAAACGTGCAGTTTGCCGGCCTTCCGAGTAGCCCGTGGTACGCGCGAACCCAGGAGTACGGTGGCGGGCGCGGAGCTGGCTCGATCGTGGCGTTCGATGTCAAGGGTGGCGTTGAGGCCGGCAAGCGGTTCGTTGAGGGTTGCGTGCTGCACAGCCATGTCGCCAACATCGGTGACGTGCGCAGCCTGGTAATCCACCCGGCCAGCACGACCCATAGCCAGTTGTCCCCCGAAGAGCAGGTCCAAAGCGGCGTTGGGCCGGGCCTGGTCCGTCTGAGTGTCGGTCTCGAGAGTCTCAGCGACATTATCGCCGATCTCGAAACCGCCTTCGCAGCGGTCTGAGCGACGAGTTGCGTCAGTCGTTGCGCTGGTCTTTGAGGAACTCTTCGAACTGATCACCGAGGTCGTCAGCTGTCGGAATCTGCGCTTCAGAGCGCCGGTCGAACTCAGCTTCGAGCATGCGGACGTACATCCTTAGCTGATCATCGTTTACGGTTATTTCGTCGTGGACCTCGCGCCAGCTATCGATTTGGTTGCTGATGTCGCCATTCATCCATTCACTCGTCGGAACGTCGAGCACATGGCCGAGGTGGCCGACGAGAGCCGCAGCGGCCATCGGGTGCTCGGCGTTCATTAAATAGTGCGGTATGCCGACACGGAGGGAAATCGATGGAATATCACGGGCTTCGAGTTCTGCATTCAACACGCCGGCAACACCCGTGATCCCCTGATACGACGGTTGGGACAGTCCTAGCCGTGACGCCAGGCCCGCAGTGGCGGTGCTGCCCGTGACCGGGGGTGTCCGAGTATGAGGGAGCGCTTCGGCTGCCGAGCCAACGGTAACGACAGCCTCGCAGCCCATCGCAACCGCTACCGTAATGATTGCGTCGACGTAGGTCCTCCAGTTGAGGTGGGGCTCGACGCCGATCAGGCCTATCACGTCGCGCCGAGCAGAGCCGCCGGCGGGCGTCGGACCACTTCGTTGGAGAACAAATTCATTTGTTGGCCATACGATTTCTCTGACGTCATCATCGATGGTGACATGCGGTCGCTGCTGCGTGAAGTCGTAGAAGGGGTCCGGGTCAATAGAGCCCACGACGACTGCGTGGTCAGCGCTCGTGAAGGCGTTGACCGCCTGCGTCGCAGCGCTAGCGACGTCAAACCATCCTTCGAGGCCAACCAGCATCACCGGGCGATTGAGTGAGCCGATGTCGCCCATCCCGAAACTCAGCACATCGATTGCCTGCATCCAGGCAATCTATTCGCTCAGCTCAGTTGTTCGACGACGTAATCGATGGACTTTGTGAGCGCCTCGACGTCGGCGGCATCGATTGCTGGAAACATGCCGACGCGAAGCTGGTTCCGACCAAGCTTGCGATAGGCATCAGTGTCGAGGATGCCGTTGGCCCGAAGCGCCGCGCAGATCTCGTTGGCGGCAATTGAATCGTCAATGTCGATGGTGCCAACAACGTTGGAACGATGCGCAGGGTCGGTGACGAACGGGGTCGCCCAGTCACGTGCCTCAGCCCACGAGTAGAGGATCGACGATGACGCAGCGCTACGGGCAGCCATGCCCGCAAGGCTGCCATTCGCCAGCATCCAGTTGAGCTGCGCATCGAGCATCACCAGCGTTGCCAATGCAGGCGTGTTGTAGGTTTGGTTCTTCGTCGAGTTGTCAAGTGCAATCTGTAGATCGAGAGATGCGGGGCGCCAGCGGTCAGACGACCCGATCTCGTTGATCCGTTCGATCGCAGCGGGTGAGCACGCTGCCAACCAGATGCCACCGTCGGAAGCGAAGCATTTCTGCGGGGCGAAATAGTAGCAATCAACCTGAGCAGGGTCCCATAACAGGCCGCCAGCGGCAGAGGTGGCGTCGACGGCAACGAGCGCGTCACCCGCGTCCGCCGGCCGTTGCAGCTGCATGGCCACACCCGTGGACGTCTCGTTGTGAGTCAGGGCATACAGGTCGATACCGTCCTCGGCGACCGGCTCGGGGTGCGAGCCTGGATCAGTCTTGATCACCGACGGTTGTTCCAGGTGCGGGGCAGCCGCGCAGGCGTCGGCGAACTTTGAAGAGAACTCGCCGAAGACCAAGTGTTGGCTGTGATCACGAACAAGCCCGAACGTGGCCACGTCCCAGAAGATGGTGGAGCCTCCATTACCAAGCACCATTTCCCATCCGTCGGGTAACGAGAACAGATCCGACAGCTTGGAACGCACGTCGCCGACCAGATTCCTGACCCGCGGCTTGCGGTGAGACGTTCCGAGCAGCGTGTCGCGAGCGGCAACGACAGCTTCGATTTGGTCGTTGCGGACCTTGGATGGGCCACAGCAGAAGCGTCCATCAACGGGCAACAGGTCGGCGGGGATGGTGATCGCGGAGGTCTCAGTCACCACACCATGATGGCGTCGACTCAGAAGAATCGACCGCTGCTTTCTAAAAAGAAAGTATGCGAGTCAGCCCTGCGTCATCGGAGCCAAATAGGTCGTTGCAAACTTATCGTCGCCGCGGTCGCGCATGCCGTCGCGGGCCCGCCGAATCAACTGCCCTGTCTCGGTCTGGTGAAAGAACCAGGTCTCGAGCTGGCGCGCACCTGTGTTGTCCGCGAGCTGGAGGCCAGCTTCTTCGTAGTACGCCCGGATGTCCTGGCTGGCAGCGATGGCTGTCGCTGAATCCCACCCGACGTCGACAATCGACGCGCCGCCTTCGATCTCGATGATCCTCTCGATCAGGCCGACCACTCCATCGACATTGGCAACGCGTCCGAGCAGCGTACGCCCACCGGTCGCTTCGAGGTTGCGGTCGTATGCATTGCGAAGGCCGTTTGCCTCATCGATGGCAGCGTTGAGGTCCGGATTGTGGCGCGGCGGCATCGGACACGACGACGGCTCAGAGCCCTGTTCTTCGATCGTCTCGGGGAAGTCGACGAGCACCGGCACGTCGGTGCGGGGCAGCAGGTCGAACATCGCCATCAGCACGCTGGTCTGGAATTCAGAATCGTCAGGCTTGCCCAGCGGTCGGCCGAGTGGGAAGTTCACGTTCAGGATCCGCGGTGGCTTGACGGTTTCCGCCTGCCCTCGAACGAGTGAGATGCCAACGGTGGCGAGTCCTGCCTTTTCGAACACGTGGGAGAGCACACTCACGGTGCGCGTGCAGAGCGGTCAAACCGGGGTGAAGATGACAACGTCGACGCCGTCATCGAGCAGGACCTGTGCCGCAGCAGGCCCGGAGTCGTTGATGATCGTCGAGAACGTTGCGTCCAGCTGTGCGCCCATGAACGACAGGTTGTTGGTGGCGACGGAGCCGATGACGCCGGCCTCGGCAAGATCTGAGAGCCGGTCGGCCGGATACGCCGCGTTGATGTCGGCGGTGAGGCCGGAGCGATCAAAATTGGGGGAGAAGTGGCTGAGCTGCACGTCGCGAGCAGCGGCAGGCAGCACCGTGAACGAGGCGTCCAGCCAGAGCTTGACGTCACCGGCGAGGCGGAGCCCGGCGGTGGTGCAGATCGCGACTTTGCACTCGCTCAACGGCTTGTCGAGCACCGTGGCGGTGGGAGTGAGGTCAGGGCCGGGTATGCCGGCCACGTTTGATCGAATAGCTGCGTCTGCTGACATGGACCGGACCGTAGCGTTTGCGGGCACAAGCGTCGCCACCCTGCGTTTGCGTACCCGGCAGATGTCGCCGCCGACATGTCCCGGGTAGGCAAACGATGGGGGCCGGGGATGGGTCGAGGTCGTAGGATGAGGGACCGTGAACTCCATGTCTCGGACATCTGCTCGTCTTGCCGCTATTGCTCCTTCGGCCACGCTCGCCGTTGACTCCAAGGCCAAAGCCATGAAGGCTGCCGGTGAGAACGTCATTGGCTTTGGTGCTGGCGAGCCTGACTTCCCGACTCCGCAGCACATCGTCGAGGCCGCAGCTGCCGCGTGCGCCAACCCGAAGAATCACAAGTACAGCCCGGCCGGCGGCCTGCCTGACCTGAAGCAGGCAATCTGCGACAAGACCATGCGTGACTCAGGCTTTTCGTGTGCGCCGGCCAACGTGTTGGTCACCAACGGCGGAAAGCATGCGGTCTACACAGCCTTTGCAGCGCTATGCGACCCCGGTGACGAGGTCATCTGCCCGGCGCCGTACTGGACCACCTACCCAGAGGCAATCACGCTCGCTGGCGGTGTTCCCGTGGTGATCGACACCGACGCCAAGTCGGGCTTTCAAGTCACCGTCGAGCAGCTCGATGCCGCCAAGACCGACAAGACCAAGGTGTTGCTGTTTGTCAGCCCGGACAACCCGTCTGGTGCGGTCTACCCGCCCGAGTCTGTCAAGGCGATTGGTGAGTGGGCCGTGGCCAACGGTGTGTGGGTGATCACCGACGAGATCTACGAACATCTGACCTACGGCAGCCATGAGTTCTCATCGATGCCGGTGTTGGTGCCCGAACTTGCCGAACAGTGCATCATCGTCAATGGCGTGGCGAAGACCTTTGCAATGACGGGGTGGCGTGTCGGTTGGATGATTGGCCCGACCGACGTCATCAAGGCGTCGACCAACTTTCAAAGCCATGCGACCTCGAACGTCTGCAACGTTGCGCAGCGCGCCACGATCGCAGCGGTGTCGGGACCGCTGGACGATGTGGTGATGATGCGCGAAGCGTTCGCCCGGCGTGCGGCAATGATGCACGACATGCTCAATGCCATCGACGGCGTCACCTGCCCCGAGCCGCAGGGCGCCTTCTACTGCTACCCCGACATGACCGGTCTGCTCGGCCGCGACATCCGATCTTCCGATGGAACGGTCAAAACTGCGACGACGACCATCGAACTGGCCGACATCATTTTGGAAGATGCCAAGGTGGCGTTCGTTCCCGGTGAGGCGTTCGGACTGCCCGGCTATGGCAGATTCAGCTTTGCGCTCGGCGACGACGACTTGGTCGAAGGAATCCGCCGCATCGCCGATCTTGTCGGCTGATCAGGCGCCTTCCTCGGCCGCGCTGAGCTTTGTGCTCAACATTTCGACGGCGATGACCACGACGACGCCGATGGCTGCAAGCAGTAACGGAAAGGCCACGTCGTCTGCCGGCGCGGACAACGTGGTGGTGTTCGTGCCGTTGGGCCAGGGCCACAGGACGCGTGTCGAGCCGAGCATCAGGCCGACCATTGCGGCGATCACCCAGTTGTGATAGCTGTCGAGCAGCCAGTGAAGTAGCGTCGAGAACAGTGCAAGACCGAGCACGGCACCGACTACGAATGCGCCGAGTGAGACGACGTCGCGATCGTTGACCGCTCCGAGAACCTCGGTGTACATGCCCATCATCACGAGCAGGAACGAACCGGAAATCCCTGGGAGGATCATTGCGCAGATCGCAATGGCACCAGCGAGGAAGAAGATCAGCGGCGAGCGGGTCACCACCTCTGCAGCGTCGTCGGCGACAACGGTGTCCGACTTCAATCCGAGGAGCAGGAACAGGGCAACACCCACACCGAGCATGATGGCGACGGTGGTCGCATCGATCCGGTCGAGCATTCGGATCGCGACGTAGATCGTCCCGACGACAAGGCCAATGAACAACGCTGACATCTTGACCGGCTCATCGTCGAGCAGCTGTTCCAACACCGATGAGAGCGCAGCGACAGCGACGATAATCCCGACGAGCAGGGAAATCAGCCAGATCCACTCGATGCGAACCAGCGTCTCTTTGAACGAGGAAATGTCGCCGGTGAGGAGCTGCTTGAGTCCGCGGCCGCCGAGTCGAACGTTGTTGATCAATCGGTCGTAGATGCCAAGAACGAGCGCAACGGTGCCACCAGAGACGCCGGGCACGATGTCGGCCGCGCCCATGGCGAAACCTCGAACAACTTGCGCGACGGGAGCTGGAATGTTCACGCCGAGAGGCTAGCGATGCTGCTCAAGGACGGTGGGCGACGAGTGACGTCCACCAGAGTGGGTGACGCAGGGTCAGCCCGGTTGCGACGATGAGCACCAGGCATTCGCCGACCTGCTCGACCGCACCGAGGATGTCGCCGCTGACCCCGCCGAACGCTCGGCGCGCCATGATCGCGACTGCAATGGATCCGCACGCAGCAGCGGCCACGAAGGGCGCCACCCACCAACCAACGCTCAGTCCAGCGAGCACCAATGCAGCCGTGACACCCACGGCTGCGCGCCGTGGTGACGGCGCCCGGGAATAGTCAGCGCCGAGTCCTTCTGTGGGAACCGGCGGGGCGACCCCCATGACGGCGACCGCCGCGCCGCGGCCGATGGTGTGCGCTGCGACCAGCGAGGCGAACGAGACTGCTGGTCCGAGCGCAGCGACGCACGCCATCCGCACGACGATGCTGCCGCACATCGCAGCCACGCCGTAGCTGCCGTGGCGCGAGTCCTTGAGAATTTCCCGCCTCTGCTCCGGTGACCATCCGCCCAACGCGTCTGCTGTGTCGGCAAGGCCGTCTTCGTGAAAAGCACCGGTCACAGCCACACCGAACAGCACCGCAACGGCGGCGGCGACGAGTGGCGGCACGAGCTCCATCATCGCCACGGCGACGCCACCGACGGCAGCGCCGACCATCGCGCCCACCACGGGGAACCAGGGCACGGCGCCAGCGAGATCGGGAGCCGACCGCAATCGAAGTGGTATCCGTGTCAAGAATTGGATCGCACCGAGCAGGCCCCACGCCGGCAACCCCAATGTCGGAGTCGGTAGTCGCGGTGCTCTCATATCTGGTTCACGCGAAGAATTCACCGAAGGTCGGCACTTCGGTAATGCCGGCGCATGCCATGCGAATTAACGGCACGGCAGCCATGGCTCCCGAGCCTTCGCCAAGTCGCATATCGAGGTCGAGGAGCGGACGCTTGTCCAGGCGTTCGAGCAGCTTGCGGTGTCCGGGTTCCGCCGAGCAATGCCCGACGATGCAATGGTCGATCGCAGATGGCTCGACCATTACCAACGGAAGGACTGACGCGGCCGTGATGTATCCGTCGAGTACGACCGGAATGGAACGATTGCGGGCCGCCATGGTTGCTGCGGCAAGCGCGGCAAGTTCGGCACCTCCGACTTCGCGGAGGATCTCAATTGGATCCGTGATGCCTACAATGCGGCGTTGTGCCTGCTGGACGGCCTCGCGTTTCCGAGCCAGACCGGCGTCGTCCACACCTGTTCCTCGCCCAATCCACGATGCGGTCTCGCCACCTGCGAGTGACGCGGCAATCGCTGCAGCAACCGTCGTGTTGCCGATGCCCATCTCGCCAAGGACGAGGAGGTCGCAGTCGAGGGCGTCGATGGTGTCGATGGCGATTTGGACCACGGTGTCGAATCGCTCCGGTGACATCGCCGACTCCGTGCGGATGTCACCCGTGGGGTGGCCAACGCCGACGTCGACCGCCACCAGGTCCGCCCCGGCGGCTCGGGCAAAGGCGTTGATCGTGGCCTGGCCCTTGCTGTACGCCTGCAACATCGACGCGGTGACGTTAGATGGGTAGGCACTCACATCGGCCTGTGCCACGCCGTGATCAGCAGCGAAAATCACGCCGGCTGGCCGCTCGATCACCGGTCGGTCGGTCCCGTGCCACCCACCAATCCACGCCGCTGTTTCGTCGAGCCAGGCAAGTGCTCCACTCGGGCGAAGGATCTCCGCAGCGCGGGCTGTGACCGCGGCGCGCGCATCGGCATCGCAGCTGGGCAGGTCGATGAGGCAGTCGTGGAGCAGCGTCATGATGAGACTCTTTTCAAGAGGTGGTCGGCAACGAAAGGTTCCATACTCACGCCAGTCCGTCGAGGAGGGTCCAGGGATCGACGAGCGGGGTGGCTCGTCCCGCGACGAGGTACAGAGAGCGATCTGCGCTGGCGACGAACTGTTGGTTGACCTGACCGTGAAGGTCCCGGTAACTCCGGGCCATTTCGTTGTCTGGCACGATGCCGAGACCTACCTCGTTCGTGACCACCACGACGTCGCCGGGGTAATCGACTGTCGCTCGCACGGTGCTTGTCGTCCTTTCGTGGACCGCTAATTCGTCGAGATCAGCCCACATCAGGTTCGAAGTCCACAACGTGAGGCAATCGACGATGACGAGGCCCGGAGCGGAGCGTCCGATGGCATTCGCGAGGTCGATCTGTTCTTCCACGGTGGCCCAATTGCTCGGTCGCTCGGCTTGGTGCTGATCGATCCGTCGATCCATGTCGTCGTCACTGCGCGGTGCCGTGGCGATGAACGTCACGGCGGCGACATCATGGTTCTTTTCGAACCGTCGTCCGATCTCAACGGCCAGGGTGCTTTTGCCGCTCCGTGCGCCGCCGACGAGCAGGGTCAGCGACACGGTGCAACTCGCCCGCTCAGGTGCATCAGTAGTCAATGCCGCGCATGGCACGGATACCGCTTGTGTAGGCGTGCTTGATCTCGGTCATTTCGGTCACGGTGTCAGCGAGTTCGATCAGTTCGGGCGCTGCGTCGCGGCCAGTGATGATCACGTTGACGTGTCGGGGTCGGTCGGCGATCGGGCTGACGATGTCCGCAATCGGGAGCCAGTTGAATGACGACAGGTAGGTCAGCTCGTCGAAGATCACCAGTTGGTGCTCGCCAGCCTGCATCAGCTCGACGGCCTTGGCCCAGCCTTCAGCGGCGTGGGCGCGATCATTCGACAGGTCATTGGAGTCCCAGGTGAAGCCGTCGCCGAAGGAGAACCAATCGACGCCGAGCTGGCGACCCATCTTCTCCTCGCCGACATTCCAGTTGCCGGACTTGATGAACTGGACGACCGCGACGTTCCAGTCGCGAGCGAGTGCGCGAACCATCATGCCGAATGCTGATGAGGACTTGCCTTTGCCGTTGCCGGTGTTGACGATGACGAGTGAGTCGGCGCGTCGGAGTCCGTCGGGTCGAGGGTCGTCGGTGGGCGCTGCGTCGTGCTCTGTGTCGGCCATGAGATGGGGGAGGCTACGGAGTCTGCACTACGCTGTCGAATTCACAACATAAAACGTCGTTTGTTCAGCGAAGTCCGGTGAGAATCCGGCGCTGTCCCGCAACGGTGGTCTCGAGCCCGCTCCGCATTAGGCAGGGTAGGTAACGAGCCTGTCCGATCGCCTGTGCATTCGATGCGACCATCACCCCTCGAGGCAAGGGAAGGTTCGCACCCGGCGCAACGCGTCGGATGAACCCAGCTTGTTCTCCAAATACCCCTCATCACGAGGTTGGAGGAACAATGCGTTCACAGGAACGACACACCCGCAAGAAACTCACCTGCGTCCTTATTACGCTCGGACTCGTCGTTGCCGCATGCGGCGGTGACTCTGACTCGACGTCGGAACTAGGCGACACCGCAGCACCCGCCCCAACCCAGGCGCCAGCCGACACCGAGCCGCCAGCGGACACTGAGGCACCGCCTGAGACTCAGGCACCCGCTGACACCGAGGCCAGTCCAGAGCGCGTCATCTCGTTGAGCCCGACGCATACCGAGATCATGTTTGCCATTGGTGCAGGCGATCGACTCGTAGCGGTGGACCAATTTTCGAACTTCCCAGCCGAAGTGCTTGAGCTGCCCAACGAACTTTCTGGGTTCGAGCCGAGCATCGAAGAGATCGCTGCGTTCGAGCCGGACCTCGTGCTCATTGGCGGTGACTTCACCGGTCTTGGCGACCAGCTTGCCGAACTGGGAATTGCTTCTTGGGATGGCCCTGCAGCCGCAACGATCGAAGATACCTATGACCAGATCGAGCAGCTTGGTGCCGCAACCGGCCGTGTCGGTGATGCTGCAGAGGTCGTGAGTTCAATGCAGACCCAACTCGAAGAGACCCTCGATGCGGCCCCCGCTACCGAGGAGCCGTTGAAGATTTACCACGAAGTGGACAGCACCTATTTCAGTGCTGACAGCACGTCATTCATCGGCGAGGTGTACTCGGCATTCGGTCTCGAGAACATTGCGGATCGCGCTGAGGGTGACAACTTCGGGTTCCCTCAGCTCAATGCCGAGGTGATCATCTCGTCGAACCCGGATCTGATCTTCGTTCCGTGTGGCAACTTCTGCGCGACCACGGCTGACGACGTCAGTGCTCGCCCGGGTTGGGATGCCATTGCTGCTGTCCAGAATGGCAACGTGATCGAGGCCGATGAGGACATTGCTTCGCGTTGGGGCCCACGCATTGTCGATTATTACACCGCGGTTGCGGCCGCCATCCAGCAGGCCGCGGTTGCGGCCTGAGAGATAGGAACGATGTGAGTTGATCTGATGTCTGGCGAACAACATGACACCCGCTGGTTTGCCGCGGGCGGGGTGTTCGTGTTGTTCGCTGTCGTCATCGGGGTCTCGATCGGGCCGGCCGGCCCTGACTGGTGGCGTGTCCCGCTCGAACTGGTCAACCGGCTGCCGTTGATTGATTTCGAGACCGGGGTCAGCGACGCCGACTGGGCAATTGTCTGGAAGGTGCGAATGCCCCGCGTCTTGCTCGGTGGCTTGGTCGGAGGCATGTTGTCCATCGCTGGCGCGTCGTATCAGGGCGTGTTCCGCAACCCGCTGGTCGACCCTTACCTGCTTGGTTCGGCAGCCGGCGCTGGGCTCGGTGCCACGATTGCGTTGACCATCGGTCGTGACGCCACATCAACCTTGTCGATTGACCCGGTTCCCACCATTGCGTTCATTTTTGCCTTGGCCACGGTGATGGTCACCTACACCGTCGGTGCGGCCTTCGGCGGTTCTCGATCGGGTGTCACGCTGGTGCTCGCTGGTGTTGCGGTCGTGTCGTTTACCTCGGCCATGCAGACCTTCATCTTGCAGCGCAATGTCGAAGTGATCCGTGAGGTCTTTCGCTGGATCCTTGGCAGCCTGTCACGAGCCGACTGGGGCGACGTCTTGTTGGTCGTCCCCTACGTGGCCGTGAGCACGGTGGTGCTGCTGCTGCATCGGAGACACCTCGACGTGTTCCGCGTGGGCGACGAGGAAGCGGCAACACTCGGCGTATCGGTGGCACGAACGCGCCTCGTCATCGTCATCGCGGCCACGTTTGGTACCGCCGCAGTGGTGTCGGTGAGCGGCCTGATTGGGTTCGTCGGCCTCGTGGTGCCGCACATTGTCCGAATGGTCGCTGGCGCAGGGTACCGACGGGTGTTGCCGCTCTCGCTGATGGGTGGGGCCGGCTTCTTGATCCTTGCCGATGTGCCCGGTCGCATGATCGCTCGTCCCGCCGAGACACCAATCGGGGTTGTGACCGCCTTTATTGGGGCACCTTTCTTTCTGTATCTGCTGCGGACGCGGAGGATCGGAGCATGAGCACGCTCACCCTGGTCGATGTGGGTGTGAAGTACTCGCGCCGTTCGGCGTCCGCGTTAACAGGTCACTTTGACACTGTGGTGTCGGGTGAATGGCTCGGGTTGATCGGCCCCAACGGTGCTGGCAAGTCGTCGCTGCTGAAGGCAATTGTCGGACTCGTCGGCCACACGGGCGAGATCCTGATGGACGGCGTCGCCCTGAGCTCGATGAGTGATCGAGAGCGTGCTGGTCGCGTTGCGTATGTGTCGCAGGATCCACTGATTCCCGATGACATGACGGCTCGCGAGTACGCGCTGCTCGGGAGGACGCCCTACATCGGATACTTCGGTTCGCCGTCGCGTCGCGACCGAACGATCGTCGACGACGTGCTTGAACGGCTGCGCCTCGGAGAATTCGCGCATCGCATGATGGGAGAACTGAGCGGCGGCGAGCGCCAGCGGATCGTGCTTGCTCGTGCACTTTCGCAGCAGGCGCCAATCCTGCTGCTCGACGAGCCAACTTCGGCACTTGACATTGGTCATCAGCAGCAAGCGCTGGAGTTGGTCACCGAACTCCGTCAGACTGAACAACTCACCGTGATTTCGGCATTGCACGACCTCACACTCGCGGGCACCTACACCGACCGGCTGACGATGCTGCACCACGGCGCCGTCGTGGTGTCCGGCAGCGCAGAAGATGTGCTTACCACCGAACGACTCGGCAAGATTTATCACGTCTGTGTCACCGTTGAGCATGAGGAAGGCCAAGTGATCGTGGTCCCGCGACGCGGCTTTCAAGCCTAAGTGCGAGCGCACCATGGTGGATGGAGGATGATGCATCCGCTGGTGGTAACCGGCTGCCCATCTGATGCCGTCACGTCGCTGCTTGTGCCAGCGCTGCGCGTCTGGATCCGGCGTAAAGGAGTCGGGGTTGCTCCATTCAAGACGCAGAACATGTCGAACAATGAGAGCGTCGTGGCAACTGATCACGGCTCTGGCGAGATAAGCGCGGCGCAATGCCCATAAGCGCTCCCTGCGGGCATCGAGCCAGACATCCAGATGAATCCTTTTTTCTCAGGCCTGAAGCTGACCTGCAGAGCCGGGTAATTGTTCGTGGTTGAGTCAATCGGGCGCTGACCAACACGCCGCGGCAGGCACTCCACGATGCTCCGTGGGTCGCGAAGGCAACGGTAATCGATGAGCTGAGAATGGACTTCGGCGGCGTGTTCATCTGGCGGCCGGTGGCCTCGTCAGCGATTGAGCTCATGGCTGGCGACTCAGACCTTTTGCATCGGTGTGAGCACACCGGCGGGGTAGCGCACTTTGACTGGGTCGCCTGACTGAACGACGCCACCGGCGACGACGACGCCCATCACGCCCGTCCGTCCGACTTGCTCACCTGGCCGGCCATAGCGTCCGCCGTCGACGAACATCATCTTCAACACGCCGTCACCGATACTACGAATTTGCTTGCACGGGTTGCGAAGGCCAGTGAGCGCGACGAGTGCGGTGTCACCGAGACGCAGCATTGAGCCGACCGGTAACCCGATCAGATCCAGTCCCGTCGTCGTCACATTTTCGCCCAGCTGACCAGGCGCGACTTGATGGCCTGCCTCGACTACCTCGTCGAGCAATTCTGACATGACGAGATGTATCTGCCTGAGATTCGGTTGGTTGGGATCTGCAGCGACGCGTGAGCGGTGCTTGACCCGTGGGCCGAGATGGGCGTCGCCCTCGACGCCAAGTCCTGGGAGCAGCGTGACCGTATCGACGGTCTGCTTGGAGAACGAGTGCTCGCCGCTGCAATGCACGGCGAGAACAGATCCGGATAGGTCAGACGATGCGGCAGGCATTGGCTCATCGTAGAAGTTCTACGCTGTCAACATGACGCAGATCTCGGGGCAGGAGCACGACAACTATCCAGACTTTCCGGGTGTTGAGCGATACGGCGCTGAGCGTTCACTCGAGGACGAACGGGCCCACCGCAAAGAGATGTGTGCGCTGGGATACCGGATCTTTGATGCCCAACGATGGGGGCAACTCGGTGACGGCCACGTCTCGGCACGCGATCCGATCCTCACTGATCATTTTTGGCTCCTCGACTGGGGTGTGGCGTTCAGCGCGGCGACACCCGATCGGTTGGTGCTAGTCGGTCCCAATGGCGATGTCATGGACGAAGACGGCAACCCGACCGTTGCGGTGAATACGGCCGGATACAACATCCACGCTCCTTTACTGGCGGCGCGACCCGATGTCGTAAGTGCCTGTCATACTCATACCGCATATGGCACGCCATGGTCCGCCAATGTCGAGCCGTTCCGGGCGCTTAGCCAGGAGTCGACTGCGTTCGTCTTCGACCAGGCGCTGTTCGACGATGAAGAAGTCGAGGTGCTCTCGGTCGAGGGCGGCAAGCGCATTGCTGCTGCGATGGGCGATGCGAAGCTCTGCATCCTCCGCAACCATGGGTCCTTGACGGTCGGCCGCACGGTAGAAGAAGCGATCGGATGGTTTGTGATGGCAGAGCGGGTTGCCGAAGTGCACGTGAAGGCTCCCAACGGAAAGGCGATCTCCGACGCCGCTGCCGCCGTTGCCGCCACCACGATGTCCACCGATCTCACCGGGTGGCGGGTCTTCCAGTGGCTCCGCCGGAGTGTGCTCGACGGCTGACGCGGCGGGGCCGCTCGGTCTTGGCTGTAGTGGATGACTGATTTGCTCGGGCGCTTCTTGAGGCGATGTGCGACCGCAAAGAGCCTCAGCCGGCCGACTTCGGTCTTTCAGGTACAACACTTTTCATGACGCAGCGACTCGCCGCGCTTTATAGCGCCTTGCTCAGTAGTCGATTGCTGCGAACTCGCGTAGCTTGCTCATACGATGCCGCGCATCGATCATTCGAACCGTGCCGCTGCGTGAGCGCATTACGAGGCTCTGTGTGCGGGCGCCGAGATTGTCGAAACGTACGCCGCGAAGCAATGCCCCGTCGGTAAGCCCGGTGGCAGCAAAGAAGCAGTTGTCGCTCGTAATGAGGTCGTCTTGCATCAGAATTCGATTGAGGTCGAAGCCTGCATCGAGCATCGCGGTGCGCTCATCGTCGCTTTGGGGCAGAAATTGACACTGAATCTCGCCGTCCATCGCTTTCATCGCCGCTGCGGAGACAACCGCCTCGGGTGTGCCGCCGATGCCCATGAGTACATCGACGCCCGCGTCCGGCCAACACGTCGCCACGGAGCCGTAGACGTCACCGTCGGTGATCAATCGGATTCGACAGCCGCTAGCACGGACTTCGTCGATTAACTCGGAGTGTCGCGGGCGGTCGAGGATGACGCACGTGAGGTCGCCGATGGCCTTGCCGGACGACTTGGCAATCCACCGAAGGTTCTGCGTGGGGCTGGCCGTGATGTCGATGGCCCCAACGGCGTTCGGACCGACGGCGATCTTGTTCATGTAATACGAGGGCCCGGGATCAAGCATTGAGCCACGATCCGCCACGGCAATCACGGACAAGGCGTTGGTCTTGCCGAGCGCAGTGAGTGTCGTGCCATCGATTGGATCGACGGCAACATCGACTTCCGGCTGGCTGCCGTCGCCAACTTCCTCACCGTTGTACAACATTGGGGCATCGTCCTTCTCACCTTCGCCGATGACGACGGTGCCGGCCATCGCGACCGTGGAAAGTGACAGTCGCATCGCTTCGACGGCGGCGCCGTCGGCAGCATTCTTGTCTCCACGGCCGACCCAACGGGCAGCAGCTAGACAGGCAGATTCGGTGGCTCGTACGAGCTCCATGGCCAGGTTGCGGTCAGGGTTTTCGCGTTCGGGCATTTCCGCACAGTAGCGAGCTTGGCAGTTCCGACCCAGCCGGTCGGCTGCCGGGGGTATCGACTGACGTCGGTAGGTAACGAGGATTCAGGCTGGTTGGGGGTGTGCCAGCGGCGTAGATTCGCACATGTGCATGTGCCGATCGAACTGCTCACCGCTGGACGGGATCTGACTGAGCCGACATTGTCGCCAGATGGCAGCATGGTGGCGTTCGTACAGCGTTGGCGCGGCGCTACCGCAATCATGGTGATCTCGCCGGATGGCGGCGCAGAGCGTCTCTTTTCCACGGGTCCTGACCCGTCAGCCGGTCGGGGAATGAGCGGGG
This sequence comes from uncultured Ilumatobacter sp., assembly GCA_938091165.1. Lineage (GTDB taxonomy): Bacteria > Actinomycetota > Acidimicrobiia > Acidimicrobiales > Ilumatobacteraceae > Ilumatobacter_A. The sequence continues at coordinate 88,674 of CALKNK010000002.1, read as the reverse complement.
GGTGCTTCTGCTGGCATCCCAGCGGGCTGGGAGTCGTCTATGCAGCGGTCGATGGTGAGATCTGGTGGCAGCCGATCGGTGGCGCAGCGGTGCAGCTGACTGCGCTCGGTCGTGAGTGCCGGGCGCCGAATGTGGCGCCAAATGGCGGGTACTTCGTGTTTGCCGTCGATGATGGAGAGGTCTGGAAACAGGAAATGGATGTTCACCCGGGCGCGGTTGCGCCGGTGCGTCTCGACAACGGTTCTGACTCGTTCTGTTTCGACCCGGCCGTTTCGCCGTGCTCGTCCACAGTGGTGTGGCAGGGGTGGAGTCCACCGGACATGCCATGGGACGGCGCTGGTGTAGTGACTTGCGCGGTGCACTCGGGCGAATTGTCCAGGTGGCAACCATGCGAGGCTGCAGCACAGCAGCCGCGATTTGTGCCTGACGGGTCCCAAGTGTGGGTCGACGACGCTAGCGGCTGGCTCAATGTCCGCGTTGACGGTGAGTCGGTTCTCGCCGAGTCGGCTGAACAAGCCGGCCCGACGTGGGGAATGGGGCAGCGCAGTTTCGCGGTTAGTCCGGATTCTTCGCATGTGGCGTTATGTCGCAACGAGGGCGGCTTTGGACGCCTCGTGGTAGTCGAACGCTCATCCGGTCGAGTGACAAACGTCGGTAAGGGTGGGCACGGTCAACTCACGTGGGTCGGTGACAGACTCGTCGCCCTTCGATCGGGTGCGGTAACACCTACTCAAATCGTGGCCTACGACCTGAACGATCTGATGGTCAAACCGACGCGAAAGGTGCTCGCTGTCGGCCCGGCCGCAGGGTGGGACAAATTTGACCTGCCCGAGCCCTCAGTGATCGAGATTGACGGCTTGCACGCCCGTCGGTACGCAGCCGGAGCGGGACGGACGCTCGTATGGGTGCACGGGGGCCCGACCGACCAGTGGCAGGCTGATTTCCGTCCGCGCATTTCGTATTGGTGGAGTCGCGGATGGGACGTTCTCGTGGTCGACCCACACGGCACGACCGGCCACGGCCGGGACTATCAGCGTGCGCTTAACGGACAATGGGGTCGCCTCGACGTGGACGACACAGCTGCGCTGATTCGCTACGCGCACGCTGAGGGATGGGCAACGCCCGAGACAACTGTGATCATCGGCGCCTCGTCGGGCGGTCTCACGGTGGTCGCAATGCTTGCTGATTACTGCGAACTCGTCGCCGCCGGGGTGACGTCCTACCCCGTCAGTGATGTGCGTGCGCTCGCCGATGTGACTCACCGTTTCGAAGCGCACTACACCGACACCCTGGTCGGCGATAAGGAGGATCAGAAACTTTTCGTTGAACTCTCGCCCATCAATCGTGCCGAACAGATCACCAAGCCATTGCTGGTCTTTCATGGCAGCGACGATCCGGTGGTGCCGCTCGAACAGAGCAAACGACTTGTCGAGCGCGCAAGTGATGTTGTGACGCTCGTGGTCTACGAGGGCGAAGGACATGGATTCCGTGATTCGACCAACACGCGAGATGAGCTCAAGCGGACAGCAGCATTCCTGAGAGATAGCGTGCCATCGTGGCATTTGTGAGCAAAGGCGGCGGTGCAGAGCAGCAGATCGAGACGGCAGGTATCGGTGATCCGATCGACTTCGACCCGTTCGATGACGAGTTGGTCAAAGTGCACTACGACGTCACTGTTTGGAACTTCGACCAGCAGGCTGAGCTGTCTGAAGCAATGGCCGAGGCATTCATCCCGCATGGATGGGATGGCACTGAGCTTGTTGTGCCCGAGACGCATGAAGAACGCGTCGACGTTATTTTCGAGCGGCTTGAGCAGGAACTCGGCCCGTTCCCTATCTTCCTCGAAGATAATGCCGAGTCGACCGAGTTCAATCTCGATGAATGGACGGACGCCGACCGCAAGGTCCTGACTGAATCACTCATCGAATCTGAGGTGCCGTTCCGATGGGAAGGTGCGACTGTCGTGGTGGCTGCTGATGCCGAGGATGTTGTCGATGATCTGCTTGACGCAATCGAAGCGGGTGAGCTGATGACGACGGACGAATCAGGTGCCAACGAACCGCCGCAGGGAACGCTGAGCAGTATCTTCCTTGCCGCTGACAAGCTTGCCAAGGACCCGATCGACGCAAAGTCGCGTAAGAAGCTCATCGAGCTGAACGCCACCCTCGACGAAGAGCATCCGCCATACGCTCTGGCACCACGTACCTGGATTGGTGTGGTTAGAGGGGTCGATGGCGTTGTAAAGAGGTTCATGTTTGACCCCGACGGGCACGGCGATAGCGACTCTGATGTTATTGAGTTGGCACAAGATCTCCGTTCGTTGCTCCGCCCGTACGTCTGAGCTAACTCCCGTGCTCCTTGCCGAACTCGAGATCTGGCACACGCGGCCGACTGTTCCGACGCGTCGCGTTGCGCTCGGCCATATGGTGCTTCCGGTCGACCCTGCTCCAGGGTTTGGGGGCCTGCTCATCGGTGCGGTGATTGCCGCGCATCTCGGTGGCATCAATGACGATCAGATTGGTGATGTTCACCGGCTGATTAACGAAGTGGGCGACGGCCAACGTGTGGTCCAACCGCGGCTTCGTCACCGTTTCCAGGTCGATCGGCACGGCCTCGCCGTGAGCCACCACCGCTTGGTTGGCAACGGCGATGAGATCCACTTTGATTTCAACACCATTGGCACGGATCTCAGTCAGGTGCTCGGCGCGGTGTACGCCGCCGAGCGCCTAGCGCCGGAGCACCGACGCGGTGTGTTGGACGTGCTGCAGAAGTCTGCGCGTTGGCGCGGGCCAATTGGCGCCTCGTTTATTGCCCACCTCGCCGGGTCGCAGACCACCACGCTGGAAGCAATGGCTGATCCGCTCGGCTGGGCACTGGGCGTTCTTGGATTTGAACTCGGGAGTAAGAAACCATCGAACCGTGAGGTCACCCGAGCATTTCGGGTCCAGATGCGCGAGGTGCATCCTGACCACGGTGGCGCAGATATCGATGCAGCCAAAGCCATGAGTGATCTTGCTGAAGCTCGCCGGATTCTGTCCGCGAAAGACTGACAGAGATTGACGGGGCCCATGATGGCTGCGCCGAGTGTGCTGCTGTATCCCGGAGCAGGGTCGGATAGCGATCATCCCAGACTTGTGGAAATCGAAGAGGAGCTAGGTCGATCCGCCCGGGTTGATCGTCACGATTTTCCGTATCGCAAAGAAGGCCGTAAGGGTCCGCCAGACGGGGCCTCAAAATTGATGGCGTCGATTCGTGACGACCTTGCGAAGGTCGCTCGCCGCCGGAGTCCCCTAGTGTTGGGGGGCCACTCAATGGGCGGACGGCTGGCATCGATGGTTGCTGCCGATGTCGACGGTGAAGGCAGAGTCAAGAATCTCGCGGGGCTGGTGCTCCTCGCTTATCCGCTCCACCCTCCGAGAAAGCTTGGCAAGCTCCGCGTAGAACATTTTCCTGACGTCACGGTTCCTTGCCTGTTCATTTCCGGAACTCGTGACGACTTCGGAACCCCCGACGAGCTCAAACATTGGACGTCAACAATTACGGGACCAGTGGAGCACGTCTGGCTGGATGCTGCCCGCCATGACTTGAAAGGTTGCAACGCTGAAATTGCGACACAGGTGGCGGCCTTCGTAGCCCGCGTCACGGCGTGACGAGGGCGCGAAGATTTTTAACAGTATGCGCTAGGAGGTGATGATCAAGGTTGCGTCCTCGGGATTCATTTCTTCAAGTTCGCGGTGTGCGGTTTCGGGATACGAGGTGAGGACGATGATTGTGACGACGACTTGTGCAAGCGCCATCATGCCGATCACCGAGCTGTACGACCATCCTCGGTCAACGAGTTGACCAGTGCCGAGGAGCCCACCTATCCCGCCGATCAATGCGAGCGCCGTGATGATGCCTGCTGCGCGGGTGCGGTTGCCGGTCGGAAACAGCTCGGTTCGGTACACAGCCATTGCAGGAAACGCCATGCTTCCTGTGATCCCAGCCAAGAAAGAAAACAGCCAGAGCACCGGGCCGCCGAAGGTGAAGGCGAGGACAACCATCAACGTCGAAAACGGCAGAACGATTGCGATCAACGGTTTTCGGCCGCGCGTGTCTGCAAAGCGTCCGCCAATGAGGAGTCCGATAGCTGCCGGAGTGCCTACGACCAGGGAGAAGACGCCGATCGTTGTGGCATCCCAACCTCGCACGTCACTCAAATAGCTGTTCTGAAAGAAACTTGCAGGTGAAATGAAGATGTTTCCGATGAACGCCACGGCGCCAAGCAGTGCCAAGCGCCTACGATCAAGACGTGGCGAATGTGCGTGGGGATCGCGTTCGGTCGCTGTGAACCGGCGTGTCTCGGGGAGCCGTCGGGCGAGGTCAAGAGCGACAACGCACCAGATTGCCGATACGACGTACACGTATCGCCAACCACTCGGACCGAGATCGGCGAGGGTCAGCGACGAGACAGCGATGCCGGCGCCAAAACCGCTCGCCATTGCCAACACACTGATTGCGAATGCCCTGGTGTTTTTTGGCATCTCCTCTGCGGCGATCACGCCGATAAGGAATGACAGGGCGATGCCCATCGGGCGGCCGAGCGTCTGTGATGCGACGAGCACCGGAAAGCTTGGTGCCAGTGCTCCCATCAACGACAAGATGGGAGCGATCCATGCGACGGCGACGACCACGCGGCGACGCCCTATGCGGTCGGCGAGTATCGCGGCGGGGAGCGCGAAGATGATGCCTGCGCGTACGATTGCCCCGGCGTAACCGACACCTGCATCGCCGACCCCGAAGTCGTCCGCGGCGAACTCTGCGGTCTGGGTGAAGAGCGTATTTATAAATGCGGCACTCATAGACGCAGCGGCGAGCAGCCCTATGACTAACACCTGTGTGGTGTCGAGGCGGTCCGGCGGTGACCAGAAGCCACGATGGGAAATCCGACGACGTATCACCTGGCCGACCGGCAGCTTGAACAGCCACCCAAACCAGGGGATTGTGAGTTGATAGGAGGTCGTCTCAGTGATTGTTCTCTCGGTTCGCTTGATGACACGTTGATAGCTCGAGAATGGACCGTGTTTTTGAAAGTAAACGGCGTCATCGGCGTCTGAGCGCACTTCAAGGACGAGGTCATCGCGTGGTTGCTCAACCTTTGCAATGTGTTCTGCATCGTTGGGCCAGGTTTGGGTCACCATGGTCCCACCTGGTCTCACATCAGGAGCATACTGGTGCGTGTGAATCCTGATCTGGCGGGTGAGAAGTTCGTGGTGCGCGGCAGCGGACCGATTAGCGGGTCGGTCTATGTGCCTGGCGCTAAGAACTCGGTTCTCAAGCTGATGGCGGCCACGCTTCTCACCGATGGCACTTTCGAACTGACAAACGTGCCCGACATCGTTGACGTGACAATCATGGGAGAGTTGCTCGCCGAACTCGGCGTCGAGATGCTGCGCCCGGCGACTGGCAAACTCCTCCTCACCGATACCGGTGACATCAACCCCGTTGCACCGTATGAACTCGTCGAGAAGATCCGGGCCTCAATTAACGTCCTTGGCCCGTTGCTTACCCGGTGCGGGGAGGTTCGGTTGTCGTTGCCGGGTGGCGACGACTTCGGGGCACGGCCTATCGACATGCACGTGAGTGGCCTCGAAGCGATGGGCGCAGAGTTTAAGTTCAGCCACGGCTACCTTGAGGCGCGTTGTGAGCGTTTACGTGGTGCCGACATCACTTTCGACTTTCCGTCGGTCGGCGCCACTGAGAACCTGATGACTGCAGCCGTCTTCGCCAAGGGGCGGACCACGATCGACAACTGTGCCCGTGAACCAGAGATCACCGACCTCTGCAACTTTCTGGTAGCGATGGGAGCCAACATCTCAGGCATTGGTACATCGACGCTGGTTATCGAGGGTGTCGAACGCGACGAGCTGAATCCGATCAGTCATCACACCGTGCCGGACCGCATACAAGCGGCTACCTATCTTGCCGCCGCTGCCGTGTCGAACGGTGAACTCGATGTGCTGGGTATCCAGCCGGACGACATGACAATGCTGCTTGAACGCTTTGCTGACATGGGATTGCACATGAGCTCCGTCGAAATCGCCGGTCGCACGGGACTCCACGTCGCTGCCCCAGATCGGCTCCGGTCGATTGATGTCGCCACGCTGCCGTATCCCGGCATCGCCACCGACTACAAGCCGCTGATCATCACGATGTTGTCGGTTGCCGACGGTGTCGGGATCGTCACGGAAAACCTGTATCCCGGGCGCTTCCGCTATGTCGAAGAACTCCAGCGCCTCGGCGCCGATGTGAGCACGACCGGCCATCATGCGGTGATTCGTGGCGTACCTCGTCTGTCGGGAGCCGAGGTGAGGGCGCACGACATCCGCGCCGGTGCTGCGATGGTTGTCGCTGGACTCGCTGCCGAAGGCGAGACAATCATCTCCGGCGTGCACCACATCGACCGAGGCTACGACGACCTCGTTGGTCGGTTGAGTGCCGTTGGCGCCAGCATCGAGCGAACCCCGGGCTGAGTTAGAGCACACATCGCAACCCTGAGGGGCGGCTACTGACAGCGACGTGAGCTGTGGATCGGGATCCGAGCTTGAGTGATTCGGTCCAGTTTGCCTTCCGGGCGGGAGTATCGAATTGGATAACGCTGCCGTGGGCTAGGACGACTACAAAGCTGTGCGCACTCATACCAGAGCAGCGGCCATCCTGCTTCTCGCGGTACTCGCCCGTAGTGACAAAAGCCTTAAAGGTGTTAGGAAGACCGATTTCGGGTGTTGGACAGGTCTGCTGACTGAGCGTCTGGCGCCCATGAGCCAGCTCAACGACGAACTCCAGGCGATGCGCACCGCCAAGTACCTGTTGAGTCGCTGAGATTACTAAGCATCTAGGTAGGGGTTCCCCGCCTGCAATCGGCCGGGCGGTCTACCGCATTTTGAGGCCGTGGGTTCCGAAAGAAGTTTCTGGCGATCAGCACAGGCAGCTATCGCAACATCTGCCACGTGACTCCATGTGACAGCGTCCAGCAAAGCGGTGTAACCAGAACGCAGGGGCCGTCTTCCTCAGAGCACCGACTTCTGCTCTAACTTTCCGCGTAAAGCGGGTGACGTCCGAACCGGGAAACCGTGGCGAACGGTGGGACGGTTTGTGATTGGCTGGCGGTTGGGGCCGTGGCCGCACGTGAGAAGGCTGATTGTTAGGAAGGGGATGTAGGTTCTGTTTGTGGATGAGATCAGGACTATGAGGAATAGTGATGCCGACGCCTCGGCGCGATCGCTGGCTGACGCATTCGGCGATGATCCCGTGATGGGTTGGGCGGGCAAGTTCGATGACAATCGGGATCGCCTAGTTCCCCTCTGGAGGCTGGTTATCAACTTTCGGATAGGCAAGTCAGATCCGCTGCTCTTCACTACAGAAGACAACGAGGCCAACGCTGTTTGGGACGCTCCTGGCGACACCGACATCGCGACGATTGACTTGTTTAAAGGACTTCCGTCGATGTTGCGTTCATTCCGAACTGGAGTCCCTCGGCTTCTTCGGATGCTCCACGCCATGGACAAAGCACACCCCAAAGAACCCCACTACTACCTGCTCGCAATTGGCGTCAGCCATACACACCAGGGCAAGGGCCTTGGTTCTGCAGTGATCCAACCGATGCTGGATCGCTGTGATCAAGAGGGCCTGCCTGCGTATTTGGAAAACACTAAGCCAAAGAACGAAGCGTTCTACGCAAGACACGGATTCGAGCGCCGGGGAACTCTCGACCTTCCGGCAGGGTGCCCGTCGGTGATGCCGATGTGGCGCACACCACGCTGACGGAACGGTAGCCCGGCACTCCCATGAAGCCGGCAAACCTGCAGCTGGACCTCCATACCAAAAGCAGGGTAATCCGCCCGAAGGAGTCACGACGGTACGTCGCCACCGAACGTGTTTGATCGAAGGTGATCAGTTGGTTGCGATCAGAAAAAGTCTTCCGCAAGTGAGGGAAAGGAGCAGGTTCTGGTTTTGGACATACTTGAACGCCGGCGGTCCCTCAAGGGAAACAAAAATTCTCTGCCCGCATACCACTTGCCGGTTAGCGTTCCTCGTTGCTCTTCGATGGAGTCTCGGTCTTCGCGTCAACGCGGCGCTTTGCGAGCACCAAGAGGCTGGCGATCACAAGCATGGGTCCGCCGACTAGCAGAATCTCGTCCCATCCCCCCTGGTGCGCCAAAATTGTAAGACTTCCCACAGCTGGGGATCGTACGCCCAGGCTTGATTGAATGGAGGGCAAGATGCGTGACAAAGTCGAAGCGACCATCGAAGTGATTCGCCCTGCGTTGCAAGCAGATGGTGGCGATATTGTTCTGCGCAGGGTGCATGAAGATACCGGCCTGGTTGAAGTCGAATTGACCGGTGCATGCATTGGCTGCCCGTCATCGACTCAGACACTGAAAGCCGGCGTCGAACGAATCATGCGCGACCGAGTTGATGGCGTCACTGAAGTGATTAACGTCGCTGAGAAAGTTCTGGCCTGAGCTACCTGGCTCGGCCACGCTTCGATCCTATGGCTCGTCAACGTAAACCTGCTTCCGAACTTTTTGCCGACGCACTCGATGGTGATCGCAGTGCGTTGGCCCGACTTCTTTCCTTGATTGAACGTGGCGACGATGAAGCGCGCGAGGTTGGTCGACTCGCTTATTCGCGTAGCGGTGACGGATACACCATTGGGCTCACCGGGGCGCCCGGCGCAGGCAAGAGCACGCTGACGAGTGCCATCATCGGGCATCTTCGGAGCCTCGAACTTGAGATTGCTGTGCTTGCCATTGACCCGTCGTCCCCGTTCACGGGCGGGGCGATTCTTGGGGACCGCGTGCGAATGCAGGATCACGCAACCGATCCGGGCGTATTCATTCGGTCGATGGCCACACGTGGACACTTGGGCGGCCTCTCGCTTGCCACACCAGAAGCCGTCCGTCTGCTCGACGCAATCGGGCGGCGCTGGATTGTTGTTGAGACAGTTGGTGTCGGTCAGGTTGAAGTCGAAGTTGCGGGCAAAGCTGACACGACCGTCGTGGTCGTCAACCCTGGGTGGGGCGACAGTGTGCAAGCCAATAAGGCTGGCCTGATGGAGATCGCTGACATTTTCGTGATCAACAAGGCTGATCGCAAGGGTGTTGATGAGACTTCCCGTGACCTGATGCAGATGCTCGACCTCAGCGACATGCCACATGAAGCGTGGCGCCCGCCGATCATTTCTGCGGTCGGCACAACGGGGCAGGGGGTCTCCGAAATCTGGGAAGCTGTTCGCGAACACCGTGCTGCGTTCGAGGTATCCGGCGAGCTGGATCGGCGACGGACTTTCCGTCTGCGCGAGGAATTGCGTGAGATCATCGCCCAGCGGCTCGGTCGTCGTGCTCGCGAGATTTGCACGGGCGATCGTTGGGACGAGCTGACAGATCAGGTTGTCGCTCGCGCAACCGACCCGTGGACCGCTGCTGACGAGATGCTCGCTGCGATCGACGCCTGACCAGTGGCTCCGGCGACGTAGGCACCGAATCGTCTGTGAGCCACGTAGCTGATATTGCGGTCGTCGGGCTCGATGCTCACGCAGGCCGACTGTTGTATGCAGGTCGCTGATCTTCTAGCTTGAACGACATGGCCTACGAACTACTGACTCTCGAACGTCACGACAACGGTGTTGCTGTCCTCACTCTTGCTAACGGGAAGGTCAACGCACTTTCCGGGGCGCTGGTCGCTGAGATTGACGCAGCGGCCCAAGAGCTCACTGCCTCGCCGCCACCAGCGGTCATCATAAGTGGCGGTGACAGGATCTTTGCCGCTGGCGCCGAGATCTCTGAGTTCGGTGGCCCCGTTGAGGCCAAAGTAATTGGACCTGAAATTCACGCTGCATTCGATCGACTCGCAGCTCTGCCGTGCCTCGTCATCGCTGCGGTTAGCGGGTATGCACTCGGCGGCGGCTGCGAGCTCTCGTTGGCTTGCGACTACCGCATCGCATCCGAGCGGGCGGTCTTTGGTCAACCTGAAATTCTCCTTGGCATCATTCCCGGAGGTGGTGGAACGCAGCGTCTCGCCCGCGTTGTTGGTCCGAGTAAGGCGAAAGAGATGTGTCTCACAGGTCGGCAGGTGAAGGCCGATGAAGCCCTCCGGATAGGCCTCGCCGACGAAGTGGTTTCGCCCGAAGCGCTGATGGATCGTGCGCTTGACCTTGGTGCGACCCTCGCAAAGGGCGCAACCATCGGCCAAGGCATCTGCAAGCGCGCGATTGACGAAGGCCTCTCGACGTCATTAGCGGCAGGACTCCGAATCGAACTTGATGCTTTTGTCGAGGTATTTGGCACCGAGGACAGTCAGATCGGCGTCAAGAGCTTTCTCGAGAACGGTCCCGGCAAAGCCGAGTTCGTTGGACGTTGAATCGTCAGGGCCGGTTGCTTGCGCCGTTGAGATTCCAGGCAGAGCGGGCAAGCCAGACGCCGACAGTGGTCAGCACAATCATCACAACGCCAGCCACGGTATAAGCGGCAGCCTGTCCAAAGATGCCGTAAATTGCGCCGGTTACTGACGCCATGATGCCCGCTGAGATTGCTTGGGCGGCGCCGATGACACCGTGGGCGCCGGCCTGACGGTCGGCCGGAACGACCATGCTGACGGCAACTCCTGCGCTCGAGATCGTGAGCCCGTCGGAGACAGCGTGCACCATGGCCACTGCGAAAATGAGGCCACCAGCGGGCAGAAGTCCGTAGATGATCATCAGTCCAGCTGCGAAGAAGAGGCCGATTGACCCGAGTTTGAACGGCCCCCAAGTCTGTGCGAGTCTGCCACCGATCGGGCCGAGAAAAATGAGCGGCAAACCAAACAGGGTGATGCCGAGATTGGCTATCCAATCAGTGGTACCGAGATCTTTGTGTACTACGTCCCAGAGCGCATCGAATGACCCGATCATGATGAATGCCACCGCACCCAGCGTTACCGCCCCGGCGAAGGGTCGGCTCGCAAGCATGTCGATTGCGAATCGCCGAGCTGGCGGTTCGGCGGTTTCCGCAACGTCGACACGAGCGACTAGCGGAAGTAGTACAAGAGTGACCGCAGCGACGGCCAGAAACGGCGACGGAATACCGAACGAGCCAACGAGGACAGCAGAGATCGCCGGCCCAATCGCGAAGCCGAATACGTCGGCGGCCAGTAGGCGTCCCATATTTTGTCCCAGGTTCGCCGGATCAGCCAGCACCACGATGCGTTTGATTGAGGGAGTCGCAGCACCGATTCCCAGCCCGGAGATGAAGCGACCGATCAGAATTGGTACGAGCGAGGCTCCCAAAGCCATCAAGACGAGGCCGAGGACATTGACGAACACTCCACCAAGCACCAGTTTTCGGGCATGTCCACGGTCAGCAAGCGGGGCAATAGTGATCTGCGATAGGAAGCCGGCGATGAAGCCGATTCCGATGATTATTCCGATCCAGTTCTCCGAGATGTCGTACTCATCGCGGTAGTCGGCAGCGATGGTGAAGAGGACACCGTACCCGGCAGCCAGCGCAGCACTCAGCCCGCCGAATGCAACCAGTAACACCATCGGCGACGGTGGTTGGGTAGCGATAATCTGACTATTTTCAGAGACGCTATCTGACGCCGCGGACCCCATAGCCCAAGGCTAATGAGATCTCATGGTTTCGGCGAGGGCAGATAGCGCAGTAAGCGATTCAGTAATTTGGCTGACGACGTTGAACGAATGGACCGCACGCTTACGCCAGAACAGACAGACTTCGTCGGGAAACCGGCGTCAGCCTGGATGGGCTGCAACAGAGGTGGCGTAGGCGCGTGCAGTAGTGCGAGCGATGGCCTTCCATGAGTACTTCCGCTCGATTAGATCGCGGGCGTTCCGCGTGAGCTCATCGGCGAGGAACTGGTCGGTCAAGATCCGTTCGATGCAGTTGGCTAGGTCGTCTGGCCGGCCCGGTTCGAAGGTCAGTCCGGCATCTGTTCCTTCGATTAATTCGGCGAGCCCGCCTGTTCTGGCAACGACGAGTGGAGCGCCCGCTGCGAGCGCTTCCAATGCGACTAACCCGAAAGGTTCGTAGAGCGAGGGAATGACGACGCACCCGGCTCGCTGAGTTAGCAGGCGGAGTTCGCTGTCGTTGACGAACCCAGCGATATGGACGATGTCGCTAACGCCCTCAACATCGATCTGCGCCTGGAGTTCGGGTTGGTAGCTGCCGCGACCGGCAATCGTGCACTCGACCCCGGGCACGCGTGTCCGAACCGTTGCCATTGAACGTGCGAGCACCTGGAACCCTTTCTCAAACTGAACGCGGCCCCAAGAAAGCACAAGTTGTTCACGCTCGACCGAGGCGTCGGCGTCGACCAGATTGGGGCTGGGCTTCCACCGGTCAGGGTCGATGCCGTTGGGAATCCGTGCGACGAGTTCTGGTGGGAGTTCAAAACCGGTCACCAATTGGTCGACCATAAACTTGGTTGGAGCGATCAAGCGGTCTGCCTGGAAGGCAAGCCACCACTCAATGGAGTTGACATCTGATGGCGTTCCCGTCGGCAGCTGCCCTCCGTGGCGAACGCGTTCGGTGCCGTGCATCGTGAGAATGAACGGCACCCTAAAAATCGACGACAGGGCGTCGGCAGCCCAGCCCATTCGCCAGTCATGTCCGTGCACGACATCGGGCCGCCAACCGTCGAGGGTGTCGGGCAAATGGGCGCCTAGTTTGACCATCGCGTGGTTTGCTGACGCCGTTCTCGAGATGAGCTCGGTTTTTGGGAGCCACGGAAGGTCGACTACTCCGCGCACAACCCGAACCGATTCGACACGTTCTGCCTCCGTGTCGGCGCGGGGGTGAGCCGTGGTGAGGACCACAACGTCATGGCCGTCGAGTGCCAGCGCTCGGCTAAGCCCGGCGACGTGTGCTGCGCTGCCTCCGGTCTCCCGAGGGGGAAAGTCCCATGACAACATCAACACTCGCACGGTCGCGCACCTTACTCTGAGGGGTGATGTCACTGGCCGACGTTGTCACTCAGGCGCATTGGCGAACTTGACCTGCATCTTCCTGACGAGGTGCATCACCGTCGTTTTTGGGAGGTCCTCGGCCCGCAACTCGTCAGGCGCAGGTCGGCTGGCGTCATCTAGTGCAATTCGCGCTGTGAGCGTCCAGTGCTAGCAAAGTGTCAATTGTTGACGATTGGTGAGACTGGCAATCTGAGCCTCCGTCGATGGTCGATGACGACGGTCCAACGCGCATTTGGTTGGCGGTGTGTCTAGCGGCGCGTACCGGGAGCGGCTACTAGTTTGCAATGGTCACCACTGACGGCCAGACATTGCGCAAAGCAGATCCGATGATGCCCCAGGCCGAAGAACCTCCCAGTGATGTCAGCGTCATTGCGACGCCGCTGACGACGACCTGGGGTAGACCGATCAGTGCCGCCGGCCCCGAAGCGCGGCACTCAGCGAGCGTCGACGACTTGTTCGAGTGATTTCAGGTTCCGCTTCCAGATAAATCCAAGGACGAATCGGCCGCCAATGATCTCACCGAGACGCCCTCCGAGGTACCAGGGGAAGTCAAGATTTTCTGACCACGTGAATTTCGTCCGTCGACCGCCTGCCAGTGGCTCAAGTGTGAAGACACCACTTCCAGTGACAATCCCTGTGTGCCTGACGCCCATCTTCCCGTCCTGGGTAGCGCTAGCTGGCGCCCATTCGGTGATTTCCATCTGGTCGACCAGCCTGATTGGGCCCACTTTGGTGTCGCAGAGAAACTTGGTGCCGACGCCACGTGTCTGCTCGGTTTCAAAACGGATTGCGATTGCGTCGGCCATCCAATCGATGTGCTTCTCAACTGGTTCAACGATCGCCCAGACCTCTGCCGGTGTGGCATTGAGATCGATGGAAACGGTGACGTCGCTCATTTATGGATCATGTCGTGAAAATTGGCCGATGGGCGAGTCCGCCGCTGTGACTTCGGAAACCGCCTGTTCAGGCATTCGCTGCGACGGATTTCAAGGTGGCGCATGCGTCCTCTGGGGGAAGAACGTTGATCATCACGCCGGTACCGCGTTCAAAGCCGGCCTGGGTGATCAGATTTGGCCAGACGTGCACGTGCCAGTGGTACTCGCCTGTGTGCTGATGGGGGGCGGTATGAAAGCAAAGGTTGAACGCCACATCGTCGAGCACGGCATTGAGTTGTCCAAGAGCGTTGCGCAGTGCGACGCCGACCGCTATGAGGCTGTCGTCGTCCGCGTCTTGCAGATGCGCCTCATGTCGGCGCGGGACGATGAGGAGCTCGTACGGTGAGCCGCTCCAGAATGGAGTGATCACGACGACTTCGTCGGTGGCGCTGACGACCCGAGCGTCAGCAGCGATCTCGGCTTCGATGGTGGTACACAGCAGGCAGCCGCCAGCAAAGCGAGCAAACGCACGTTCTTCGTCGAGGACTTCGCCAGGAACGAAAGGCAGACCGAGGATCTGTCCGTGGGGATGGGCAATGGAAGCTCCGGCCTCGCGGCCGTGGTTGACGATCGCCTGGGTGTATCGAACCTGTTCGTTGTCAGCGTGTTCTCTAAGCCGACGCTTCAGAGCAAACATCATGTCGGCGGCATGCTGGTCGTCCAGCTGGTGCAGACCACTGTCGTGGTCGGGGGTGTACACGAATACCTCGTGGATTCCGCTGGCCTCGGCTTGAACGAAGACGGGACCGAGGTTGTGTACAGCGAAACTTTCGTCACCGTTGAATGCCGGGTACTTGTTGGGGATTACCCGCATTGACCAACTACCGTCGGCTTCAACTGTTTCGAGCGCCGGCGGCGTCGCTTCCTCGTTACCCGGACAAAAAGGGCAAGCGCGTCCTTTGTCGGGATCGCCGAGGCCGTTGCGTGGAGCAAAGTCGCTCGGTCGCTTGGCTCGTTCGGCCACGATTGTGACCCACCGCCCATTGAGAAGATTGAGACGCATCTGGCTCATCGTTCGACCATGCTACGACTGATTTTGGTGGCGAAGGCGATCCTGGGGTTGCGACGTCGCCACTGGATCGAGTTAGGCCAATGCATCGGCGTACTTGCGGTCAAGCCGATCCTGGTTCCAGCGGTGAAAACCCCACCCGAGTACCGAGCCGAAACCAAACACGAAGAGTCCCCCGACTCCGTCCAGCCAGTAGTGGTTGGCAGTGACGACAATGCAGAACAAAGTGGCTGCCGGGTACAGCAACAGGACCGCTTTGGTTCGACGCCGGCTCAGAAGCGGCCAGACTGCGATGGCGCACCACGTCGACCAACCGATGTGCAGGCTCGGCATCGCGGCGTATTGATTTGAGATTGACGCCATCGCATCGGAGTCGAACGACCACGGCCCGCCGTACTCTGCGAGGGTATCGATGAAGCCGAATCCACCGGAACCTCGAAAGCGGCTGGGAATGCACGCGCCGCCGTACTGCGACGGATCGACCGCAGGGCAGGGTTTGTCGAGCAAGCGCGGTGGCATAAGTGGAAACCATGCGAAACCGACTATGGCGAGAGAGGTCATCGCCGCGAGCGTGTTACGCCATTGTGGAAAGACATCGGCGCGCTTGACGTAGAGCAGGATGAACACCCCAAGTGTGACAGCGAAGTGGAGCACCCCGTAGAAAATGTTCCAGAACTGGATGAACGTGCGGTATGGCAGGAACCAGTCCTGAATTGTCTCCTCGTGGAAAAGTCCGAGCCACCGTTCGAACTGAATCACTCGCTCGGCGTTTGTGAAGGCTTGATCGGGGATGCCGTCGGCAGCGATCTTGTTCGATCCGAAGAGGTTCCGAGTCCAGGTATAGACGGCGTAGAAGGCAGCCACGATGAGCGCTTCCTTCCACCAAAGAAGGCGATGTTGCCGCCCGGCTGCTTCACCGGGCTGCTCGGCAAATGGCGATGACTGACTTGGCGCAACATCTGGCTCGGAGCCCTCCATCGGATTCATCGTAGAGCAACGTTTCGATCTGGTAGCAGACCAGTCTTTCGGCGGCTGCTCGAATTGGACTGACGGGTTGCGGTGGCCAAGAAAATCAGCTGCTTGCCGAGCAGCATTTGCTCATGAAATCTTCGATTCCGACAACGACGCGGGTGAACTTGCCAGCAGCAACCAGGCCGCCGGCGTCGGTAGCCGAAACCTCGAACCGAAGGCGTCGTCCGTCGACCTTCTTAAGTACCGCTTCGGCGGATACTTCGGCGCCAACAGGAGTTGGGTGGAGATGGTCGAACTGCACACGCATGCCGACGGTCGTCGTGCCAGGTTCGAGGTGGTCGGTCATGGCGTTTTGGCAGGCCTCTTCACATAGCGCGATGAGACGAGGAGAGCCGAGAACATCGACGGTGCCGGAACCGAGCGCCGTTGCGGTATCGCTTTCCGAAACCATTAATTTGACGACGCCTCGCAGTCCGGTCTCGAATTCCACAGGAGAAACGCTAACGCGATGCCTGCCACCACAACACGATTTGACAGAAACTGTCATGTTTCTGAATGCGTCGTATCCTGAAACAGGTGATCGACGTTGATGTCCTTGAACGAGTCCTCGCTGGAGCGTTACGCACTGGCGCTGAATTCGCTGAGGTGTACGCTGAAGATAAATCTTCGACCTCCGCTGGTCTCGATGACGGTCGGGTCGAGCAAGTCACCAGTGGACGCGACCGCGGCGCGGGCATTCGCGTCATTGCGGGCGACACTACAGGGTTCGCGCACACTTCAGACTTGACTGAGGCCGGGCTAGCGACGGCAGCAGCGGCGGCTGCAGCAGCCGCAGCGCAAGGCGGAAGCGGCGTTCGGACCGTGTCGCTGGCGCAGTCGCCGAACCACCGACCGAACAAGGTCATGCATCATCCCGACAACATCGCGAAGTCGCGCAAGGTCGAACTCTTGCAGCGCGTGAACGACGCCGCCCGAACCTATGGTCCGGAGATTGCGCAGGTTTCCGCCGGCTACGGCGACAGCTCAAAGCGCACGTTGATTGCAAACACCGATGGCGTGCTCGCCGACGATGAAATTGTTCGCACTCTGCTTCGCATCAGCGCAGTCGCCGACGGTGACACCGGCATGCAGACCGGTTATCAGTCGATGGGACACACCGTTGGATTCGAAATCTTTGACACCGTTGATGTCGAAGAACTCGCCCGGGATGCGGCGCGCCAAGCGATTACTAAGCTGCGAGCGCGACCTGCACCATCCGGTGCAATGCCAGTTGTCATCAAGAACGGCTCAGGTGGGGTTCTCTTCCACGAAGCTTGCGGGCATGGTCTCGAGGCGGACCTCGTCGCGAAGGAGTCGAGTGTCTATGCCGGCAAGGTTGGCGAACTTGTTGCGAACCCGCTCGTCACCCTCGTTGACGACGGGACCATGGTGGGCGAATGGGGCACGCTCGGTTATGACGATGAGGGGCATATCACACAACGCAACACACTGATCGAAAACGGGATCCTCACCGACTACATGTGGGATTTTCTCCGTGCGCGTAAGGAGGGTCGCGTTGGATCGGGTAACGGGCGTCGCCAGAGCTACCAGCACCTCCCGATGGTGCGCATGACTAACACCTTCGTGCTTGATGGGCCTGATACGCCTGATGACGTCATTGCGTCAACTCCAAACGGGATTTACGTCGCCAAACTCGGTGGCGGCAGCGTCAACACTGCAACGGGAGATTTTGTGTTCGGCATGACCGAGGCCTACCTCATTGAGGATGGCAAGATCACCGAGCCACTGCGCGAGGGCAATCTCATCGGTAACGGCCCCAAGGTTCTGCAAGATATAGACATGCTTGCCGATGACTTTGCTATGGGGAATCCCGGGACCTGTGGTAAGGACGGACAGGGCGTTCCTGTGGGCGACGGCCAGCCGACCTTGCGCGTGAAAGAGCTCACCATCGGTGGCACAGCAGCATGAGCGCCTTTGAATCTGAGCTGCAGGTCGTAGCTGACCGGATCGTTGAGCAAGCAAAATCGAGCGAACAGGTTGAAGCGTTTGTGGCTCGCGGTGGTGACACCGACGTGCGGATTTATCAAGGCGCCGTTGAGCACTTCGTGTCCGCTCAGAGTGAAGGCGTTGGTATCCGTGTGATTTCCGGTGGCCGAACCGGCTTCGCGTACGCCGGAACACTCGACGAATCGGCGATTGCCGAGGTGCTTGCTGAAGCTCGCGACAACGTCCAGTTCGGCGAACCTGACGAGTACGCAGCGTTGGCTGAGCCAGATGGCATAACTGTCACTGAGCAGTCGTTGTGGAACGACGAACTCGCCGACTACCCAACAGACGACAAGATCAATCTTGCCAAGCAGCTCGAGCAGTTGACGTCAGGACGAGACGCCCGTGTTCGTGTCGACGACTCAAATTACGCCGATGCGCACGGCGAGTCCGCAGTGGCGTCGACGACCGGTATCCGCATGTCGGGTCGCGAAAACGGGTGCTACGTATCGGTGTCGACACTGGCCGACGATGGTGAGGGTGATGACGCCGAGACGCAAACTGGATTCGGATTCTCCGTGGGCCGGAGCCCGCTCGAGTTTGACCTCGACAAGGCCGCCCGTGAAGCTTCCGAACGGGCGACCCGCCTCCTTGGTGCAACGAAGCCGGCGAGCAAGCGCACAACGGTCGTGCTTGACCCGATGGTCACGGCCCAATTCCTCGGTGTCATTTCCTCGACATTGAATGGCGAAGCAGTGGTCAAAGGTCGGTCACTGTTCGCCGAACGCCTCGGCGACGAGGTGGCGGCACCACTCGTGACGTTGATCGACGACCCGACCAACCCCAGGGCATACAGCTCGACCGATGTTGACGGTGAGGGCCTGGCGGCGCGCCGCAACGTTCTGATTCAAGACGGTGTGCTCAAGCAGTTTGTGCACAACACCTATAGCGCTCGTCGTGCAGGAACGGTTTCAACGGGGAACGCAACTCGTGGAGGATTTGCCGGTACACCCGGTGTCGGCTGCCTTGCGATGTCGCTGGTGCCGGGCACCCGCTCGCAAGCTGAGTTGATTTCCGACGTTGATGAAGGCCTACTGGTGCAATCTGTGCAGGGTCTACATTCGGGCGTCAATCCAGTCAGCGGTGACTTTTCGACTGGGGCTGCGGGCCTGCTCATCGTCAACGGTGATGTGGGGGCACCGGTCCGCGAGTTCACGATTGCGTCGACACTGCAGCGCATGCTTCTGGACATCGTCGAGATCGGTGGAGACCTCGACTGGCTTCCCATGCGCTCGAGCGGTATGTCGCTCGTGATCCGCGACGTCACTCTTTCCGGCACCTGAGCGACAGTCACCTCTGCTTAGGGGGTCGCAGCCGGAGTGGTTGTAGCGCGGATAGAACATCGGGGTGCCGATTATCCACGCCATCGTTCTCGGAATCGTGCAGGGGTTCTCTGAGTTCCTGCCGATCTCGTCCAGCGGCCACCTGCTGCTGGTGCCGTGGCTTTTCGGATGGGACGACTTCAGTGGCCCTGGCGGTGAATCACTGAAAAAGTCGTTTGACGTGGCGTTGCATCTTGGCACCTTCTTTGCCGTGCTTGTTTACTTCCGCGAAGACGTCAAGGTCTACGTAGTCGAAGGCACAAAGTTGATCTTTACCCGCTCCAAGCCAACGAACACCGAGGGGCGCCTAGCGTGGCTCTTTGTGCTCGCAACGGTACCCGCAGCCGCAGTGGGCGCTCTGTTCGAGGAAAAAATCGACACGGTGCTGGGTACGCCTTTCATCATCGCGTTATCACTCATTGGATTTGGTCTGTTGCTGGGCTGGGCGGACCGTCAGTCCGGTTCCCGCAAGCTGGAGGATTTTCGTACTTCCGACGCCCTCAAGGTTGGCGTTGCACAGGCGCTTGCGCTCAATCCTGGAACGAGTCGCTCAGGCATAACGATGACCGCCGCTCGCTGGGTCGGGTTTGGCCGTGATGCGGCTGTGCGAATTAGCTTCATTATGTCGTTGCCGGTAATTTTCGGAGCGGTTGTATTCAAGATGCTGTCCATGGTGGGCAATGGTGGCTATGAGAAGCTCCTGATTCCGATGGCGGTAGGCATTGTCACATCGTTTGCTGCTGGGCTGATCGCCGTCTGGGGCACGATCAAGCTCGTCAGCACCCATAGCTTGATGCCGTTTGTGATTTATCGCGTCACCGTCGGCGTGCTGATGTTGGTCATTCTCGCCCTCGGCTGGCGCGACAACATCGCTTTTTGACGGTTTTGCCCAAGTCGCAGAAACAGTAAAATCGCCTCCTGGGCCTCGGAGCTATCGCCACCATGGGTGCTTCGAATGTCGGCACGGAGTTCCGACGCTCGACCGTCGAGCGAGACCAACGTCGACGGTGGCAGATCAGTCAGCGGTGCTGGACGAGGTGCTCGACGAGCTAGGGGAAGCTGTCGACGAGTCAGTTTTCGTTGCGGTCGAAGAAACTGAACTCGAATCGGATGAGTCCTTGGAGTTGCTGGAGTCGGCGGAACTATTGCTTGAGGAGTCTCCGCTCGAGGAGTCGCTGGTTGAGCCGGCGGGTGTTGTCGACGAGGTCTTGCCGCGATTGTCGTTTTTGAAGAAACCGCTGCCTTTAAACGTTACGCCGACCGGTTGGAATACCTTCTTGACGGTCATCACATCGCCTGTGGCAGGGTGTGTGAGTTCGGTCAACGAGTTGTCTTGGAACGACTGCTGGACCTCAATGGTTTCGCCGGTGTCGGTGAATTTGTAGACGTAGGTGGGCATAGCACGGAAAATATTACCGACGGCGAGGCTCGCTGCCACGTTCGCACCCGTAACGTTCGATCTGAGCTAACGCTCGTTGGGGGCCGATTGAACGGAGTCCGGCCGTGCCCGGTGCTTGCTGGTTATGGTGCCCTTATGCAGGTGCGTAGTGCTGTTATTCCCGCGGCTGGAATGGGAACTCGATTCCTCCCGGCTACCAAGGCCGTGCCCAAAGAGCTGTTCCCAATTGGAGATCAGCCAGCGTTACAGATAGTCATTGATGAAGCGCTTGGAGCCGGCATTGATCACATCGTGGTCGTCAGTAGCCGAGATAAGCCAGCGGTTGCGCAGTATTTTGAGCCAAACGAGGCGCTTCTCAACAAACTCGATGACTCGGGCAAGACCGCTCTCGCAGAGCGCCTGCGCTCGATCGGGCGAGACTGGCGGGTCAGCATTGTTTACCAAGACAGTCCGAAAGGTTTGGGGCACGCCGTGGGCTGTGCCCGTGAGGCAATCGGCGAGGAGCCCTTCGCCGTCATGTTGCCCGACGAGCTGATGGGCTCATCTGCACTCCTCGCGCAGATGAACCGCGTGTGCTCGTCAACCGGGGGCAGCGTGGTTGCTGCAGCGAACGTGTCGCGCGAGTTGGTGTGCTCCTATGGCGTCATCGATCCTGCGGGCGAGCTATCGGCTGACGGGGTCATCCCGGTGCGAGATCTTGTTGAGAAGCCGTCCGTTGAGGATGCTCCGAGCAACTTCATTATTACCGGTCGTTATGTCCTCACGGCAGACGCGTGGGCTGAGATCGATGCCTTGCAGCCGGGCCGCGGCGGCGAACTTCAGCTGACTGATGCGCTAAGGGCGCAAGCTGCGCGGTCAGCGTTCCACGCTGTGGTATCCAATGTGAGCCGTTACGACACCGGAAATCCGCTCGGTTTCCTGACAGCGTCAATTGGGCTCGGCCTCGCTAATCCTGAGTTGGGCGAGGATCTCCGGACCATCCTTGCGAACTTACAGGTCTGACCGTTAGGACCGGGTGAAGAGTTCGGGGTAGTCCTGGACGAGCCCATAGGGGTCAATGTCGAACTCAACCTCGGACCCGGTACGGGGGTCGGTGCGAGCAAAGCGATGCAGAGCGATCCGGTGGTATCGCTGACGGAGGGGTACGATCCCGAGCGTCTCGACATCAAGCACCGCTACTTTGAGATCGGCAGCATCGCCGACCTCAAGCGCAAGTCGCCGGATTGGCAGGGTGCAGGTGAACGGCGTGACCGGCAGGTCGATGTCGTGGCAGCCGTCCAGGTCTGGACGGTGCGCTCCATTGATTTCACCCCATCGACCACTCCCGTCGGTACCGAGCCAGAGATCTGGATCGTCGAGGTCGCGGAACAGTAGAAATTGCCGGACAGCCCAGGTCGCCGAGAGGCGCAACACGTACGAGATGTTTGGGCCGCTGACTTCGCTGGTGATTGTCCATCCCTCGTTTTCCCACCGGAGGTCGACCTGTTCGGAGCCCCCGCCGCCGACCCGATTCCACCGCGCAGTAAACCCATCGGCAGGGAACGCAGTCAGTGCGATCGTCACGGCGCCGAGCTTACGGCTAATCGTTCGTACGTCCATCGGGGGATGCCGACGACATGTAATGGGTGTGCAAACGGCGAAGTCCGTACGATTGAGGATATGACGCCGTTGGAAGATGCCCAGGCCTTCGTCCTCGAATCGTGCCCGCCGGGTGAGCCAGTAACGATGCGGCGTGAGCAAGCGAGCGGGCTTGTGCTCGCTGACGTGGTCGTGTCGACGGAGATCGTGCCGCCGTTCAACAACAGTGCCGTTGATGGATATGCCGTGCGTTCCGTCGACGTTGCCAATGTTCCAACTGAACTGACTGTTGTTGGAGAAATCGCTGCTGGTGCTGCGCCGGATGGCAATGTTGGTCCTGGCGAGACGATTCGGATCATGACCGGAGCACCGATGCCGCTAGGAGCTGATGCTGTGGTGATGGTCGAACATTCTGAACGGCTTGGTGAGGACGATGTCGGCAATGAACGGGTCCGGCTGACCGAGTCGGTTGCAGCGGGAATGGCGATCCGGGGAGCAGGCGACGACGTCGTCGTGGGCGAGGAGCTCTTTTTCAGAGGAACGCAGATCACTCCTGCAATCGAAGGTGTCCTGGCCAGTATCAACGCTCAGGAGGTCAGGGTCTATCCCCGCCTGAAAGTGGCCGTGCTCTCGACCGGCGATGAATTGATCACCGACGGCTCGATGCTCGCACCGGGTCAGATTCGCGAGAGCAACAAGATCATGCTTGCCGGAATGCTTGCCGAGGCTGGTTGCCAGGTTCTCGACCTCGGTGTGGTCCGCGACAACGAAGTCGAACTCGAACGAGTCCTCCGCGCAGCAGCGGTCGAATGTGACGCAATCGTGTCGAGTGGGGGCGTCTCAATGGGCGACTACGACGTTGTAAAGGCAGTGCTCGGAAGGATCGCTGACATGAACTGGATGCAGATGGCAATTAAGCCGGCCAAGCCTTTTGCGTTCGGCAAGCTCGACGGCGTGCCCGTGTTCGGACTCCCCGGCAATCCGGTCAGCTCGATGGTCAGTTTCGAACTCATGGCTCGACCGGCATTGCGCCGGATGATGGGGTTCACTCAGCTTGCACGAACCAGCGTGGTTGCAATCGCTGACCAAGACCTCCGTCGTAGTGCCGATGGCAAGGTGCACTTCATGCGAGTCAATGGAAGGTTTGCTGGCGACGGGCGATACCACGTCGTGCCAGTCAACGCTCAGGGTAGCCACCAGCTTGCGGCCACGGCGAGTGCCGAGGCGATGGCTGTCGTACCCGATGGCGGCGGCGTCGATGCTGGCTCAGAAGTCGCTGTGCTTCTCCTGCAGTCGTAGGCTGCAAGTATGTCGGAATCATTCGAACAGCTGATCGATCCGCTCGGCCGTCACATCGAAGACCTCCGCATCTCCGTCACCGATCGCTGCAACTTCCGCTGCACGTACTGCATGCCCGAAGAAGGTATGCAGTGGCTTAATCGGAGCGATGTAATGTCGTTTGAGGAGATCGAGCGACTCGCCCGGATCTTCGTTGAGCGCTATGGCGTCAAGGGCATCCGGTTGACCGGCGGCGAGCCAACCGTCCGCGCCCACCTGCCAGTGTTGATCTCAAAACTTTCGAAGCTTGTTGGTCCGGACGGACCCGTCAACTTGGCGATGACTACCAACGGCGCAACGATGCGACTGGTTGCTGACCCGTTGAAGCAGGCTGGGCTCAAGCGCGTCAACATCAGCCTTGACACACTCGACCGCGCGAAATTTCATCAGATGACGCGTCGTGATGAACTCAACAACGTGCTCGACGGAATTTGCGCTGCCCAAGAAGTGGGCTTCGATCCAGTCAAGATCAACGCCGTCATTGAGCGCGGCATAAACGACAGCGAAATCCTCGATCTTGCCACTTTCGGACGGGAACAGAACGTTGAGGTGCGATTCATTGAGTTCATGCCGCTTGATGCTGAAGGTCATTGGATGAACGACAAGGTAGTCGGCCAGGCCGAAATCCTTGAGAAAATTAGCGCAAAGTACCCTTTGGAAGTTCTACCCGCCCGAGGCGCGGCGCCGGCCGACCGATTCCGATTCCTCGACGGAGGTCTTTACGGCGAGGGGAGTCCCGGGAGCATGATCGGTGTGATTCCAACTGTTACAAAGCCTTTCTGTGGTGACTGCGACCGAGTGCGCCTTACCGCCGAAGGCGACTTTCGGACGTGCTTGTTTGCGAACAATGAGTTTGATCTCCTTACGGCGTTGCGATCAGGAGAAAGCGACGACCAGGTCGCTGACCGAATCGAAGCAGCCGTCGCAACGAAGTGGGCCGGCCACCAGATTCACCAGGTCAACTTCACCCGGCCTTCAAAATCAATGTCGCAGTTGGGTGGCTGACGCCAGCTGCCGCTTTTCTGGATGACCGACTGCGTTGTCAAGCCGAAGTCGTTGATCTGCGGGTCTGACTCGCTTATTCGCCGAGCGACTTGCGTTACGTGAGATCGGTGAAGGCTTGAAATCTTCGTGCCACCACTTCGTCGCCGATGATCTCGATGTTGCTGCTACGTCGCCACAGCCACATCAAAATATCTTGGGCCGGACCCCGAATAGCTGCATCACCCTTGCGGTTCGAGCGGGTGAAGGTGGCCTTAGGTTCTTTCATTGCTGAGACGAACCACTCGCCGTGCCCTGGCAGGAGTTCGGAGTCGGTGCATTTGAGTTTGACGGTACCGGCGAACTTTTTTCGCCCTCGGCGCGTTCTCCTGCCGCAAACCAGGTCAGCCATTCGTCGATGCCGTCGGCAGCAACCTCAGCTGCAAATTCGAAGTCGAGGCCGATCGCCTGGCCTGCGTCCCGCAGGTGAACCATTGTTTCGTGCGTCATTCGGCGGGCGACCCACGGCACCCTTTGCGTTGAGCCGGTCCAGGTCCACACCCGCATTGAGGCATCGGTTGCGTGCAGGGCGTCGCACAGCCGAACGTGCGCATCGAAAAGCGCATCGACTAGGCGAGCGTGATCTGGTGAGCGCTCGATTTCGGGAATCTCACGGACATCATTTCGGCTCGTGATACCCGCCGACAGAACGCCCGCCCAGTAGTTCCACCCGCGAGCGACGTGGAATGGGAGTTCACTCAGGCTCCAGCCGGGACAGTTCGGCACGGAAAGCGTTGGGTCAGCGTTGCTGACGAGCCGAATGAGTTCAGTGCCGTCGAGGCGGATGTGCTCGGTGGCGTCGTAGGGGAGCGCCGCCGAAACCGTCATAGACCACACGGTACCGAGTAGCGCTTGAAGCAGACGGCAGGCCAAAGCGCAACAGTGGGAGGCTCAGATCGGAATGCGAGTACGGTTCGCAGTTGATGAGCGACCTCGAATTCACCCATCTCGATGAGTCGGGCCGCGCCCGGATGGTCGACGTCACAACAAAGGACCCAACCCATCGGCGCGCAGTCGCCAGATGCAAGGTGATGATGCAGCCCGAGACAGCTTCGGCGATCGTCAATCGCAAGCTGAAAAAGGGAGACGTCCTTTCGGTAGCACGGGTTGCTGCAATCATGGCGGCCAAACGCACGTCCGAAACGATCCCGCTATGTCACCCGCTGATGATTGCCAGTGTGTCGATCAGCTTCGAGGTTGGTGACGACCATGTCGCCATTGAGGCGCAGGTGGACTGCGTCGAGCGGACAGGTGTGGAGATGGAAGCCCTCCACTCGTGCAGCGTCGCTGCATTGACGATTTACGACATGTGCAAGTCAGCAGATCGAGGGATGGCGATCACGGATTTGGCGCTATGGGAGAAGACAGGTGGCCGTTCCGGAACGTACCGGCGTGCCTCCGAAACGTGACGATGTGCCAGATGGAGCCTGGTCGTCCACCTTTCGCCGCTGCCGATGTGCAACGATTACGTGACGAGCGACACGCTCGTTGTTGTCCGGATCGTTACAAATGTCGTAGAATCTTCATAATTGTCAGAGGGTGTTGGACGTAGTCCGTCACAATCTGTCTGAAAAAGGAATCTTTCTTCACCATGGCAAAACTTGTCCTCCTTGTTGTCGCTGCTGCATGGGCCGCCGTGCTCATTCCTCCGATGCTTCGCTCAAGGGTCGACAACCGTCCGAATTCATCTGTCACGGACTTTCGTCGACAGCTGAACCGCCTGCAGAACACGGCCACACCGCCCCGAGGCTCGGTTCGTGGTGCGATGGGGCGACCGTTGACTCAGTCGGCGTCACCATTGCAGCGCCAAGTGGCCAACGGCCGCCCAAGGCAGCCGGCAATTGCCCGCCAGGCGTCGATTCGCAGCGGCGGAACGGCGACAAGTGATCGCACGAGTGAGACCAGCCGCTATCGCTCGCACGGTGATCTGTCTGGTGGTCAACGTCGCCCAGATCAGACGCAATCCAGCCGCAGCGCACCGGATCTCCAAAATCATGGTGCTCGGCACGAACGGTCCGAATCCCAGTCGCTGCGGCGGCGTCCGGTCCGCACTGCCCCGCAGGGCCGCCAGAGGCCAGTGGAGTCGCTCGACCCGGCGGCGTTGGCGCGCCGCCGTCGGACCAACGTGCTTTTCGTCCTAGTCGTGACGTCGGCCTGCTCGATGTTTCTTGCAGCGACGACAGATTCGGTTGCGATGCTGTGGGTATTCGGTTTCTCCTTCGTTGCGACTTGCGGCTACCTCTATGTGCTTGCTCAGTTGCGCGAGCGCGAACAGGTCGGCTGGAACGACGGCTGGCTCGAGCATCGCTGAGTGCGACAGTGCTCGTCCCGTTGTTCGGTTACCCGGAGCGGTACACTTGCCCTGATAATTAGGGGCTATAGCTCAGTTGGTAGAGCGCGTCGTTCGCAATGACGAGGTCAGGGGTTCGATTCCCCTTAGCTCCACTCGTTGTCAATCTCGCATCGTTTTCCCAGTTCAGAGATCATTTCTGGCTTTCTTCGGCGCTCCGAATTCGCGCTATTTCAAAGCCTTGCGCGGCTTCTTTAGGTTGCGGGACTATCAGTTACCGGTGTGCACGATTCTGACGGGGCCCCATCGGGACTGAGCCGTAGATGTCGCTCTTCATACCGCGAGCAACAGAAGCGTCTGTCTCGGACGTTTCCACCGCCGGCTCACCAATGCCCATCCGCGACCTAGCTGAAGGGTCGGCCTGGGCGTCAACGTCACGTCGCTAGAGATTGACCAAAGACAACGCCATCGCGGGCGAGGAACGCAGCGTTGATCCGTTGCCGCTCAAGGATCTGATCGAGCGTCTTCGTTGCCTGCGGAATCGGATGTTCAGCAAAGAATGCTGCAGCATCGGCGACCAACTCAGGTGCAGCAAGCTGCTTGACCGGATCGACCATGCGCACGATGGTATTGGTCGGGAATTCGGCGTTGGCCTGATCCCAATGGTCTTTTACGAACTCCCACGCTGCAGCCCCGTGTCGACGGTTTCCCATGGCCAGACGCAGCAAGAATGGTGCGTTCTGTGTCTTCACTTTCCCGCTGAGGGCGAACTCACAGGCACGCAGGAGGAGAGCTTCGTCGTCGAACTCGGCAAGTGCATACAACTGACGCAGTTGCTCCTGAGGAGTAGACGAGGCGAGGAATCCGTTCTGCAGCCGTTCGAAGTCCTCCACACAGCCGTGCGCAGCAACCACCGATGTCGCTGCTGCGACCAACTCTGGGTCGACATGGCCCGCAGGCTGTTTCAGCAAGTCTCGACACAGACCAATCACCAATCCGTCGTTGCCGAGCGTGCCGGCGGTTTTCAGGAGCAGCCCTCGCAACTTGGCAGTGAGGTCGCTCTGATCAGCTTGAGGCTCATCGAGTTCGTCGAGGGCAGGTTGGACTAGGTTGCGAACTCTCGATTCGAACGTTGGCCGTGCCTCATCGCCTACCAAGCGGCTGAGACCATTGAGAGCACTGACCACTGCCTGCCAGACTGCATGTTCACGCTCAGCGGAGAAGCCTTCGAGAAACTGCAGGAGGTCCGGAGCAGTAATTGATCCAGCAACGGTTGCGGCCCAGGCATCGTCAACGAGGCTGTAGCGCTCAAGGGTACTCATTTCGCCGAGATCAGCCGTCAGGCGGCTGCGCAAGGTGCTGTCATAGTTCACTCGGAAGAACCCATGTCCGCCGGCATTAATGACAACCGACGTAGCAGGATCGACGAGTGGTACGAAAATGCTCTCACTGTCGAGTAGGACTGTGACGGTGGTGTTGGCGTTGCGCACATGGACCGGTACGACCCACATCTGGTCTGCTGCATCGTCGGGCGTTTCACCTAGGCGGAATCGCTGTTGGGTCAGCTCAACGCCGGAGTCGCCTGCGGCGAGCGTCGCGCTAATTTGCGGGAACCCGGGCTGCCAGATCCACGAGTCCATAATCCGCCGCACGGGTTCGCTGGAACTGGTTTCGATGGCGTCCCACAGGTCACTTGTTTCCGTGTTGTTGTATGAATGCACACGCAGGTAGTGGCTGACTCCTTCGCGGAAACGATCTGCACCGAGGTACTGCTCAAGCATTCGCAGTAAGGCGCCACCTTTTTGATAAGTCAGCACGTCAAACATGCCCTCGCAGTCGGCAGGTGAACGCACCGCGTATTCGACCGAGCGAGTGTTCTCAAGCGCATCGACATCGAAGGCAACACTGCGTTCCATCCCGAAGCTGGTCCACCGCTCCCAGTCAGGTCGGTAGGCATCACATGCTGCGATCTCCATGAATGTGGCGAATGCTTCGTTCAACCAGATGCCATTCCACCAACGCATCGTGACGAGGTCGCCGAACCACATGTGGGCGAGTTCGTGTGCGACCACGTCCGCGACCAACTGCTGCTCGTTCTGGGTGCTCGTCGCCGGGTCAACGAGCAGCAAGCTCTCGCGGAACGTGATGCATCCCAGGTTCTCCATGGCTCCTGCAGCGAAGTCAGGGAGGGCGGCCAGGTCGATTTTGTCGCTGGGGTAAGGGATCCCGTAGTACTCCTCGAACCAGCGAAGGCAAAACGCCCCGACGTCCTCACCGAAGTTAGTTAGGTGTCCTTTGCCAGGCACATGCACAAGGCGCATGGGGGAGCCGTTGACGTCGATGCTGTCGGTCATCTCGAGATGACCGACGACAAAAGCCACTAAGTACGTGCTCATGAGCATGGTGTCGGCAAAACGAATCGTCGTTCGCCCGCCACTGGCTGTGCGGCCAATCTCCGGTCCGTTCGAGATGGCTTGGAGTCCATCTGCGATATCGAGGGTGATTCCAAACACGGCTTTGTATTCGGGCTCGTCCCAACAGGGGAATACCCGACGACAATCAGTGGACTGCATCTGGGTCGTGGCGATGACTTGCTCGGTACCGTCGGCGCTGGTGTAGGTACTGCGGTAGAACCCTCGCAGCTTGTCGTTGAGAATGCCGGTGAACTTGACGGCGAGTGTGGCCGAACCTGTCGGCAACTCGGTTGCCGTGTGCACGAATAGTCGGTCGGTTTCAGTGTCGACGGTAAAGCCAGCTGGCGCACCGTTGACTAGGCACAAGCTGATCTCCAGCTCTGCAGCATTCAAGATGAG
This sequence comes from uncultured Ilumatobacter sp., assembly GCA_938091165.1. Classification (GTDB taxonomy): domain Bacteria; phylum Actinomycetota; class Acidimicrobiia; order Acidimicrobiales; family Ilumatobacteraceae; genus Ilumatobacter_A. Next base: position 58,931 of record CALKNK010000002.1, on the reverse strand, counting down.
CGTGGTCGTCGGGACTGCGACGTTGAGCTGCACGGTCACGGTGCCGCTGAACGACGCTTCGTCAAGGAGGGGTGTGAGTTGGACGTCGTAGCGCAACGGCGCAACATCGGCGGGAAGACGATACGGATCGAGTTGGCCGCCTGGTGACGAGGGAGAGGCTGTCATGCCGGGATGGTACCGGCGATAGCGTAAAGGCTCGTGTCCGCAACGAACCTGCCCCCGGCTGCAGATAGCGCTTCAGGTGCCACTGCACCGCAGTTCGCCGTCGTCGGTATTGGAAATGCGCTCGTCGATGTCATTGCCTATGCATCTGAGGAGTTTCTTGACGCTCAGGACCTCACCAAGGGGTCCATGACGCTGATCGAAACTGATCGTGCCGTCGAGCTTTACGCTGCGCTGGGAGCTTCGGTTGAGATGAGTGGCGGGTCGGCGGCTAACACGATGGTGGGAGTCGCCAGCCTCGGTGGAACGGCGTGTTACATCGGCAAGGTCAATCACGATGACCTCGGTGATGTGTTCGGCCACGACATGCGAGCCGTTGGCGTGCCTTTCCATGGCGGTGGTGTCGATCACGGCACACCCACCGGGCGGTGCGTCATCGTTGTTACTCCTGATGCGGAACGCACGATGAACACGTATCTCGGAGTGTCGAGCTCCCTCAACATCAACGACCTTGATGACATCGCTATCGCCTCGGGCGCCGTGCTCTACATGGAGGGGTATCTCTTCGATCGCGACGACGCAAAGGCTGCGTTCCGGCATGCCGCAACGGTGGCGCACGCGAACGGTCGCCAGGTCTCGCTCACCCTGTCAGACTCGTTTTGCGTGGATCGACATCGAGTTGATTTTCGATCATTGGTGCAGGACAGTGTCGACATTTTGTTCGGCAATGCCGACGAGATTCAGTCGCTTTACGAAGTCGATGAGCTGGACGAAGCACTCAAGACGGTGGGACGTGAATGCGGCTTAGCGGTGATCACAGCCGGTGCGGATGGCTGCGTCATAGTGGTCGGCAACGAACAAATCAAGGTGCCGGCTCAGCCGGTTGATCGCGTACTTGACACCACTGGTGCTGGAGACCTGTTCGCCGCTGGCTTTCTCTTTGGTCTCACATCGGGATTGCCACTCACCAAGTGCGGCGAAATCGGCTCGATCGCAGCGGCGGAGGTTATTTCGCACGTCGGCCCGCGACCTCTGGTCGACTTGCATACTCTTCTGCCCGATGGGTGACCTGCCTGAAACGTTGCTGCTCGACACTGCCCGCAGCTGGCTCGAAGCCGAGCCTGACGGCGATATTCGCACCGAGCTCGCTGAGCTGATCGTCACAGGGGAGGGCGGCCAAACGGACGAACTCGCCGAACGCTTTTCTGGACGTCTGCAATTCGGCACTGCTGGACTGCGTGCAGCGGTTGCTGCCGGCCCGATGCGAATGAATCGTCTCGTGGTTCGTCAGGCTGCAGCGGGCCTCGGCCGATGGCTCCTCAACAGCGTTGACAATGCTGCCGAGAGGGGAGTGGTTATCGCTCACGACGCCCGACATAAGAGCAACGTGTTCGCCATCGATACGGCACGCGTTCTAGCAGCAATGGGAATCAAGTCGATGTTGCATCCCGGGGTGCAGCCCACGCCGGTTCTTGCCTGGTCAATTACGGGCCTCAATGCCGCAGCCGGCGTAGTAGTGACAGCGTCGCACAACCCGCCAACCGACAATGGTTACAAGGTGTTTCTTGAGACCGGATCGCAGATCGTCACCCCGATCGATACGGAAATTGCTGCGCTCATCGGGGACTTCGATCCGCTCGACATCTCAATCGCGGCCGAGGACGATGCCCTCATTTCTCGGCTTGACACCTCATGGAGTGCGGCGTACGTGGCAGCGGCCTCCCGGGTCCGACTTCGGCCAGAAGTTTCTGGCGTCCAGATTGCGTACACCGCAATGCACGGTGTCGGCGGCGACACCGTCGCTGCGGCGTTCACGGCAGCTGGTTTCGATCCCCCGGTAGTCGTAGCGGAGCAGCAGGAACCGGACGGCACATTCCCCACGGTCTCGTTTCCTAACCCTGAAGAGCCTGGGGCCATGGACCTACTACTTGCAGCTGCGCGATCAAGCGGTGCCGTGGTCGCCTTAGCGAACGATCCAGATGCCGATCGACTCGGTGTTGCAATTCCTGACACCCGAGACAGTGCCGTCGGGTCATCATGGCGCAAGCTCAGTGGGGACGAAATCGGATGGCTGTTCGCTGACCACATTTTGCGTCACACCGCCGGCGATGATCGTCTTGTCGTGACCACGCTGGTGTCGTCGTCGTTGCTCACCCGGATGGCCGAAGCGCACGGCGTGCACAGCGTGGAGACCTTCACTGGATTTAAGTGGATTGGGCGCATTGCCGCCGAGCGGGCTGCAGTCGGACAGCGCTTTGTGTTCGGCTATGAGCAGGCACTTGGGTACCTCGTTGCCCCCCGGCCGCTCGACAAGGACGGCGTCACCGCAGCAGTCCTGATGGCAGAGATTGCTGCTCTCGCAGAGCACGATGGCATCACGATCCAAGGTCGCCTTGAAGCAATCGCAGACCAATTCGGCCGCTACGTGACGAGTGAGCTGTCGGTGCGGATGCCGCCCGCTGCCGGCGCCAAGTGGGTTCAGTCGATCGAAGCGTCACCGCCATCGAAGATAGGTGGCGTTGCCGTCGAGTCGGTTACGTCATATCCCGAGGCGAATCTGGTCCGCCTCATTCTGACCGGGGACATTCGGCTTCAAATCCGGCCGAGCGGCACCGAGCCAAAGGTGAAGCTCTACGGTGAAGCAGTCGATTTCGATCTGGCTGAACTTGACCGTCTCCTTCAGGCGCTCGCTTTGTAGCGGCTACGCCGGTGTGCCGAACTGACGGTCCCCGGCGTCGCCTAATCCGGGGACGATGTAGGCGTTGTAGTCTAAGCGGTCGTCAATCACGGCGGTAAAGAGCGTGACGTCGATGCCAGATGCTTCGACGGCAGCGATGCCTTCGGGCGCCGCCAGTGCGACAATCACGGTCATTGGTTGCCGCGCGCCGCGCTCGACGAGGAGTCGCAAGGTGTGGACGAGCGAGCCACCGGTTGCGAGCATCGGATCGACAACGATGACCGGACGTTCGCCGATATTCTGCGGAAGCTTGTTGACGTATGGCTCAGGTTCGTGGGTCTCTTCGTTGCGAGCGATGCCGATAAAGCCGATGTCGGCGTCGGGCAGCAACTCTTGCGCCGGGCGCAGGAAGCCGAGGCCAGCGCGCAGAATTGGCACGATGACCGGCTGCACGGCGATCCGCTCCGCAGCAGCGTCGGCGAGCGGTGTGGTTACATTGCCCGACACTGTGGGCAGTGTCCGCGTGGCCTCGGCGATTAAGAGCGTGCCGATGCGTTCCAAGTTCTGGCGAAAAAGAGCATTGGGTGTCTTGACATCGCGGATGCGAGCGAGGGAGTCAAGAACGAGTGGATGGTCGGCAACAACGGTTACGACGGTCATGACTAGCTCCTCAGCTTCCGAGATCAGACTCGGACTTGAGGACCGAGTATCGCGGCTTGATGATGCCGTTGATCAGCCTCAACCGTTCCGGGAATGGCGCAAAGGCGGACTTCATTGCATTGACAGTAATCCACTGGAAATCGTCAAGGCCCCAGCCGAATGCCCTCTGTAGCTCAAGCATTTCGTTGGTCATCGTCGTGTTACTCATCAACCGGTTATCGGTGTTAACCGTGACCCGAAACTGTAGACGGCGCAACATGCCAATCGGATGGTCGGCAATTGTTCGAGCAACACCGGTGTTGACATTGGAAGTGGGGCACACCTCAAGGCAGATTCGTCGGTCGCGAATGTAACTCGCAAGGCGGCCAAGCGTGGCGTTGCCCTCCGCATCGACCTCAATGTCGTCGACGAGCCGCACACCGTGGCCGAGCCGCTCGGCGCCACAGAACTGCACCGCCTCCCAGATTGAAGGAAGCCCGAAGGCTTCGCCAGCGTGGATGGTCGAGTGGAAGTTCTCGCGGTTGATCAGATGGAACGCGTCGAGGTGGCGAGTGGGCGGGAATCCGGCTTCGGGCCCAGCTATGTCGAATCCGACGACGCCGTGATCGCGATAACGAATAGCGAGCTCAGCGATCTCACTGCTGCGGGCAGCCTGGCGCATGGCATCTATAAGTGCGTAGATTGTCAGATCAGTGCCTGCTGAGCCACGTTCGAATCCGGCGAGCACCGCTTCAACCACTTCGTCAAGTGTCAGGCCCTTTTCGAGGTGTAGCTCGGGAGCAAAACGGACCTCGGCATACACAACGTTGTCGACGGCGAGGTCTTGAGCACACTCAAAGGCAACGCGCTCGATGGCGTCGCGGTGCTGCATCACGGCGCCGGTGTGAGCGAACGTCTCGAGGTAAAGCACCAAGTCGTTGCGCTTGGCGCCCTTGTTGAACCACTCGCCGATGTCGTCGATATCAGTTGTCGGCAGCCCGTCGTAGCCGTACTCCTCTGCGAGTTCGATGACTGTGGATGGCCGCAATCCACCGTCGAGATGATCGTGTAGGAGCACCTTCGGAGCCTGGGCAATGCGATCAGCCGTCAACATTCTCCTACGTTACCGACGCCTACGCAGGACGACCTCGTGCCAGGTACCAAGTCGTCGTGGAAGGTGATGACTGGGGGAGGCATGATCGGCAGACGGGCAGGCTCGCTGGGTGTGCCTCTTCAACCCGAAGCTTCCTATGTTGAACAGGCGGAGAGAATCGCGGCACGGTCGTCATGTTTCCTTGGGTGAATCTTCGACGGTTGCGGAGGCACTGAACTCATTGCCTCTTTCGACTGACGAGCAACCCCTCGTACCGGGTCCGGTGCTGCTTCGAGGTTTAAACAACATGTTCAGATAACGGGCAAACATCGGCTGGTACAGCGCCCAGTGCTGGGCTAAATCGTCGAACGGACTTTCGCTTTTGTGTCGCCTTAGTTCAGCGCAGTTGGCGGAGGGGAAATTCGGCGGGGCGTTGGAGCCAGTTCCACTCGGGGTAATCGGCGGAGCTGTCGATGCAGTGAAGGCTGTAGGCGTGGCGGCTGAGGCCGGAACGATTGACACCGGACCAGTGGGGGAGCAGTCCATGGAGGACGATCAGTGTGCCCGCCTTAACTTCGAGCGGAGCGGCACCAGGGGAATCGGGACCTGGTGGCGGTTCTGTTTCGAGAGTCTCCATTGTTGTGCCGTCTGCTGCGACGGGGTCATCGAGTTGGTTGCGCTTGAACAACTCGTACAACGGACCGCGGTGCGTCCCGGGTACGGCCCAAAGACAGCCATTGTCGATGGTGGCGTCCTCAATGGCAAACCAAAAGCCAGTGACCGTGATCGGGTTGGTGTACAAGAAAGTCGCGTCCTGATGCACGCCTACTTCGCCACCGATTCGCGGTTGCTTGAAGATGTACATCGACTGGAGCGCGAGCGGGTCGGGCATCCCAACTGCTCGCGCCACTTCGCCGATGGCGGGGTTGTAGGCGAATCGTTTGAACTCTTCATCGGTGTCGTGCTGAGCGTGACCGATTTTGTTGATCGACAGTTCTTTGGCCTGGACCAGTACTCCATCGGAGTTGAATGCTTCCTCCTCAAAAAAACACCACGTAGATGCTCCACTAGCCAGGAATTCGCCATTGGATACACGTTCCTGTTGATTCGTCGTAAAAATTGACCGTTCTTCGCTCGGCTCCCATCCTTCAACGATCTCATTCGCCCGTTTACGGAGCCGAGCACAGTCATCTAGTGACACAAAGTCAGGCAGCACAAGAAAGCCATCTGCGTTGTACCGGGCAATTTGATCACTGGTCAGCACATCTGCCACGGTAGCTGGCGACCCAGCAGGGTGACAGTGCGACGGCCCATATGAGGTCCAACGTGATTGTGCTCGCTACCAACTAGTTTCAGTTAGAGACGATGACCTGAGCGACCATGTCGGGGTGCAGCGTGCAGAACAAACTGTAGTTGCCGGGCTTGTCGAAGCTGATCGCATAGTTGCTGCCTGGAGTAAGAAGGCCGGAGTCGAAGTCAGAGAGTACGGGCGAATCGGGAGTGCCGGCTGTGACCGTGTGTGGAACGACGTCCACATTGTTGAAGAACAATGGCTGACCTGGTCTCACCGACAACTCGCCGCTGTACAAGAAGTCGGCAATCAACGACTGCTGAGCGCCGTCGGGAAAGTCTGATCCCTGAACCTTTCTGCTGTCACGAATCGCAGCTGCGTCGGCGACTGGAGCGATTGATGCGTTCCACATGCCGAACACACCGAGTTGATTATCGAAATCATTGGCCACCCAGGCGTGCAACATCCAACCTAATGCTTCGGAGAAGTTGCCACCCTGGGCCTCGCACTCTGTTCTCGGTAAGAACGTATCGCGTCCCTGAGCGTTACCGCGGCAAAGGTTGTAGTGGATGTGCCAGTTGTCGAGCGGGCCGGCAAAAGTCTCCGGGTGCTCATTGCCAATCACCTCCGGCGGGATGATGAAGGCCGTACCTACAAGGCTCATCGGTTCACCGGTCCACTTACCGTCCTTGCATTGGTCAAGCGCCCCGTCGGCCATCGTGCCGTCAGCCTTGGCGTAGAGCAGGATCTCCGGGCGGCCCGGGTCAAAACCGTCGGCGATCCAACTGATGTTGTAGAAGTGCGAGCCCATATTGGCCGTCTGAATGCGGTCGCTGACGAAGCCAGCAGCGCATGCCGAGTTTACGTCGCGGTGTGCTTCGGCAAATTCATTGAGTGAGGTCAACTGAGTGACTAGTTCGGCCAATTCGTCAGTCGACAACGCCAACCCCGGAGGAATTGGTTTACCCGACTCGTGTAGCTCACTCAGCTCGCGGAACGAGCACGGCAAGGCTTCGTCCTGGCAGCGGACTGTCCCGACAAGGGGGCCTTCGACCAGTGTTGGCACAACACCCTCAGAATGTTCTCGGAACACGTATCGCGAGTATCCCGGTGCGCCCCCTGCCTGGAAGGTGAGGCCTGTCGGAAATTGCACGTCGGCTCCGGCCTGGTCGAATGCGGCGGCCTGAGCAATGTAGTCGTTGACCTGGGCGATTGTTGATGCTTCAACAGGGTCAACAATCGCTACGGTTGAGTTGGGCGAGGTGACAGCCGGAGCTGGGTCCGGCGTCTCAGTAGAGGGGACGGGCTCGACAGTTGTGACGGCGACAGATTTTGGTGCCGCAATTTTGTCATCGCCCGACGAGCAGGCAGCGATCCCAACTGCGACCGCTATGAGAGCTGTAGCGATTCGTTTTCGTTTCATGAGTCCTGGAGAGCCATCTGTTGGGTTGCTCTCACACAGTATCCTCAAGGCATGGAACTGACCGTGTTGGGCAACACTGTGCGTCACGCAATCGATCATGTCGAGGTTTTCGCGGCACCCGAAAATATTTCGACGGTGACCTTCACAAACGATGAATTAACCTCTGTGTGCCCGATCACCGAGCAGCCGGACCTCTCGACGGTCGTGATCGATTACGTGCCCGGTGAGTGGTGTGTCGAATCAAAGAGTCTGAAGCTCTATCTCTGGGGGTTCCGCAAGCGCGCGGTCTTTGCCGAGGCCCTCGCTGCCGAGATTGCGAGCGAAATAATGTTGACGGCCAAGCCGGAGCGGGTCACGGTTACGCTGACTCAGCGGCCCCGTGGTGGGATAGAGGTCAAGGCAGTGAGCGAACTGACCGCCTGAGGGCGCTACTCCTCCTCGTACGGTTTGCCAAGTGCTGCCGGTACGTGAGCGCCCCGGCCGACGCTGGCGACCACAAGCAGCGTTACTAAGAACGGTGCCAATTCAAGGAACTCACTTGGGATGCCCGTGTTGAGGATTGCAAACTTCAACGCCAGCGCATCGGTGAAACCAAATACCAACGCAGCCATGAGCGCGCCGACCGGATGGTGCCTACCGACAAGCACCACGGCCAGCGCAATGAAGCCGCGACCATTGGTGATGTTTTCGTTGAATCGCCCGACGTCAGCGGTCCACCACGATCCACCGAAGCCTGCGACCGCTCCTGCGATCGTGACGTTGATGTAGCGCCGTCGCAGGACGTTGACGCCAAGTGTGCCTGCGGCTTTTGGATGTTCACCGACCGCCCGCGTACGCAGACCCCATTTCGTCTTGAACAGCATCCACGTGGTGATGGCCACCAATGCGAGAGCTACATAGACGTAAAACGTCTGCTCGAACAAGATTGGCCCGACAACCGGAATACTACTCAGTCCTGGGACTTTCCATTCGGCGATCGTGCCCGTGCCGTTGAGCTGGGGATTCTTCGTCAGCACCCGAGAGTCGAGGAACGACGTCAGCCCCAACACAAAGAAGTTGATAGCGAACCCAACAATTACCTGATCGACGTGAAAGCGGATGGCGAGCCAAGCGAGCACTAATGCGAGCACGGCGCTCACCGCCATCGCAGACAGGATGCCGATCCAAATGTTGGTTGCGGAGCCGACGAGAGCGGACGTGAAGGCGCCAGCAAGTAGGAGCCCCTCGATCGCAATGTTGATGATCCCGGAGCGCTCACAGAGAATTCCTGCGATCGCACCGAGGACTAACGGCGTCGCTGCCTTAAGTGCATCGTGGAGTGTGCCGGTGAGGGAGAATTGGCGGCCTGCGGCTGCCCAGGCCATCAGAGTGATAATGAACAGGATCGTCGCGGCTGCGAGGAGTGCGCTTTGAAGTTTGGCAGTGCCGCGGGAAATCTGTACGCCGCCGAGCGCGGCCAAGACAATCGCGCAGAGCCAGGCGAGGGGGATACCGGGCAAGCCGATCGACGAGTCACCGCCGAGTGTGAAGGTGGAGGTGCCGCCATCACCGCGGACGAAGATGGCGAGCGCAATGCCAGCGGCGACGAAGTAGCCGATACCCAGATTCCGCGCCCTCTTTTTCTGCTCGGGTGTGCGGCTCAGCGACTCGAGCATCCCGACGTATGCGTCAGTGCCAGGGGTCGAGGAGTCAGTCACGCTCATGCGCCCCAGCCTCCGAAGCTCGGGCCTGCGTCTGCGGCCTCGGAACTAAAACGGAAGATTGCCTTCATGAGTAATGGGGCAGCGATGAATAACACGATGAGGGCCCGAAGAATCAGCACAAGGTCAATTGGAACGCCTGTGGTGACCTGCATTTTCTGACCGCCTGCTTGCAGCGCTCCGAAGAGAAATGCCGCAAGCACGGTGCCGGTCGGCGTCGACCGACCCAACAAAGCCACGGCAATAGCGTCGAATCCAATGTCACCGGCAAAGCCTTGTGTTGCCCGGCCCTGAGTTCCTAAGACCTCACTCGCCCCTGCCAATCCGGCAAAGCCGCCGGCGATTGCGAACGAGGTGATGATCAACATGCCCGGTTTCATGCCTGCGTATCGAGCCGCATGAGAGTTGGCACCCTGCGCACGAATCTCGAAACCGAGGGTTGTGCGCTCAAGCAGCCACCAAAAGAATGCTGCTGCCGAGAGGGCGATGAGGAACCCGATGTGTGCGCGTAGTTCGGGACGGTTAAGGAATCCGAAGAGCCGAGGTAGCTGACCCTCGGGTGTCACCAACTTTGATATCGGGTCGTTGCGACCTTCGCGACCAAACATGTCGGTCTTCAGCAGCCAGAGCACGAGCGAACCTGCGATGAAGTTGAGCATGATCGTAGCGATCACCTCGTGAACGCCGGCACGGGCCTTAAGGAGACCAGGAATGATTCCCCAGGCCATGCCCATCACCATGCCGGCGAGGACGCCGAGAGGAATCTGGATCAAACCAGGGCCGTCCATAGAGAATCCGACGAAGATGGCACCCATGCCGCCCATCAACATCTGACCAGTACCACCGATGTTGAAAAGTCCTGCACGGAACGTAATGGCAACCGCAAGTCCGGCGAGAAGGAGCGGTGTCGTGGCCACGATGGTTTCGTTGAGCGCTCGCCACCCGTTGAAGGCACCATTTGGCAGTGCGAGGTAAGCATCCTTGATCGTGGTCAAGATTCCCTCGACATCGCCTGCGCGGAGCTTGTCGATGTCGGACAGAGCGATGACGAACACGCCGATTACCAGTGCGCTGAATAGGGCGAGCAGCGGAAGCACCACGGCATTGGTGGTATCGATACGGGCCAAGATCCGACGAATCACGCCTTCTCGGTTGTCGCCGTCGTTGTCGTTGGAAGAATCAATCGCTGTATTAGTCATGACGTTGTCTCCGCCTCCGTCCTGACTGGCTGTTCTTTCGCTCCGGCCATGTACAGACCGATGTCGTTGTGCTCGGTTTCGTCACGACGCAGATTGGCCACGATGCGGCCCCGGAACATAACGATAACGCGATCGGATAGCGCCATGACTTCATCCAACTCGGTCGAGACCACGAGGACCGCAGCACCTTCGTCACGGGCCTTGACGACTTGAGCGTGGATGTACTCGATTGAACCGACGTCAACGCCCCGTGTGGGTTGTGATGCAATGACGAGTTCGAGATCCCGGCTCAACTCGCGTGCAACGATCACTTTTTGCTGGTTGCCGCCAGAAAGGGTACCCGCCGCCGTCTGGATCGACGGAGTTCGCACGTCGTATTGCTCGACCAGGTCCGCAGCGACGGTACGGGCCTTGGGCCAGTCCATCTTGATGCCTGTGCTGAATCCGTCGTCGTGATATCGAGTTAGCACCATGTTCTCAGCAACACTGAAATCGCCGACCAACCCGGCACGCTGGCGATCCTCGGGAATATGTGCGACTCCGGCGCGATGCACATCCCGTGGGGTGGCATGGGTGATGTCTTCGCCGCCGAGGTGGATTGAGCCCGCGATGACGTCGCGGAGACCGGTCAGTGCCTCAACGAGTTCGGTTTGCCCATTGCCTTGGACACCAGCAACGCCCACAATTTCACCAGCGTGGACGTCAAAGCTGACGTGGTCGACGAGCGTGCGCCCTGAGGAATCGACCGCGTGAATCTGGTCGACGGACAAGATTGGTTCACCCGGCTGAGATGGGGCCTTATCGACGACTAACTGGACTGGACGGCCGACCATCAACTCGGCGAGGCCGATTTCGTCGATCTCGGCCGGATCTGCCTCGCCGACAGTCTTACCGCGACGCAACACGCTGATGCGGTCAGCAACTTTCAAGGCCTCGGTGAGTTTGTGCGTGATGAATACAATGCCTCTACCGGATGCTTTGAGTGACTCTACGATATTGAAAAATTCTTCGATTTCTTGTGGTGTGAGGACCGCCGTTGGCTCATCGAATACCACAATCTCGGCGTCGCGGAACAACACTTTTAAGATCTCGACACGCTGCTGAATTCCGACAGGCAGTGATTCGATCAGCGCCTCTGGATCAAGGTGAAGGCCGTACTGGCCGGAGATTTCTCGAACCTGGGCGTTCGCCTCTGCAGTGTCGAGCTTGCCGAAGAGTCCGGTCGTCGGCTCGATGCCGAGAACGACGTTCTCGGCAACGGTGAAGACCGGAACGAGCATAAAGTGCTGATGAACCATGCCGATGCCTGCGGCGATCGCGTCACCGGACGTATCGAAACTGACGGGCTTGCCGTCGATAAAGATTTGGCCTTCGTCGGCGTGGTACAGGCCGTACATGATGTTCATCAACGTTGACTTGCCGGCCCCGTTTTCGCCGACCAGAGCGAGCACCTCACCGGTCTTAATCGTAAGGTTGACGTCGTCGTTGGCGATAACGCCAGGGAACCGTTTGGTGATGCCTCGCAGCTCCAATTCCATTACTGGAAACTGTAGTCGTGATCGCTGGCTGCTTGAAAACGAAGAGCGGGGAGCCCCGAAAGGCTCCCCGCTTCAGTCAGACCTTCAGCCATTCAGGCTGACAATCAGAATTTGTTTGGATCAGTTGACCAGAACGTTGCCGGCGATGATCTCGGCCTTGAGTGCCTCGATCTCGTCCTTCAACTCCTGTGGAACGTCGTCTGCCTGTTCGTGGTACGGGGCCAGGCCAACACCATCGTTCTCGAGCGTGCCGACGTAAGCACCGCCACCTTCTCCGTTGACCACAACTTGCTCAGCCGCGGCGAAGACTGCTTCGTCGATCTTCTTGAGCACGGATGTGAGGTACACAGCTGACTCATTTGGGTTGCTTACGGTGAGGTCGTTGTCGACGCCGATGATGCGAATGCCATCGTTCTCGGCGGCGTACGCCGACGAGCCCAGGCCAACCGGTCCGGCGACTGGGAAGATGATGTCCGCACCTTCGTCGGCAAAACTCGACGCAAGTGCCTTGCCATCGTCAAGGTTCTCGAAGTTGCCTGCGAACGATCCGTCTTGCGCTGCAAAGTCCCAACCGAGCACTTCGACTGAGGTGCCCTTTGTCGAGTTGTAGTACGTCACGCCGTTAGCGAAGCCGTCCATGAAGACGGTGACTGGCGGGATGTTGATGCCGCCGTAAGTGGCGACCTTGCCAGTTTCGGTCATGCCTGCAGCAAGGTATCCGGCGAGGAAAGACGGCTCGGCGGTGGCGAAGTTGAGGGTCAGAACATTCGGGATGGCCTCTTCGTAACCGACATCGATAATCGCAAACTGCTTATCGGTATTTGCGGCAGCTGCGGTCGCCGTGGCATCGCCGAGCAGGAAGCCGACTGTGACGATGAGTGAGCAGTCTTTTTCGAGGAAGCTTTGGATGTTTGTTTCGTAGTCGGCATCGGAGGCCGACTCGAGCACTTCAGCGGTAAGACCGAACTCCGCGGCGGCGCGTTCGGCGCCTTCGAAGGCGATCTGGTTGAAGCCCTTGTCATCGACACCGCCGACGTCGGTGACTTCGCAGATAGAACCGCCGTCGGCGGTGCTGCTGTCGTCGTCGCTGCCACAGGCGGCGAGGCCGAGGGCCCCCACTGCTGCTACAGCGAGCAGTTTTTTAGTCTTGATCATGTTCTCCCCTTGAGAGTTGTCTGACGTCGTGACCGTCAGGTGTTCACGTGTACTTCTGAGGATAGCCGGTGAAAGGGGTTGGAAGCCGACCTGGGTCACATCGATGACATCAAGAATCGACTCTTCGCAGAAAGTCGAGAACTGTAGGGAATGTCTGCCCTGATCGCTTGTGGTCATGCGCCTATCCTTGCAACCGTCATGAGTCAGCCCGCCAACCAGTCCACTCTGAGTCTTCAAATGCTGCGTCGGCGGGTCACGGCGCTTCTCGTTCTCTCCGTTGTCGGGTATAGCGGGGTAAAGGCAATGGCTGAATATTTTGCTGGCAACGAAAATGTCGTGGCCAGCATTGCGCAGGGCGCTGGAGAGTCTCTGCCGACGACCGATGTGCCCACAAGTGTGACGATGCCCTCCGATGGGGTGTCCACTGACGATCCGGTCGAGACAGCGACACCGGCCGCTGCAACGCCAGAAGATGTAGTCGAAAATACTGGCCCCCCGTCTTCGAACAACAAGGCCAAGGTGTACATCGTTGGGGACAGTGACGCCGGCACGTTCGGTCCGTACCTCCAACGACTCGTGGATGGTACCGAGGTAGCCGAAACGGCGCTGAACTACAAGGTGTCGTCAGGGCTCGCTCGCCCCGACTTTTACGACTGGCCGGAGGAGCTCGCACAGGCGATCCCCGAGGTTGATCCAGACATCGTCGTTGCGACGTTCGGTGGCAACGACTCCCAAGGCTTGTCGGCTTTTCAGGACGAACTGCAGTTCGTCGTCGGTGACCCACTTGACAACGAGGTGGAGTGGACTGAGGAGTACACCAAGCGAGCGGGTGACGTGATGGATCTCTTACTCGAAGATGGCCGAACCGTGATTTGGGTTGGTATCCCCAATGATGACAATCCAGATGTGACCGCCAAACTTGCAATTCAGGATCGCGCAGCCAAAGCGGCCGCAGAGGCCCGGCCCGATGTGATTTTTATCGACACCTGGGCCCGTTTCTCGGGACGCGACGGCAACTGGGCCGAGTTCGTCATCGACCCTCGCGATGGTGAAGGTAAAGACGTTCGCGCCGATGATGGCTTCCACCTAAATGTGAACGGTGCTGAGATCCTCGCCCTTGACATTGCCCAGGCCATCCGTGATGACCTGCGGGCTCGCGGCGCAGACATCTAGTCGCTATTGCTGCTTCCCGCGTTGCTGGATTTTCTCTCTTCGCGCCGCAACCTTCTCGGGAGTGAACTGGGCGCGGGACCATGCCCGTCCGTCACGTGCTTCAGATTCCCATGCGTCATCGTCGGTTGCGATGGCGTCATAGGTCGATCGGATTTGGCGGACGCCGTCTTGTTCGTTCCCACAGATGTCAAGAGCAAGCGATCGGGTAAACGGCAATAGTTCGGCGTGTGGTACCACGTGGTTAACGAGACCAAAAGCCAGGGCCTCTTCGGCGAGCATGAAGTTGCCGGTAAAGCTCATCTCGCGCGCGCGGCGCACGCCGATTGCTTGCGGGAGCAACACGGTCAACCCCCAACCGGGCATCACGCCGACCCGCGAGTGTGTATCGCCGAACTTCGCGTGCTCGCTGGCGACGAGGAAGTCGCAATTCAATGCGAGCTCGAAGCCACCGGTGATCGCCACGCCGTTGATCGCCCCGATTAGCGGCTTGGTGAGGCGGGGGAACGGTCCGCGCTCGCGGCTTGATGATGACCCCAAATTTCCGCCGGTGGAGCCCAACTCTTTCAGGTCCAGGCCAGCACAGAATGCAGGGTCGGCACCAGTCAGAATGATCACATCTACGTCGTTACTGCTCTCTGCCTTTGCGATGACTGAGGGCAGCAGTCGCAACACGTCACTCGATAGGGCGTTGCGTGTCTCAGGGCGGTTGAGCGTGACGGTGGCAATTCGCTCTGTCACGTCGTAGAGCACGGTGTCTTCGAACATCTTTTTATTGTCGCACCATCGGCGCCGAGGCGGGTCACTCGAGGTCAGGAAGAAAGTCGAGGCTGAGGTCCCCCAGCTTCACTAGCGTCGAGGCAATCCAGCCGCCCAGGGCACCGAAGTGCTCGTCGAGGAGCGAGTTGGTACCGTCAGCCACGGTCGCTTCGGCAAGTTCGTACAGGCCCTCGTAGGTGATCTCGATGGCATGTTCGGACCTTGCCTCGCCAAGGTTCGGCGGGTCATCGGCCGGATCCGGATGCGCGACTTCAGCAGTCATACCGGCTCGCTCGAGTCGGTCATCGCCGATGAGCGGGCTCATTGCGGGAATGGTGCTGTAGATCACCTCCGAATCCGCCGGCTCCGTGAGTTGCTGTACCCGTAACACGATCTCGATCTCGATCGCTGGGCGACGCTCAAGTATTTCCTCTAGGTACCAGTGGCGGTAAGCCGCTTGGCTCCACGCCGGCCACTCGAAGGTGATGTGGGCGGCGACTCGTGGCGGTTCGCCTTCGCCGGGCAGGCCGTAGCTCGTCTCCCAGGTCAGGTCTCCGGAGAGCACGTCGGATTGAAAGTGTTCTTCGAATGCTTGCCGTTCTAGAAAGGCTGACTCGAAGGCATCGCGGAGAGCGCTGATCGCATCGGTGAAGACGTGGTCAAGCATGACCGTGAGGCTACGGCGTCGAGCCAGTGAGGCGAGAGAGCGGTTGGTCTCGGCTCTCGATACATGCTGGCGAGACGCAGGAATGGCATGATCGCAAGATGTCCCTCGTACTCACCGATATTGCCGATGGCGTCGCCACGTTGACGCTTAATAACCCTGAAGAGCGCAACACAATGACCCAACCGATGGTTGAGCAGATAATCGCCGCCATGGACCGTTTCGAAGCTGATGAGAATGTAGGGGCCGTTGTAGTGACGGGTACGCCGCCCGCCTTCTGTGCAGGTGCCAATTTGGGGAATCTCGCTGAGGCCACAGGCGAAAGTCTCGGAGTGATCTACGAAGGCTTTTTGCGGATCGCTCGCTCGCCACTGCCGACCCTCGCTGCTGTAAACGGTGCTGCGGTCGGAGCTGGAATGAACCTCGCACTCGGCTGCGACGTCCGAATCATGAGCGACCGTGCCAAACTCGATACCCGCTTTCTGCAGCTTGGCATTCATCCGGGAGGCGGCCATACCTGGATGTTCCGCCGAATCGCCGGTCCGCAGGCAGCGATGGCCGCAGTGATTTTTGGTCAAGTGCTTGACGGTGCGGAGGCAGCACGCGTCGGACTCGCTTACAAGTCAGTGCCGGCCGACGACCTCCTTGAGGTGGCCCATGAGTTTGCGGCGAAGGCCGCTATGGCGCCACGGCAACTCTCTATTGAGGCGAAGCAAACCATCTTGGACATGGCCGACGTCGACAATCATCCCGAGGCTGTGGCGCGCGAGCTACGGCCGCAGTTATGGAGCACTAAACAGCCCTGGTTCGCAGAGCGGCTCGCAGTCCTACAAGCGAAGATTTCTCGTCGCTGACAACACGCGAAGGGCCACGTTGTCATCAAGTCAATTCGCGCAGAATCGTTACACGGATTCCCTGTCCAATGGTTGATGAGTTGGGCTACCTTGGGCGTTGCAAGCAACCGAAACCATCGCGGCAAAGCCCGCAAAGCAGGAGGTAGCCAATGAGCCAACGCAACCGGGATCATGATATTCCGATGCAAGTGAAGCAAGAGGTTCGAGCCCACGCTCATTCTGAGCGGCATCGAATCCACGTCGAACTGCGGTCAGCTGTGAAGGATATTTCAGGCGGAATTGATCCCGCCGATGTTCACGAGCCAGGAGCGGCCTGGAAGCCAATGCATCACCATGATGCGGACGTGGCAAAGAGCAAGCTGGCTAAACGGTCAGCTACCAAGCGGCATTGGAAGACGAAAATGTGGAAGCGCCGGACTCAGTTGCGTCTTGACCGCACCGCCGCCCTCCACGCAGCGCGCAACAATTCGGGCCTGGCCACATTCTAATTTAGACGAAATTGTTGTTACCTGGATTTTAGAGCCAAGTAACAACAATTTCCTCTCGTCGAATCGTCCACTCCTCAGCGGTCATGGCGTACCGGATGTGGTCTTCCCACACGCCGTTAATCTCGAGATAGCGGAGAGCAATTCCTTCGTTTCGAATGTCGAGTTTTTCCATCACGCGGCGACTGTTTGTGTTGCGGGGCACGATGCAGATTTCCACGCGGTGAAGGCCCAGCTGTTCGAATGCGAACTGCATCAAAAGTCCGACGCCCTCAGCGGTATATGCCTGACCGGCGTGACGCTGGTCGATCCAGTAGCCGATGGTCCCTGATTGCATCGCTCCACGAACCACGTTATTCAAATTGACCTCGCCAGCGACCTGCTGGTCAATGAACAAGCCGAACTGGTAGGCGACCCCGTTCACGCGGTCGCGATCGCGTTGGATGCATCGCGACGTGAAAGCTGACCGGTCGGTGGTTGGATCCGGTAACGCTAACTGGCGAAGCGGCTCCCAGACTGTGAGCCAGTCGGCGTTTCGGGTCCGCACTTCGCTCCACGTCCTGAAGTCGGACGCTGCCAGCGGGCGCATGGTGATACGTTTGCCAGCAAGCCGAATTGGCGGGCTCGAGCGCGACGGGTGCCTCAGTGCCACGGACCGTTGCGCCTCGGGCTTTGGCCACGGTCGTGACTAACGCCATGGTGGAGTGTCGGAGATTCGTTCACAGTCAGCCTACGTGGATGGCAATTTCGCCAAGATCTAATCGTCGCATGATCGCCAGCACGATGCACAACACTCCGATGAGTGTGTCCACATGTCGGGCCTCGAGGCCAGGGTTTGCGAGTCGAACACTCCTTTGCTCAGAGACAAGTGTTCGAAATACCTCGTCGGCGTCGGCTCGCAGGATGCTGTAGCTAGGCGGCACATCCGTGTGCCCGATCTCGACGTGGGCAAGTGCCTCAGCGTGGTTCCCGACTGCCATCACCGATGGGGTTGCCAGGACCATGGGTGCCTCAACGATAATGTCGTCGAAGTAGTCGTGGACGAGACCTAGAGCATTGGTGAGTTCGGCAGGGTGAGGCGGATCGCGCCGGATTTGGTTGTTGTGAAGGGTGACGGGTCCGAGCGGGATCTGCCACATTCCGCCGCCTGTCATCGCTATGTCGACGCAATGATCAGCGATGGCGATGGTCAGTCCGCCGAGGTCCGGGTTCCTGGCGGCCTCAGCGATCATGGGGTCTCCTTGTCGATGAGATCAACGAGCGGTGCAGGTGGAATTAATCCATCAAGGACGTCGTAATCATCTCCGAGGTGAGCAAGCGTCCACCGGCCGACTGGGTCATTGCCGCCTGCTAGAAGGTGAGCGACATGGGCGTGGAGACACTTGACGCCCCGGCGGGTTCCGCCCACACCACCGGAAGGGCGAGGTCCAACATGGTTAGTCGGGATAGCAGCATCGCGTTCAGCGCTGTAGGCACGATGCGTCATCGTGATCTCTGTGTCGTTGATTTCCCGCTCGGCTGAACGAACGCCGCCGGCCGCCTCAATTCGACTAACTGCTCGCACCAGGTCGGGTCCGACGAGGTAGTAACGAGTCGGCATTGGTGTGCCATCGTCGAGAAAGGGGGCGTTGCGGAGAACGACAGGGTCACCGGACCCATCACGGACGACGACGTCGAATGCACTCTGTGGTGGTCGGCCAATCAGCTGCTCGACACGACTGTGATCGTTCATCAGCTCCGTCGGCGACCAAGGAGGAACAGAATGATCAACAACGCTGCAATCGCAGGAGCGGCACGTTTAGCGATGGATGAGCCACCCATCTCCATTAGGTCGATGGCTTCCGCAGCCGGTCCGTCGATCTTGCGGACGGTTGGTTCGGCGCTCTCGGTCGACGCACTCTCGCCAACCGCAGGCTCTGCTCGCTCGGGAGCGGACTCTCTAAGCTCGGGCGCAGCTTTGGCGGTGTCGTCGATCCCATCGGCGTCGATCATCTCGTTAAGGTTTTGTGAGAACTGATCGATCAGCTTCGTGCTGACGTCACCGAGTATGCCGCGTCCAAACTGTGCGATCTTCCCGGTGATCTGGAGGTCGGTGGTGACCACGACCTTCGTGCTCGTCGGTGACAAACTCTCCGCAGCTGCAGAGATGTCGGCCGACGCATTGCCCCGGCCCTTGGTGTCGCGACCTTTGCCGTTGAGTTTGCACGTGTAGTTGGCGTCGTCGCGCTCAATAAAATAAGCGTCGCCTTTAAATTCAGTTGCGATGGCGCCAAGTTTGACCTTAACGTTGCCGGTGTAAACCTCGCCGTCATCGGTCTGGCGAATCTCGGTCAACTGCGCGCCTGGCAGGCACGGTGCGATTCGCTCCACATCGGTGATAATCGGCCATGCTTCGTCTATTGGTCGATTGACGGTGAACTCGTTGATCAGTTGTTCTGCCATCGGTGCAGATCCTCCACGGTGTCGATGTCGGCTGGTGAACCCGGGCAGGGTACTTCAACAACGAGGTTGGGACGCTCGCGCATCAGAATTCGGGCGCCTTCGTCGCCGCTCGTCGTGAGAAGCCCCCACACAGACGCGTGGAGTTTGACCGGGTTGCCGCGCCTTCCATCGTACGTTGCGACCGTGATGGGTCCCAACCCTTGGGCAACCTGTTGCCAGGCAATGATGTCGATGAACGGTTGATCGGCCAGTCCGATAACGATGGCGTCGGCACCGAGCGCAGCGGCGGCTGTGACCGCTACCTGGAGCGAGGTGGCTTGGCCAGCGGCCCAATCAGGATTGTGGCGAACCATGATTCTGTCGCCAGCGAGGAGTCGTGCAAGTGCGGGATCAGTCTGTAATTCTTTTTCATCAAGCGCCCCGGTGATGATCAACACGGGGCCGAGGCTGGCGTCGAGTGCTCGGGTCAGTGCCTGTTCGAGGATGGTTGGACCGGTTGCCGTGATACGGGCGAGCAACTTGTGCTCGATTGCTTGGAATCGGTTTCCTGCGCCGGCGGCGAGTAAGACCGCGACCACATCGCTGGTGGTCGCGCCTGATGGCACCGCTTTTTCGTGACTCACGAGTCCAGTGTCGCACGACTGATGCTGCCATCCGTCATGTCGGTTCGATTACAAAATAACGCCATTAGAATTTGATTGTGTCAATTTAATGACGATAGTATTTCAATTCGTAATTTTGGTACCGATATCAGCTGAACAATTTCCGCTCATGAATTTTTTCGCACCCCACCACTGTAGGCGCACTCTTGGCATCAGCACCGCTGTAGTTGCTGCCGTCGTGGCCTTCGCCGGAACTGCCTCGGCACAGGAGCCCGAGTTGGCTGTTAATGCCCTCGCCGCTGAGATCGCAAGCCAAGCCGACCTTGCTGTTGGGGCCTACGACGAGTACATCAAGTCCGAAGGTCTCGTTGACTATGTGATGTACGCGAAGCATCGCATCGCAACCGCTCGGCTAGCCGCCCGCCAGCTTGGATACGACGAATTTCTGATGATCGATGCATGGTCTGATGCC
Source organism: uncultured Ilumatobacter sp. (assembly GCA_938091165.1). Classification (GTDB taxonomy): domain Bacteria; phylum Actinomycetota; class Acidimicrobiia; order Acidimicrobiales; family Ilumatobacteraceae; genus Ilumatobacter_A. The sequence continues at coordinate 38,606 of CALKNK010000002.1, read as the reverse complement.
AGCCTTGATCATCAGCGGGCGGTGCTTGCTGCGATGACTCAGATTGGTGTTCCGTACCGCTCCCTCGCGAGCGTCGAGGACGAGGGCTTCGACTGTTCCGGTCTCACTTTGTACGCCTGGCAAACATCCGGCGTCGAACTGAACCGTATCAGTGGTGATCAGATTCGAGCAGCAACCAGAGTTGACCGCGACGAGGCGTCAGCCGGTGACCTCGTGTACTACCCAGGTCACGTCATGATGTACCTCGGTGTTGGTGATGCTGTAGTGCACTCGGTGAGTACCGGTCGGACGGTCGAGATTGACACGATTTCAACGACCCGTGCCAGTCGCGTCATCTTTGGCAACCCCGTCGATTGACCCTCCACGCAGCGAAGGACCGCAGCGCTCGTCGGAGTAATTTGTCAGTGAATGTCGCCGGAGCTGTCACGAAGGCTCGGCACATGGCGCCCAGTACGGCGCGCGATGATCTCGGCGCAAATGCTGACAGCGGTCTCCTCTGGCGTTCGCGCACCGAGGTCGAGACCGATCGGTGACATCAGGCGTTCTGAGTCTTCAGAGGTGACGCCGACAGCAGCGAGACGTTCCATCCGCTTCGCATGGGTCTTGCGGCTGCCCATTACGCCGATATAGCCGACCCGAGTGGCCAGAGCGCCCTGGACGGCGGGAACGTCGAACTTCGGATCGTGCGTGAGAATGCAAACTGCATCGCGCGAACCGAGCTCGCTCCCCAATTCGTCAAAGACAGGAGACGGCCAAGTTACCTTGACTTCGTCGGCCATCGGAAAGCGACGTGGCGTCGCGAAAACCTCTCGGGCATCGCACACGGTGACGCGGTAGCCCAGCACCTTCGCCACTCGCGCAAGTGCAGCGGTGAAATCGACCGCGCCGAAAATCCACATTTGTGGAGGCGGTGCATGCGATTCAATGAAGATGCGAACGGTCGGTTGGTCGATCAGATCCTCTGGGGTGATCTGGCCCTCCGGGCCGTAACTTCGAACGCCGGATCGGGCAGCCTCAAGTTCGGCGACGGCGTCACGTGCGACGACGCGATCGAGTTCAGGGTGTCCGAGTGAGCCGATGGGCGCAGCGGCTGGCTGCACGAGCAGCTTTGTGCCAACGCCGGGTCCCTCGATCACGGTGGCGAGCGCAACCGGTGACTCTGAGCGCAGCAGCGCCTCGTACTGCTCGAAGATGGATGGCTCGATCACCAGTTGAGTTCCTCGATGAAGAGATGAATGGTGCCGCCGCAAGTGAGGCCGACGGCAAACGCCTCGTCATCTGAGTACCCGAACGTTGTGACGCCCGCAGACTCGGTGCCATCAAGAATCGCGAGTGCCTGACCGACGACAGCGCCTTCGACGCAACCGCCACTCACGCTGCCAGCAACCTCACCCGACTCGGTGACGGCCATGGCGGCGCCCGGATCGCGCGGACCGGATCCTTCGATATCGACGACTCGCGCAACGGCGATGCGCTCGCCCGCCGCGCGCCAGCGATTGATGTCTTCCAGAAGATCTTTCACAACGGGTCCCTCATCTGCTGATCACGTGGCCAAGTTCCTGCATGGCATGGATGGAATGTCCTTCCACGAAGTCATCAACATAGGGCAGAGCGGCGGCCATCCCCCGAGCGAGTGGGGCGTACCCTGGCGTGACCTTGAGCGGGTTCACCCAGACCAGCCGATGCGTCACCCTCTGCAGCCGCTGCATTTGGGTTGCAAGCTCATCAGGGTCGCCTCGGTCCCAGCCATCCGACAGAACGACAACGATCGAATTTCGGGCGAGCCCGCGCACCCCCCATTCGTCGTTGAACTGGCGGAGCCCGACCCCGAGCTTTGTCCCGCCACTCCAATCGTGCACTCGCCGGCCAGCGTCGCGCAGCGCCACATCTGGGTCACGGCTGTTCAGCTCCCGGGTGATCCGAGTAAGGCGAGTACCGAGGGCGAACGCTTCCACTTTCTGGCGGCCGGCGACAGCGGCGTGCACAAATCGCAGGAGCGCTCGCGCGTATGGTTCCATCGAGCCGCTGACGTCGAGGACGAGGACGAGGCGGCGCAGGCGCTCAGTTGGTGCCCTGAAGTGACGTTCGATCGGTTCGCCTCCGGCCTTGATCGACGACCGAACCGTGCGGCGAATGTCGGGGCGGCTCGTCGCTCGTTGCGTCGGTCCGAGTCGTAACGACCGTCTCGGTGAACCAACGAGTCGCAGGTTCGACATCATCTTCTGAGCGAGGATGAGTTCGTCGGGGGAGTAGTCAGCGAAGTCTTTGTTGCGCAGGATTTCGGTGGTAGAAAATCGAAGTTCAATAGTGTCATCGTTGCCCTCAGCGGTGTCCAGCCCGTCGTCGGCACCGTTTTCGTCGTCGCTGTCGATCGCGATGGTGATTGTCGCTGGCTCTTCTGGCTGCTCGTCGCTGACGTTGCTGCGCCGGTGCTCAAAGAACACAGCGAAGGCCCGGTCATAGAGCGCAATGTCTTCGGGGCGTCGGATGAGGGTGGCGCGCCCGGACCAGTAGGCACTGTTGCGATCGTCGAGGCCGACCGCACACAGTGCATCGGCATATGTGTGTGTGCAACTTGTCGGGACTCGGAGGCCCGCGCCGCGGAGCACTCGAGTGAACGCAACAGCGATTTCGGCAGGGCCGGTCGACAGTTCGATCGTCGCGCCCGGGATAGTTGACCGCATCAGATCGGCTCCACCGGGTGGGAGTAACTCAGCCATCAGGCGTGAAGCAGGCCCTTTTCGATCGCCTGCTTGACGAGTTCACCGATGCCATGTTGCTCGACGCGCTGATGATCTTCACGGTACTTGAGGACGGCACCCAGCGTGTTCGTAACCATCGTGTTGTCGAGTTCCTTTGCGCCGAGCCGACCAAGTGCCGTGGCCCAGTCGATGGTCTCAGCGACGCCAGGCGGCTTATACAGGTTCAGCTTGCGGAGACCTTCGACTGCGGCAGCGACTTGCTTCGCGAGGCCGGCTTCAATGCCAGGGACGCGCAGTTTAACTATCGCTACCTCGCGGTCAAACCCAGGGTGTTCGACCCAGTGGTACAGGCAGCGCCGCTTGAGAGCGTCGTGTACGTCGCGTGTGCGGTTGGAGGTGAGTACCACGAGCGGGGGACGGTCAGTCGAGAACACGCCCACTTCGGGGACGGTGACCTGGAAGTCGCTCAGGATCTCGAGCAAATACGCTTCGAACTCGTCATCGGCTCGGTCGACCTCGTCGATGAGTAGAATTGGTTGCGGACCCTCGGTTGGTTCGATCGCTCGAAGTAGAGCGCGCTTGATGAGAAACCGCTCGCTGTAGAGCGAGGTCTCAAGCGCGTCAGCGGTCATTTGCTGTGATTCGCCAGTGGCCTCTGTCGCTCGCAGGTGCAGTAACTGCTTTGCGTAGTCCCAGTCGTACACCGCCTGCGCGGCATCAATGCCTTCGTAGCACTGCAAGCGGATCAACTCGCCTCCGGTTGCCGCCGCCAGGCTCTTGGCCAGCTCAGTCTTCCCAACTCCTGCCTCGCCTTCAAGCAGCAGGGGTCGCCGGAGCGTCATCGCAAGGAAGACGGCCGTGGAGATGCCCTCGTCAGGCAGGTAACCCTGCGTTGACAAAGCGGTATTGACATCTGCTGGAGTCACTAGCCTGACATTATCCCAGTGGATCAGATCGTGGACCATCCAGATTCTGTGCAGAATCCAGTCATGTTTCGGAGCGCAGCGGTCAAACCGCCGGACGGTCGACGTGCGGGTATGGGCGCTGCCAGCCGAAACGGTTGAGGTTCAGGTGGCTGACGCCAACCAGGTGCTCCTTTGACGCGAGGGCGACGAGTGGGTTGGCGCTGTTCTACGTTTGAGTCGACATCAGCTTCCCGTCGATGGTGGCCCCGGGCTTGTCGATCCGACGGCGACTGAAGTCCAGTTTGCTGAGCGTCATAAACGGTGTGTTCTCGATGGCTGACTGGGGAAGTGAGCAAGAAGGGGGTACGACGTCGAGTGGTTTGGTGCCAACGGGTCGCCTGACGTGGCGTCGCACTCAAGTTCGCTGGCGTGGCAGATTGAAAATCTCTACGTGATGGCGAACATTATGGAGGGAGCTGCGCGAGTTTCAGGTCCAGGCGCCTGGACCGTGGCTGATCACAATTGACACGAACTGCTCGTTGGCTTCGACGAGTCTGGCGGCTCGGTCGGTGCCAGCATTGGGGTCGCCGCTCGATCGATTGCTTGCCTCTTACGCCTGCGCTCAGGCTTCATGTGCTCCCGCCCCGTCATTTTGACCAAGCCAGAGAAAGCGAGGTCCACGTCGGATGCTGAAATTTCTGCCACAGATTTTAGGACGTCAGGTGTAAGTGCGCGATTATCTGTGACATGGCAGTGCAGCAGAACGTCGGACAACTTCTCACCAAGCGTGCATACCGCGAACCGGACATCGAGGCAATCTTCGAACCGTCCAGCGATCGTCGTTTCTCATTTCGAGAGTTGAATGATCGTTCGAATCAGGTTGCTCACGCACTTCGTGACAGCGGTGTGCAACACGGTGACCGTGTCGGTCTTCTCCTGATGAACGGCGTGGAATTCATTGAGTCGTTTTTCGCCGTAGGCAAGATTGGTGCTGTCAATGTCCCGCTGAACTGGCGACTTGTCGCAGATGAACTTGAATTCATCCTCGCGGATGCTGGTGCAACGGTGCTGGTCTACAGTGCCGACTTTGCAGAGGTCGTCCGTGAGCTGAAGAGTCGCGGTGACGACACCGCCATCATTACGTGGATTCAGGTCGGCGGCGATGTGTTGGACGGTGCAGTCGACTACGACGACTGGAGGTCGGCAGCGACAACCGGCGAGCCCACCCCCAGTGGCTCGTGCGACGACCTGATGTTCATCATGTACACAAGTGGGACCACCGGGCTCCCGAAAGGTGTGATGCATTCCCACGACACTGTGCTGTGGTCGATCCTCACCGCTGTTGCCACTGCGGACTTTGAGGTAGGTGACCGCTACCTGATCTCGTTGCCGATGTTCCACGTCGGGGCCCTAAATCCAGTGCTGTCTTGCATCTACACTGGAAGTTCGATCACGATCCTGAAGGCGTTCGACCCACTGCAGTCCTGGGAACTGATCCGCGACGAGCAGATCACGACCACCTTGATGGTGCCAGTCATGTTGCAGTTCATGCTGGCTGTCCGAGATCCAGCGGTTCACGACGCAAGCTCGCTGCGTTGGGTGATGAGCGGAGCGGCGCCAGTTGCAAAGACTTTGATCGAGCAATACAACGACCTTGGAATTGAGATTCACCAGGTGTACGGGCTCACCGAGACGGGTGGCCCGGGCTGTCTCATTAGTTCTGCTGACGCGGTTAAGCGAGCCGGCTCGACGGGTAAGTCGTTCTATTTCACGCAGGTCCGGGTGATCAACGAAGCCGGTGACGATGTCGGCGTCGACGAATCAGGCGAGGTCCTGATTAAGGGACCGAACGTGATGGTCGGTTACTGGAATCGTGCCGAAGCGACGGAAGAGGCGCTAGTCGACGGTTGGCTGCACACCGGTGACGTGGCGACGATGGATGCCGATGGCTTCGTCACCATCGTCGACAGAGTAAAAGACATGCTGATCTCTGGTGGTGAGAACGTGTACCCAGCCGAGATCGAGAGTGTGCTGCTTGCCCATCCAAAAATCGCTGATGTCGGTGTGATCGGTGTCCCATCGGAGAGATGGGGCGAATCACCGCTCGCTGCCGTTGTGCAAAATGATGAGTCGTTGACGGCTGACGAGGTGATCGAGTTCTGTAAGGGAAAGCTGGCGCCGTTTAAGGCAGTGAAGGCAGTCGAGTTTGTGACAGAGTTGCCACGAAACCCGAGTGGGAAGATCCTTAAGCGTGAGCTCCGCGAGCAGTTTGCCGAGGCCCGTACCGACTGATCAGATCCGGAGCTCAGCGGGCGCGATACGTTCTCGACGTATGGATCTTGGAATAGCTGGACGGCGTGCGGTTGTGGCTGGTGGGTCATCGGGCCTTGGCCTAGCGTCAGCAAAAGCCCTGGCGGAGGAAGATGTACGCGTTGCAATCTGCGGACGTAACGAGGACCGGCTGCGGTCTGCGGCTGCGGTGATTGGTCACGAGTGCGTACCGATCGTCGCCGATGTGTCCACACCCGAGGGAGCGTGCCAGTTTGTCGAAGCTGCTTGGAGTGCACTGGGCGGAGTCGACATTCTTGTACCGAACGCCGGGGCCACCTCCCGGCAACTTCGAAAGTACCGAGATAGATGCCTACCAGGCAGCGCTTGAATTGAACCTTCTCTCGGTCGTGGCAATGTGTAAGACGGCGGTGCCGTTCATGCGCAAGCAGCGTTGGGGATGAGTCGTCGCCATAACGTCATTGTCGGTGCGTCAGCCGATGGCCAATCTGATTCTTTCCAACACCGCAAGGGCGGGAGCAACCGCCTTTCTGAAGACGCTGGCGCTTGAGGTGGCAGGGGAGGGCATCACGGTAAATACCGTGCAACCTGGACTCCATCGGACGCCGCGGCTTGATGCCCTATACAGCGTCGACCAACTCGACTCGATGCGCCTCGGTCAAGCCGATGACTTCGGCGCACATGTTGCTTTCTTGTGCGGGGAGACCGCAAAGTTCACCACCGGCTTGCAACTCCACGTAGACGGTGGTGTCTACGCAGGCTTGCTCTAGTTGCGGCGAAGGCGACGCTGAGTGCAGGGAAGTCAGGATCGAGACTTGCCTAGAGCAGAGCGTGGGCGTTGTTGTGCACCGTGCTGAAGGTGTTGTACAGATCGATGCCGTGATGAGCGCGCTCGGCGAATTCGCTTCCTATGCCACAGATAACGCGGCTGGTCGAACCTTAAGCCCTCGCAGCCTCAGCAGAAATCAGTGAGTTGCGGGTCTCGACAGCTTTTTCATAGTCGAGCGATTCGTCATCGATCGGGCCGGAACGCTCGATTCTATTCCAGAGCCAGAATACTGTGCCGACGAGTAACCAACCGGCGACGGCGTCAACGATGTAGTGCTCAGCGAAGTACGCAAGCGCAACCGCCATGGCGAGCGGGTACGCCAACGTTGCGGCGCGTGCCCATGGGTTATGAACCCAGGGCCAGAAGAACACTACGACGAACAACGCAAAAGCTGAGTGCAGCGAGGGCATTGCTGCGACCTGATTGGCCCAATCGCGACCGGTATCCCAGGCCTCGACGAAGCTGCCTAGTCCGACATATCGCCAACCAACACCGGTATGGCGCGAGAGAGACGGAAGCGCCGCAAGGTCAAGTCCGACTCGGTTTGTGCCGCCAGCTGCCATCCATGGTGGCGCCGTTGGCAGAAGAACGAACATCACGCACGCTCCAAAGAGCAGCGTGGCGAAACGGCGCATGTATCGAACCCATTGGTGTCGATTGATCAGCCAAAGAGCGCCGATCACGACTGGCGGGATTATGAAATGGGAGTAATAGACAAACGATCCGACGACGTCGTACCACTGCACATCGGTCACCGTACGCAGAACGATCTCTCCGTTCACGGTGCGTTCGGCAATCTCGGTGCGGTGAAACGCCGCTTGCAGTTCCACCACTGGGTCAGCACCGAAAAACAGCAACCGATCGAGATTGCGCACTGACTCGACCTGAATCGGCATGCCGAGACCATCGGCGATGCCACGGCTTTCGTCGTATGCCAGCCACATGGCGACGAAGACACCCAGGTCGCCGGCGGAACGCATCCACTCGCGCGGGGGGCGACCAACGCTGGCGACGGTTAGGAAAATCGCGAACGACCACAGTACGGACACGCGATCGATGATGATGCCGTTGGTAAAGAACCACCACACGTACGCCACGATGTACGCGCCAATCAATGACCAGCGAATTCTTCCCCAACCAATACCTGCTGCGCGTAAGGCACCTGCGTAAAGCGCTATCGCTGACAGGCCAATCAGCGAATACCAAAGCACCCGCCACAGTCCTGAGTTGGTAATTGCCAGCAGCATGGCCACAAACGCTACTGGTCGATCGCCAGCAGCTATAACCCCAAAATTCGTCGAATATGCGGCCCGGCCATGCCTAGGAAGACGCGATGGTCAGGGCGCGCTTGGTGAGGACGCGGGCAAGGTGCTGGCGGTACTCGACGCTGGCATTGAGGTCACCCGTGGGATCAGCCTGTGCTGCAGCTTCGGCGGCAGCGTCTTCGATGGACGCGCCGCTTGCGATGGCTGCACTAACGCTTGTCGCAAGAACTGGAACGGAGTCCATGTTGACGAGACCGACCCCTGACTCGGTTCCGTTGCGCCACGCAGCCACGCCGACAATTGCCCAGTCCTGGGCACGGCGATTGAACTTCTGGAAGCTCCATCCGGCGCCATTCATCTTGGGAACCCGAATCTCGGTGAGCATTTCGTCGGGTGCCAACGCGGTAGTCAAGAAGCCCTCGAAAAAGTCTCCTGCAGCAATTTCTCGCGTGCCGTTTGGGCCCTTGGCCACATAGGTGGCACCCATTGCCAGAGTGGTGGCGGGCAGGTCGGATGCTGAGTCGCTGTGCGCAATTGACCCACCGATGGTGCCGCGGTGACGTACCTGCGGGTCACCGACGTGGCCTGCGGCATGAGCGAGTAGAGGTGCGTGTTGTTTGAGTATGTCCGAGGTCTCGACGTCCATGTGCCGGGTCATCGCACCGATTGCGATGTGGTCGCCGTCTTCGCGGATGTAGGACAGATCGGACAGGCGGCCGATATCGACCAGTACCGACGGCTGTGCCAGGCGCAGCTTCATCAACGGCAGGAGGCTGTGGCCGCCCGCAATGAACTTGGCCTCGTCGCCGTGCTGGCCGATGAGGCTGATTGCTTCTTCAGCAGATTCGGCGCGGACGTAGTCGAACTGTGCGGGGATCACTGGTTGGTCTCCTGATGGTTGGCTTGGGCTTGTTGGATTGCGTTCCAGACGTTCAGCGGACTCGCCGGCATCTGGATGTCTTGCACGCCGAGCCCGGAAAGGGCATCGACCACGGCGTTCATGACGCACGGAGCAGCACCAATTGTGCCGGCCTCGCCGACCCCCTTGACGCCTAGTGGGTTGCTAGGTGAAGGCGTGACGCTCTCACCTAGGGTAATAGGGGGAACATCGCTGGCTGCTGGCACGAGATATTCCGCCAGGGTTGAGGACTGCAGATTGCCGTCATCGTCGTAGCGGGCCTCTTCATAGAGCGCTTGGCCGATGCCTTGCACTACGCCGCCGTGTACCTGGCCGTCAACGATGAGCGGATTGATCTTGTTGCCGCAGTCGTCGACGGCGACGTACTGCAGCAGTTCGACATTGCCGGTCTCAGTATCGATTTCGACGGCGCACATATGTGTCCCAAATGGCCACGAAAAGTTTGGAGGGTCGTACGTGACTTGTGCTTCGAGATTTGGCTCGAGTCCATCGGGAAGGTTGTGGGCTGTGAACGCTTCGAACGCAATCGCGGCGAGTGGCATCTCCCTGTCCGGTGAACCGGCGACGCGGAACGTGCCTCCGGAGAACTCAAGGTCTTCCTCGTTGGCTTCCATCTGATGAGCTGCGATCTGGCGGGCCTTGTCAATGACCTTGTCGCATGCCATGGTGAGAGCCACACCGCCGACGGGCAGCGAGCGCGATCCGTAGGTGTCTAGCCCGAGAGGAGCGATGGCCGTATCGGAATGCAGCACGTCGACGTCGGCTGGATCAACGCCAAATCTGTCGGCGGCAATCATTGACCAAGCCGTTTCGTGACCTTGTCCGTGCGGGGCAGTGCCGGTGACTACTTGGATCTTTGAGGTTGGCAGCACTCGAACGGTAGCTGATTCCCAACCACCTGCTGAGTAGTTCAGCGAGGCCAATACCCGTGATGGGGCAAGGCCGCACATCTCGAAGTAGGTTGACACCCCGACGCCGAGTCGTTTTGTTGACCCAGGTATGTTTTGTTCAACCTGGCGAGCGCGTAGCCCAGCGTAATCGAGGAGACGTTCCGCGATAGAAGCTGCCTTGTCGTGATCGCCCGAGTCGTACACTAGCCCGGTAAAGGCCTCGTACGGATAGGACTCCTTTGGGATGAAGTTGCGGCGACGCAACTCGAGCGGATCGATGCCGACCTTGCGAGCAAGAGCATCCATGGCATGCTCGATTGCGTAGGTGGCCTCTGGTCGGCCGGCGCCGCGGTACGCATCTGTCGGCGTCATGGTGGTGAAGACGCCGGTACAGGAAAAATCGTATGCCTTCGGCAGTTTGTACACTCCTGCATAGAGGAACGCGCCGAACAGTGGGATTCCAGGCGTGACGAGTTGAAGGTAGGCGCCCATGTCGGCAGTGAGTCTCACCCGCATACCGGTGAGCCTGCCGTCGGCGTCTGCGGCGAGTTCGATGTCCTGAATCTGAGCACGACCATGGACCGTGGCAAGGGCATTCTCTGAGCGTTCCTCGTTCCAGCGGACCGGCACCTTGAGGGTGCGGGCCAATTGCACGCAAAGCAATTCCTCGGCGTAGACGTCGAGCTTCGAACCGAAGCCACCGCCGACAGCCGGGCACACCACACGCAACTGGTGCTCAGGAATTCCGAGTGTCAGCGCCGTCATCACCTTCAAAATGTGGGGTACCTGTGTGGCGGAGTACAAGGTCATGTCGCCACCGAAGGGTTGCGGCAACGCAACGACGGCTCGTGGTTCCATCGCCATTGGGATCAAACGCTGTTGTACGTAGCGTTCAGAGACAACGTAGGCAGCCTCATCGATGGCTTTTTGGCAGTCGCCGTCATTCTCTTCAATGAGCAGTGGCCACGTGTAGCTGGCATTTGTTCCGAGTTCGTCGTGAATGACTACGTCGTCGGACAGCGCCGATTCGAGGTCAATTACCGCACTATGCACGTCGTAGTCGACATCAATCAACTCGATCGCATCATGCGCGATCGAGTCGGTTTCGGCCAGCACGCAGGCAACGCCGTCGCCGACATAGGCGACTTTCGAGATCGCAAGCGGATAGTGCGCCGGATTCTTCATGTCGTCGGTGACCGGCCAAGCGCACGGCATCGGTGCGGCCCACTGGTCCGCCATGTCGGCCCCCGTGTAGACGCTGTGTACCCCGGGCAATGCCAGGGCCGCTGACGTGTCGATCGAGCTGATCGTTGCATGCGCATGTGGGCTCCTGAGCACGGCCATGTAGAGGGCGCCTGGCACCACCATGTCGTTGGTGTAGACCGCTTCACCAGTCAGGAGCACCGGGTCTTCCTTGCGGAGTATTCGTTGGCCGACCACTCCGTTGCCGGCGGCGATCGATTCGTCGCTGGCGGTTTGATTGTCGATGACTGTCATTGCTGGACCCCCATCCAGTTCATATTCGCCCCAAATTGGTTGTTCGTGAACTCAGACGCTCGCCGCAGCGAGGACCGACTTGACGATATTGTGATAGCCGGTGCAACGGCAGAGGTTGCCTTCTAGGCCAAGCCGAACATCTTCTTCGGATGGATTCGGATTCTCGTCGAGCAGGCTCGTGGCCGCCATCACCATCCCCGGTGTGCAGTAACCGCATTGCAGGCCATGGTTTTCCATGAAGGCCTGCTGCATTGGGTGCAGTGTGCCGTCGGCATCTGCCATGCCCTCGATGGTTTTGATCTCCTCACCATCGGCCTGCGCGGCCAGGATGGTGCAGCTTTTCACAGCCTCGCCGTTGAGATGGATGGAACAGGCGCCGCACGACGACGTGTCGCAGCCGATGTTGGTGCCGGTCAAGCCGGCGTGTTCTCGGATGTACTGAACAAGTAGCGTGCGCGGCTCGACATCATGTGTCTGCTGTGTGCCATTGATGTTGATCGAAACTTCCACGGAAGATCCCCCAGGTTTGTCTTGTGCGGATGTACACCACCATCATGCCTCATCTGGCGGTGCCGAACGTCACGGAGAGTCCCCCGTCCGCAAGTTCTTGCGACTGTCGATCTCGCGACCACATAGGTAAGGCAAGCGGCGGCGCCGTCGCCTTGGGTGATCGTTACTTGCTTGCGTTGGCGATAGCGACACGCGGGTCACGATTCGCGTTGCCGGGATCCTGCAGTGAGTCGCGGAAAGCAACGATGGCCCTGAGTCGCTGATCATCGTTGAGTTCTGCGTCCATGATGCGCATTACAGATGGCTTTAGATCACCGAATTCGAGCACGATGTCGTGGGCGACTTGATCGCTGGCGGGGAGTTCTTCCAACGGCGTATTGCCGTCGAACCAGGGGCTGAGGATGGGCTTCTTAACCGCCATGGGCGTTCTCATTTCAATTGTCGAAAGCTTCACGGTATCGGGCGCTTGGCCAATTGAAAGAAAATGGCTCAGTTGGTGAGCTCGATGATGTCCTTGACTGACAAGTAGATCAAGAAGCTGATGATGACGGAGGCAAAAGCCGTGTAATACCAGCGCTTGGGGTGGTCGGCGCGCCAGAAGCGGCGAATCGAGTAGATGATCGCAATGATCGCGAGGATCCCGATTGCGAGACCAATCGCTGGGCCAACGCCACTTGCGACGCCGACGATCGGCAGGACAAATGGCAACACCAGGTACATCACGATGCAGCGGCACGCAGTAATAGCGATCGACTTTTGGAATGCTGATCGGGCCTCGGCGTTAGTGGAAGTTTTCCCCTCGGGGAGTCTGAGCAGACGTCGCATGAAGCGGTCGGCCGACGAGTTGGACTGCACGCGAGGGGCCACGAAGGACGCCTCGGTGGTGGTGTCTGCCGTTGCGCTCACTAAAGAGGAACGGTACTCGCTGATCGGGCGGTCAGCACATCTTCAAGCGTTGACAGCGGCCCGCACATCGGCTGGGCGATCGACGATGCAAAGCGCGCCGGCGCCGAGTAACTCGTCGGCTGAGCCAAAGCCCCAGGTGACACCGACGCAGTCGATGCCGTTGGCGAGGGCTCCCTCGACGTCATGATCGCGATCGCCAAGCATCACGACATGATCACCGGCTGCGATGCCGAGTTCGGACAAACAATAAGCGATGACCTGGTCCTTTGAACGGCGATTGTCATTGAGGTCAGGGCTGGCGCCAGCTTCGTAGACGAAGTGCTGCGCTACGTCGAAGTGGACGGTGATGCGTCGCGCGACCGTTTCGGGTTTCGCTGTGGCGAGCGCGAGGCTGAGGCCTTCACTCAGCAGGGCTTCGAGCATGTCCGGAATGCCCTTGTACAAGGTGTTCTCAAAAAGACCGATGTCGTTGTACCGTTCGCGGTACTTCGCAACAACAGGCGTCATTTCGTCGATGGGCACACCGAGGATGGGGAACGAGACCTCGAATGGCGGCCCGATAATCGAACGGACTGCATCGTCGGTTGGTGGCTCGTAGCCGCACTCGGCAAACGCGTACTGCAGTGACCGGGCAATGCCGGGCAGTGAGTTGGAGATCGTGCCGTCTAAGTCGATGAGGACGTGGGTGCGGCTCATGAACTCGGGCGTCGGGTGAGCTCGCCGAGTCGGTGCAGGTCATCGACGGTACCGACCCCGATGATGATGTGGTGAGGCTGTATGCGTGTGTCGCCGGTCGGGTTGGTCGTGAAGACACCGTCGGGCGAACGCAGTGCGAGTACAAGTGCCCCGCTTTCCTCGCTTAGGTTGGCGTCTCGGAGCGTCTTGCCGGCCAGCGCCGACTCTGGTGGCACATCGAATTCCTGCATTCGGAACTCGAGTGACCGTTGGTGCATGACCACGTCGATGAATTCTGCAACATTTGGACGAGCGACAAATGAGGCCATCCTGGCCGCACCGAGCTCCTGCGGGTTGACGACCCGATCAGCTCCAGCGTTTGCTAATTTCGGCACGCTCTCGTCTTGGCGTGCGCGGGCCACGATGAACAAGTTTGGGTTGATCGAACGGCCAGACAGCGTGACAAATAGGTTCTCGGCGTCGCCTTCGAGAGCTGCAATCAGAGAGGTGGCCCGCTCAAGCCCAGCTGCTCGGAGGGTAGAATCGAGCGTGGCATCACCGACAACAACGGGGTGAAAAATATCGGCAACTCGATCGATGTCGAGATCGACGACCACCACCGAGTGGCCGGAACGCTCGAGGTCAGCAGCGACAGCGCGGCCAACGCGACCCCATCCGCAGACGACCGTGTGGCCGCTTATTTTGCTCAGCTCGCGATCCATGCGCCGCCTCCCGACGAATTCTCGCAGTTGCCCCTCGACAACTACTTGCAGGGCGAGGGTAAAGGTATACAAAACGGTAGACACCCCGAGCACGATTAGCACCATGGTGAACCACTTTTCGGCGGTTCCGAACACTGCGAGTTCGCGGAAGCCGACCGTGGTGACCGTCGTAATCGTTTGATAGGCGGCGTCGAGCAGCGAAAGGCCGAAAGACCAGTAGCCGACGGTGCCGACGACAAACACGGCGGCGACCATGCCCAGTGCGAGTCGTAGGCGCCCAATAGAGGAGTTCACGGCGCTGACCGTAGTGCGTTCACGTTGCCGCAACCGCTGATTTCGGAGTGTGGACCATCGCCAGTTGACCTGGCGAGTCAGGCTTGTGCAGTGCCCGCTGTTAGTCAGCTTGCATTGTCGGCGCTGCGCAGGATCTTGCGGATCAGCGGCTCGTAGTGTTCTAGCGGGTTGCTAACGTAGTCGGAATCAAAAGCCTTTTGGTCATACTTTGCGCAAAACTCTTCGGTGTGATCGAAAAACGGATTGTCGCGGTGTGCGTCGCGAGCCTCTTTGTCCATACCTAGGTAGTGCCAGAAGTAGTAGCCCTGAAATTCACCGTGGTGCTTGACCATGAAGTGATTGGCCTCAGACACGAACGGCTTAACGATGCCCGCCGCAATATCGGGATGGGCGTACGGACTCAGTGTGTCGCCGATGTCGTGAATCAGCGCGCACAGCACGTACTCGTCGTCCTGTCCGTCTTTCTCTGCCCGTGTTGCTGTCTGCAGGCTGTGCTCGAGACGGTTAACGGGAAACCCTCCATGGTCAAACTCCAGGGCGCGCATCAGGTCGATGACGCGGTCGGCGACCATGCCCTGAGTTACGCTGAGCTGCGGAGCGATGATCGCCCAGTCCTCAGCAGTCGATTCCTCGAACGATGTGAATGAAGCGCGTTGATGCGTTTCGGTCATGATGTTTCCTCGGCTCTTAGTTGGCAGCTTGGATGGCCTGCCAGACTCGTTCGGCAGTGGCGGGCATATCGATGTGCTTGACGCCAAGATGGCTGACTGCGTCGACCACAGCGGATTGGACTGCAGGTGTCGAGCCGATCGTGCCCGACTCGCCGATGCCTTTTGCCCCCAGCGGGTTCACGAAGGTCGGTGTTTCCATGTGAACAACTTCGAAGCTCGGCAACTCAGCCGAGCTGATCATGCCGTAGTCGGCGAGGTTGGAGGTGATCGGGTTGCCGTCTTCGTCGAAGCGGACCTCTTCTAGGAGTGCCTGCGCTGTGCCCTGGGCGATCCCGCCATGGATTTGGCCGTCGAGCAGCAGCGGATTGATGACACGACCGGCGTCGTCGCACGCCACCTGACGGAGGTGCTTGACTTGGCCAGTCTCGGTGTCGACTTCGACGACAGCGATGTGCGCCCCGAATGGAAACGTTGCCATGTCTGCGACAAAAAGCGTATCGATAGTCAGCTCGTTGCCCTGCTGCCTTGACGCAACAGCAAGCTCACCCCAGCTCTTTGCTACCGCTGGAGTTCCTGCTACGTGGAATGCACCGTTGTCCTTGTCGAGCACGATGTCAGCAACGTCAGCCTCGAGGAGTTGGGCTGCGAGTTCTTGGGCTTTTTCGACCAGTTCGATGGCGCCCTGGTGGACGGCTGCACCGCCTTGTTGTAGCGAACGCGAGCCCATGGTGCCACCACCGCCGGGGACTCGGTCGGTGTCGCCCCAGACGAGGGTGATTTTGTCCATCGGAATTCCGGTTTCGTCGTAGGCGAGCATCGCCCACGCAGTTTCATGGCCCTGGCCGTGGGGCGAGGTTCCCGTGTAGACCGTGGCGGTCCCATCATCGTGAACCTCGATCTTGGCTGCTTCCTGCTTGGGATCGACGCCTCCGGTGATTTCTACGTACACGCTGACGCCAATACCGATTTGCTTGGCATCCCCGGCGTCGCGACGAGCCTGCTGTTCCGAACGCAGGTTCGCGTATCCAGCGGTATCAAGGGCCTTGTCGAGCGCACCTTCGAAGTCGCCGACGTCGTAGGTCTGCCCAATGGAGGTGGTGTGCGGTTCCATGAACTTTGCAATCAAGTTCATGCGCCGAACCTCAGCTGGGTCCTTTCCGATCTCGAGAGCGAACATGTCCATCGCTCGCTCGATCGCGGCTGTTGCCTCAGGGCGGCCAGCACCGCGATATGCAGTAGTCGGTGTGGTGTTCGTGACGACTGAAGTGGTGCGACATTCGATATTCGAGATGTCGTACACGCCCGAAGACATCGGCCGCGTCATGAACGGAGCCAAAATGGTACCCATACCAACGAAGGCTCCGGCGTCCTGGATGGCGTGAAGCTGATAATGCGTGACCTTGCCTTCGCGAGTTCCGCCGATGGTGACGTACTGCAGCTGGGCGCGGCCGTGTCCGAGGTTCATCATCGACTCACTGCGTGTCTCGCGCCAACGGACTGGTCGACCGAGCAGCTTGGCGATCGGGCCGAGGAGAAGTTCTTCGGGGTAGGAATCGATCTTCGCGCCGAATCCGCCGCCGACATCGGGGGTGATCAGGTGCACAGCGTCGTCGTCGCCGCCGTTGGCGGCGACGAAGGCAGCTTTGGCGCCCTGTGCGCCCTGGCTTGAAATCCACTGGACAAGGCGGCCTTCTTCCCACACGGCTGCGGACGCACGAACTTCGAGTGGACACGGGGCGACCCGCTGATTCATGAAGCGTCCGCTGACAGTGACTTCGCAGTCGGCGAAGTACTCGTCTGTGGCGGAGTTCTCCGGCATGCCAAGCGCAGTGGTGTCGAATACAGCGTTGCTGCCAGCCGCTTCGTAAATTAGCGAGTCGGACGCAAGGGCGGCCTCGAGGTCGATGTGCGTTGGCAGAAACTCGACGTCGACGAACACCATTTCCGCTGCGTCAGTCGCCTGTTGCCATGTCTCAGCCACAACGGCGGCGACGGGCTCGCCCACGTACCGCACCTTGTCGCTGGCAAGAAGCGTACGAGCGGCGGCGGGGTTGAAGGGTGACGCAACCGGCTGGAGGCTGAGTGATTGGGCCGTGTGCACCGCAATGACGCCAGGCATGTCGATTGCCCCGGCGACGTCGATCGCCTCGATTATGCCGTGAGCAACCGCCGAGCGCACGTAAACCACCTGAGCGGCACCTTCAAGGCGGGGATCCTTCAGGTCGTCGGCGTAGTCGCCGCCCGCTGTGAGGAACTTAGGATCTTCTTTGCGTTGAACGCGATTACCAAGAATGCTGCCACCAGCCACGTGATACCCCTGTCGTGGATTACGGACCTCCACTGCGGACGTCCTGTAGTCAAACCTAGTCGGTGACGGCGGGTGCGGGCCCAGCCGTGCGCGCAGCAAAGATTTCGGTGACCACGTTGTAGGGCCAGCCGTCTGGTAGATCAGCAGGGAGCGGCGGTCTGGGGAGCACCGAACGGCGCTGCTCGCCGGTCTGCATGTAACCGATTTCCTCGCGGGCTGCCTCGCGGACACCATCGTCAGTTTGAAGGCGATCAACCTCAGCTGCGAGCTGGCCGTTGACACTGACGAGTGCATCGAGTTGCGTTTGGCGTTGCTCGAGATCGTTGTTTTGTTCGCGCCATGTATTGATTGGCAAGACGAAGACAGCTGCGGCCATCGTCCCGATGACGGCGAGCGCAGCAATGCCGGCGAACAACGCAACCTTGGGCCGGCGCGACAGACGTTTGTCAATCGGAATCGACCGAGTGATGTCACCCAGACGTGACGATCCTTCCTTGGAGGAGGGCAAGGCCGGCCGTTTGATCGATGTGGTCTTCGATCGGCTCACAAACCCAGTCTGGCAGTTCTCGGTGCGAATTCCGTGACAGAGAGAACAATCAACTACGACATGAACCTGAGTTGTCATTGCGTGTCGGTCAGGTTGTCAGCTGAGGGTAATGACACTGGCCAGATCGATCTGCACGAAGGCGTTTGTGGCCTACTCTTTGGGCTTGCGACACTTGGGAAGTCACAGCTTCGAAATTGCAAACTCCATTAGGAGCTCAGGATTGTTATCCCGCTTATGCCTTGGCTATGGAGGCGAGCGAGCCGTGCTTTTCTAGAGACTCAATGACTGATTCGCCACTCAGTTTGCGGGCATTGCTAAAGATGCAATTCGGCAATGCTTGCGCAGATAATGCGACGGTCCGTCGCCTGCGCTCGGCGTCCCGTCGTTCGACCGCTGTCATACCTCCACCAGGTTGGCGTCGGTCCGTGACGGAAGATACATCAGAATGCGCCGATGGGGGATCGCAGTCTCAGCATTTTCGAGCTCACTGCTCGTGACTTTGAATCCGTGGGCGATGTAAAAGTCGAGCGCTGCGGTCCGAGCATTGGCCCAGACGTGGTGAGCACCTGACCTGCGAGCCCGGTCAATACCGGCGAGGAGGAGCATGGAGCCGTAACCGTGTCCCCGTGCGGCCGGGTCGGTCGCCATGCCACGTAATTGAACGCCGGCATGGTGTCGATCGAGATCCGGCGATTGTGATTTTAGCCAGGTCGAGATTGCAACGATCTTGTCTGTTCCTGACACTCCGAGGTGGGTGGTGGTGTCGAGGCTGTCGCCCTGCCATTGGACGTCCGTCGATGGCGTGCCGACTCGGAGTACACGTCGACGAAGATCGTAGGTCTCCTCGGCTGACAGCTCGATCAGGGTCGCGTCATCCATTGATGTCATCCATGTGGAGTGAGCGAACGGCGATGGTCGCCGCTTCGTCCGGATCGTGGGTGACGAGGATTGCGGTGATCGCCAGATCGGCGAGAAGAGCTGCGACGTCGTGGGCGAGTCGGTCGTGGAGTTTGCGATCGAGTCCGGTCAAGGGTTCGTCGAGCAGCACAATGCTGGGTTCGACTGCGAGTGTTCGCGCAAGCGCAACTCGCTTCGCCTCGCCGCCCGAGAGGGCGCTGACCTGGCGCGAGTCGAACCCGGCGAGACCGACCCGTGCGAGCCAGTCGTCTGCAGTCGCGCGACGCTCGACCGCAGGTGTTCCGGCCATCTTGAGTCCGAACGCGACGTTTTCGCCCACGGTCAGGTGGGGGAACAACTGGTTGTTCTGAAAGACCATGCCGACACCGCGTTGATGGGTGGGCACATTGGTGATGTCATGGCCGCTGAGCGTCACGGTTCCGGCGTCGGGTGCTGTGATCCCAGCGATGACTCGCAGGAGGGTGCTCTTGCCGCTCCCTGATGGGCCGAGCACGGCCACTACTTCGCCCTGATCGACGGCCATCGTGGCCCTGGTCAGCACCGGCGCCTTGTCGAATGCGAGGTCGACGCTGTCAACGGAGAGATGAGCCATCACCATTCAGTTTGGTCGATTGGTGGTGGGGCGTACGAGGGTGCGCAGTTCATGGCTGCGGTCGACCGCAACGACGAGGCCGATCGTGACAGCCGCCAAGATTGTGGCCAACGCATATCCTTGCGCTTGGAGTAGGGACCCGGTTCGACCGAGTAGTTGTTCGATGGCGATCGGTACGGTCTCGCCGCCTGACCTCGACAGGAAACCGGTGGCACCGAACTCGCCCAACGAGATGGCAGCTGCCAGTGCGGCGCTGACCTTCAGCGGGCGCCAAAGGAACGGCACCACCACGGCTCGCCAGGCACGTGTCGGGGAGGCCCCAAGTGTTGCTGCGGCGGAACGTAATTCGGGGTCGACTGATCGCAGCACGCCGACGGTCGCGCGAACGACGAACGGCACGGCGACGAGGGCGTGGCCGACCGGGACGAGCCACCATTCGGCGCGCCAGTCGTAGGGCGCCTGATCGAACGTGATCAACATGCCGAATCCGATCGTGACGGCAGATGTGCCGACCGGAAGCATCATTCCCACGTCGAGAATGCGGCCGGCATTGCGAGCCGCGGCGATCGCCAAGCTGGCGAGTGCGCCGATGACGACGGCGAAGAGCGTGGCCCACAGCGCGTTCTCCACCGAATTGCGCACGGCATCGAGCGGGTCGATCCCAAGCCGGATGCCCGGCCGCACCTCGGTGCGACCCAACTGTGTCCACGCCGCAGTCGACCAACCCGACGGCGTTGAGAACGACTGGGCAGCGAGTGCGACCAAGGGTGCCCCGCACACCGCGAACGACGTGATGCCGATCAGCGCAACTCGACGCCGCTCGCTCCCACGTCGCGGAATTCGCCGGGCATTTGGTTCCAGGCCGAGCGGTCGGGAATGACGTCGCTGTGCCCGTGACGCCCACACCATCACCGCGGCGAGCGCCACCAGTTGGAGCACAGTTAACACCGCTGCGGTTCCGATATCGCCCAGCTGGATTGCCTGTCGCCACACCTCGACTTCAAGCGTGCGGGTTCCGGCGGCTCCGATCACTCGTACCACTCCGAACGAGGTGAACGTAAAGACGAACACGATCGACGCAGCAGCGACGAGCGCAGGTCGGATCAGCGGGAGCGTGATCAAGGTGAACACGCGCCAGGGCGACGCGCCCAGCGATGCGGCGGCGCCTTCCATGTCGGTGGGTAGTTGCTCCCAGAACGGGCCGACGGTGCGCACGACGACGGCGAGGTTGAACACGACGTGGGCAGCGATGACTGCAGCGACACTTCGATTCATGCCATCGGGAAGGAGCGCCAGGAATGCAGCTCCCATGACCACGGTCGGCAGGACGAAGAGCGCAGTCAGCAATCCGAGCAAGAGTTGCCGGCCGCGAAAGTCGAATCGGGCCACGATGTACGCCGGAGCGAGGCCAACAACGAGAGTGAGCAGCGTCGAGACGACTGCCTGCCACAGCGTGAACCACGCAACCTCCCACGTGGCTGGCCGTCCCAGGGTCGTGCGGACCGCTCCGCCATCGATGGCTCGCGACAACAGGTTCAGCACGGGCCAGACATAGAACACGGCCAACCCGGCTGCTGGCAGAATCGCCAGGGCCGCGATCACCCGCCGTGGCAGAGCGGTCATGGGGTGCGATCAGCCCAGCACGAGGCTGGTCCAGGTGTCGATCCAGTCGCTGCGGTTCGCGTCGATGCGCTCCGGCTCGACCGAACGGGACGACTCGGGCACAACAGCGAAGTCGATGAACTCCTGGGGGAGATCGACCGCCGGGTTGCTTGGGTACACGAACAGGTTGAGAGCAAGCTCGGCTTGAAACGTTTCTCCCACGAGGAAGTCGAGCAGTTGTGCGGCTTCGTCAGGATGTTCTGTGCCAGCGAGCACGCCAGCGAACTCGATCTGACGGAAACATGTCGACTCGACCACGGCGGTGGGTGCGTCATTGCGAGCAGGCTCGGCGAAGATCACTTCGGCCGGTGGGCTCGATCCGTACGAGACAACGAGGGGTCGATCGCTGCCTCCGGCGCCGGTGAAGCTGCTGTAGTACGACTCCGTCCAGCCGTCGAGTACCTGCACGCCGTTGTCGCGCAGCGCAGTCCAATAGCCCTGCCAGCCGTCGTCACCGAACTCGTCGATCGTGGCGAGCAGGAATGCGAGGCCAGGGGAGGACGTCGCCGGATTCTGCACGGCGAGCAGGTCGGAGTACGTCGGGTCGATCAAGTCGGCCAGCGACGTCGGCGGTTCGATGCCGGCGTTCGCGAACCAAGCCAGGTCGTAGTTGATGCATACATCGCCGAAGTCGACAGGTACGGCCAGTCCATCAGGGGAGAGTTGAGTGAACGCCGGAGGGAGCTCGGCTCCGACCGGCGTCGCAGCTGGTTCGAAGATGCCCTCGTTCAGTGCCCGCGAGAGGAAGGTGTTGTCGATTCCCCACATCACGTCTCCTTCCGGATTGCCGACGGTCAGCGCAGCCTTGGACAGCATCGTGCCGGTATCGCCGGCGACAAGAATCTCGACGGCGATGCCCGTCTCGCTGCTGAATGATTCGAGTGCCTCGTTCATCGATGTCCCGGCATCAGGAAATGAGTCATACGTGACCAACGTGATCGCGGCGGGTGCGGCGGTCGGGGCGTCATCGCTCGAACATGCGGTTGCAAGTAATGCAAGGGTGAAGACGGCACAAGCGGGCGTTCTGGCGGTCATGAGTGGTTCTCCGTCGGGGGTGGGGGTTCGGTAGGGGGAGTTGGAGTCGAGGTGTTGAAGATCGTGAGGATGCCGGCGGAGATGCGAATGGAAACGACGCCGCCTGGGCCGACCTCGTTGCTCACACCCCGTCCGACCAGCGGGGCAAGGTCGACACTGTCGAGTGCCCACCTCGTGCCGCTGATCGAGACACCCGCGCAGAGGCCATGGAGCGCAACGAGCGACAACGTCGAGGCCGGGGGGAGGGTGAGCTGGAGTTCGCCGGGGCCGTGGAGCACGTCGAAATGTTCGCCGTTCCACCATCCGTCGAGGCGTGGAATCGGCATCAGCCAGCGATGTCCGAGGGCGCCAATCGCTGTGATGCTGTGATCAAGGCGATTCCCCCCGCCGACGAGCGTGATCCGTGCGGGATGCATCTCGGCTGCCGAGGCAAGCGCCAGTTCGGTGTCGGTCTGCGCCTTGTCCGCCGAGTGGCGCGAAATCGTCGCGTTTGCTTCAGCCCATGCCAGTCCAGCAGGGCTCACCGAGTCGAGGTCTCCGATCAGACTCGATGGCGTGAGTCCGGCAGCAAGCGCATGGTCAAGTCCGCCGTCGACGGCAAGGATGATGGCCTCGTCAGGGAGCGTGTTGATCACATGGGGTGCGAGTGGTGCCGACCCACTGATAACAACGATGTGTTCGTGCACTCGATTCCTCCGCCGGCATTACCCGGATCAGGTTCTCGGGTCGATGACAGCGTGTCACCCTCTCAGCCCACCGATCTGTGAGCTCCCCGTTTGTGTACTCACAACAGTATCTAGACGAACGTCCGAACGCACAGTGCAATCGACGACACTGCGAGCATCCCGATGATGGCGAGATCGAAGCCGCGGCCTGAGACCCGATCGCGTAGTCGTGCGCCAACTGGGATCGTGGCCAAGACGGGGATGCACGCGAGCAGCGTGGCAACGACTCGGCCCGACAGTTCGCCGTTGGCCGCAAGGACGCCGAACTGAGCGGCCCCCGAGAAGAAGAACAACGTCGTGACGGACAAAATGTGTGCGCCGCGCGAGAGTCGAAAGCTGTGAATCCAGGACCCGACGATGGGTCCGCTGATTCCGATTGCCCCTTGGAACGTCCCGGCGAGGGCACCAACGGCTGGCGACCAACGATGCGACTGCTCCATCGACGTCCGCAGGTCGGGTTTCAGAAAGAACATCGTGATGTAGGCGGCGATGGCGACGATCAACGCGACCACGATTGGTTCGTCCGGCACGTTGACGAACAGCAGCGTGCCGAGCACGGCGCCGATAACACCACTGATGGCGAGCATTCCTAGACTGCGGGTGTCGGGCAAATGGGCCCGTTCCCGAATGGCGAGCACACCGTTCGCCAGCAGGTTGGGGAGCGCGATGATCACGACGGCGTCTTCGATGTCGACGAACAGCGCGGCGACGGGAATGACGATGACAGGAAGTCCCATGCCCGTCACCGCCTTCGACACGGAACCGATCACCACCGCAACGAGCACGATCGTCAGTTGGTAGCCGTCCACGGAGGCAGTGTGTCAGCCAGACCTGAGGAGCGGTGACTGCGGCTTACGCCGCTCGGCGGTCGGGCAGGCGAGGCGAACGACTGAACACTTCAGTGCCGTTGCGGCCGATGACCGTCCCGGTAGGAAATGCTGCACAGACGGCCGCAATGCACTCGAGGTGCTCGTCGACGAGTTCGCGTCGGCAGGCTTCGCCAGCGAGATCAAACCATCCGTCACGATCGAGCGAATCCTCGACGACTTCGCGCAACTGCTCCTCGGAAATGTGGGGGAGGTCGACCACCTGAGCGGTGGTGACCGCCCGTGAGCTCGCGAGGCCGGGAAAGCCCATGTTGCAACCACATCGAGCGGGTGATGCGCACTCGGCAACGACTGGCGTCACCAGTTCGCCCTCAACGGTGCACGCATAGTCACCGTCGACGGTTCCTTGCAGTTCGTTTGTGGCCACCAGCACCAACATGTCGGTCTCCTTTGATTGATCTGAAGGACATCATGAACGCGCACGGTCACAGAGATGCCGGGCGTGCCGACTCGCTGAGCGCCGGTGATGTCACCAAGCACGAGAAGGTGAGCTGGCGGTCCAGGTCCGTTCTCCGTTGTCAGCGTGTGTATCGCTGCGTACGGTCGACAGCCCGCACCAACTGGTTGGACGAATGACTGATCAGCACACAACGAACTCGCTCCATCGCTTCCTCGATGGCGATCCCGAAGCACAGCCTCGCGGAATTGAAGACTCCGCGAGCGACCTCGGAGCGCGAATCGCTGACGCTCGGACCGCACGCAGACCGACATCGCGAACCAGTTGGGCGTCAAGGTGTCGACCATGGAGAAGTGGGAGCGCGGCGTCGCGTCGCCGCGCAGCAATCGGTTGACAGCGTTGGCCGGCATCCTGGGAGTGAGCCTGTCGTGGCTCATCATCGGGCACGGTGACCAACCGACCGCTCCCGACGACCTCGATGACATCAGAGTGTCGCTCGGGCGAGTGCACGCACAGCGGGCCGACGGTCTCAACGAGGTTGATGTGCTGCTCGCGCGTCTCGGCAGCGCTCTCGCCGCTGACTGACCTGAGGTTGAGTCGTGCCGATGCACGTGGCGACGACATTGTCGGCCAAGATGCGAGGATGAAGTTCGGAATTGCCTTTGCCAACACCATGACGTTCACCTCGGGGGCTGGCGCGATCGAGCTCGCGAAAGCGGCTGAGGGCGCGGGATTCGAATCCCTCTGGACCGTCGAGCACATCGTCTACCCCGAGGGGTACGAGTCGACATATCCCTACGCGCCGAATGGCAAGATGCCTGGCTCGGGCGACAGTCCGATTCCGGACCCGCTGATCTGGCTGGCCTACGCCGCTGCCCACACGACGACGCTGAAGCTGGCGACGGGCATCTCGCTCCTCCCCGAGCGGCACCCGGTGATGTACGCCAAGGAAGTCGCGACTCTTGACTCGATGTCGGGCGGACGTCTGATGCTCGGCATCGGCATCGGATGGTTGCGTGAAGAGTTCGAGGCGCTCGACATTCCGTGGGAAGGCCGCACTCGTCGTACCGAGGAATACGCCGACGTCATGCGCGAACTCTGGAAGACCGACGGGGCGTCCTACGACGGTGAGTTCATCAACTTCGAGAATCTGTCATCGAATCCCAAGCCGCCAAGCGGCTCAGTCCCGATTCACATCGGAGGCCACAGCGAGGCTGCGGCCAAGCGTGCTGGCCGAATGGGGGATGGCTTCTTCCCTGCGAAGGGCAACATGGCCGAGCTGATGGACATCGCTCGACAGGCTGCTGCCGACGCTGGCCGCAACCCTGAGGCACTCGACATGACCGGTGTGCACCCCGGCATCTTTGGCGATGACCCGGCTGCAGCCGTCGAGGAAGCTGCGACGTGGGGCATTCATCGACTCGTGATCCCTGCCTTCATGTTCATCGGTGCTCCCGGAGAGGCCGCAGACAAGATGGCTGGCTTTGCTTCGAAGGTCATGGCCGCCTGATCCTCGGGGCGGTCATGCGTTGCGAGAAAAGAGGCAGTCGTTGACCGCACCACCACCGAACCCGCGGGTCACGCTTGCGTTGGTCGTCCTCGTCGCACTGCTGATCGGTGCGAACTTCACGGCCCTGAAGTTTGCGCTCGACCACACGACGCCGCTCCTCCTCGCTGGCTTGCGCACGGTTGTGGGCGGGGCATTCCTGCTGGGTTTCGTCACGTTGGTTCGTGGCGAACGGATCCCGACCGACCGGGCCATGCTCGGCAAGATTTTCGTCGTCAGCTTGGCAATCACGACGATCTCGAGTGGTCTGCTTGTGTTCGGTGTCAGTCGGGTGTCAGCCGGCGTGGCGTCGCTGCTCAGCAGCACGATGCCGCTGTTCACGGCGCTGCTGGTACTGCTGCTGATGGGTACGAGACCGACGCGTCTTGGCGGGCTTGGTTTGGTCGTGGGGTTCTTTGGGACGGCGGTCCTCGCCTGGCCGTCACTCAGTGGAGAGACCACTGCGGTCGGCATTGTTGCACTTGCAGTGTCAGCGCTGGCTTGGGCGTTTGGAACGGTATTCATGCAGTGGCGGGACTTCAGTGACGTCTCGCCCGTGATGATCGTTGCGGTGCAACTGCCGATGTCGGCAGCGGTACTGATCCCAATCGCGCTGATTGTCGAAGGGGTCGATGACACCGACTGGTCGATGGGGCTCTTCGTGCCGCTGGCCTATGCTGCCATTCCGGCGAATGCGGTGACGTTTGCGCTGATGGCCACGATCGTAAAGCGTGCTGCGGCAACACAGGCTGCCGCAACCGCGTACCTCATCCCGATCTCGGGAGTGTTCTTCGGATGGTTGATTCGCGATGAGCGGCTCGGAACAGCCGAGCTGGTCGGCGGCGTCCTTGTGGTCGTTGGCGTCTACCTGCTCGTCACCGCCAACGCCCGAGCGAAGATGGCGGCATCGAAGCCTTGATGGTCTGAGCCAGAGCTGTCTCGGTTCATACCAGCAACCCGTGTAGGTCGTCGATGGTGTCGAGCCGTTGAGCACCCAAGTCGGCCAGTGTCGCATTTCCCGCTGGTGCTTGGGCATCGACCACGGTGACGACTGACCCAGGCTCGCGCTCGACTGCCTCACGCGCGGCTGCCCACGTCGGGCCCGTGCCATCCGCGCACGACACGACGAGCGTCAACGAGCCGAGTGCGTGCAACATCGGGTTTCGTGCTCGAACCGTCGCTCCGGTCGCCGATGCGTCGGGCGCAAACGGGCTCGCAAGACAGATCGCATTGCTCTGGACCAGCCTGCGAAGGGCGGGCTCGCGCGCGACCTGATTGATGCCCGCCGCAGTGAGGGCGACCAGGGCCGCGTCGCACGCCAGCGCCTCAAGCATCGGATCGTGCATGAGTCTCATCCTGCACTGCCGCAACCACAGAGTTCGCAAATTGTCGTGATCGAGACGTCGAGCGTGAGCAACGGCTGCTGCGTAGAAACCGTTCGGGTCTCGTTTAGGGTCGTGATATGTCGCCACTTACCGAGACTCCGATGTTCAACCCGCTCGAGTCGGGATACATGGAGAATCCGTATCCGCACTTCGCGGAGATGCGAGATGGTCAACCCGTCCATTTGTCGATGATGGATGTGTGGGTGCTGTTCGATCACGACGATGTCTTCCGCCTGCTGCGAGACCCCACGATGAGTGTCATGGATGCCAAGATCGAAGTCCGTGACGAGGAGCGCTACGCCGAAATGCTCGAAGCGGCAGGCGGGGAACTCGAACAAGATTCATCGATGCTCAACACCGATCCGCCCGATCACACCCGCCTTCGCCGCTTGGTCAGCAAGGCGTTTACTCCGGCGGCGATCCAAGCACTACGGCCTCGCATTCAGGAACTGGTCGACGCCGCTCTCGACGAGCTGGCAGCTGCGGGCACCGGTGACATCGTCAAGCAGCTGGCATTCCCGTTGCCGTTCGATGTGATCTCAGAGATGTTGGGGATGCCCAAGAGCGACAAGGACCAAATTGCCGCCTGGTCGGGGACCATCGTCAAGTCACTCGATCCAATGTTGGCCCTCGATTCGTTCGCCGAGATCAGGGCCGCATCCAACGCGATGAATGCACACATCGACGAGGTCATTCGCTGGAAGCGCGAAAACCCAGGCGACGACCTGCTCACTGCATTGACCGCTGCTGAAGAAGGCGGTGACCGTCTGACGCCGGGCGAGCTGCGCGACCAGG
This sequence comes from uncultured Ilumatobacter sp., assembly GCA_938091165.1. Lineage (GTDB taxonomy): Bacteria > Actinomycetota > Acidimicrobiia > Acidimicrobiales > Ilumatobacteraceae > Ilumatobacter_A. Next base: position 10,735 of record CALKNK010000002.1, on the reverse strand, counting down.
TCAACTTGCTGTTCATCGCCGGCCACGAAACCACCGTGAACCTCATCGGCACCGGCATCTATGAACTGCTCCGTCATCCTGAGCAAGCCGCAATCTGGCGGGCCGACCCTGAACTCGATGCAACAGCGGTCGACGAGATGCTGCGATTTGTCAGCCCGGTGCAGTTCTCGCGTCGGATCACCCTCGACGACATCGAATTCCAGGGCACGACCATCCCCAAGGGCATGTTTGTCCTTGCCGGGTTGGCATCGTCCAATCACGACCCGAAGAAGTGGGGCCCGACCGCCGAAGAACTTGATGTGCGCCGCGATGGTGCCGGTCAGCACCTGTCATTTGGCAGCGGTGCCCACTATTGCCTCGGCGCGTCGCTGGCGAAGCTCGAAGCAGCGATTGCGATCGGCACGTTCTTGCGGCGGTTCCCCGACGCGGCAGTGTCGGGGGACGTCGAGTGGAACGGTCGCATCAACTTGCGTGGTCTCGAATATCTGCCCGTCACCCTCTGACCTGCTGACCTGCACCTGACGTACGCTGCCGGTCTCTTTCGCTGGTGTGTGACTGGAGGCTCGTTGTGGTTGGCTGAACAGACGTTGACAATCGGGGGATGCTTGCTGAGGCAACCACCGATGAATCAACCGAAGCCGGCGAGCGTTCGGCGCCTCGCCGGTCGGTGATTGCTTCCATCGCTGCTGGCGCCGCGCGCCGATGGCAAGCGACTTTTGCGGTAATGATCGTTGTGCTGATCGCTGGTGTTTCTGCGTTCGGGTTCGGCCTTGATCGAGAAGGCTTCCCGCCGATCAACACGCCGATCTCCGTCGTCAGCGGCACGTACTTCGTCGATGACGCCGGAGTGGTTGACCAGGAGGTCATCGTTCCCCTCGAAGCTGCGTTCAGCGAGGTCGAAGGAGTCATCTCGACCGAGTCGATTGCATTGCCCAGCAGCTACTCCGTGGTCGTCGAGTTCGAATCTGACATCAGCTCTGACGTGGGCACGGCGCGCCTCGTTGCGCTCGATCTTGAGGTGACCGACGGCGCCGAGATCCTGTACAACCCGATCAATGCCGCCAAGTTGGTCGGCCAATACGACAGCTTGGTGTCGATCGTCGGTCCACCGAACGCGACCCCGGCGGACTTCCAGGAACAGGCCGAGCAGCTCAGCGTCTACCTCGCCGCGGAGGGCGATGTTGGCGTCGCTGCGGTGCGCGATCTCGAAACGGAATCGATCGATCCGGTCTCGGGTGCAACCGAAACCCGCCTCACCCGATTCACGCGCGTCGCACTCGACAGCTCCGGCTACGACGACGCCATCGCAATCGGCCTGATCCGGAGCGAGACATCGAATCTCGACGTCCTCGAATTTTCTGATCTGATCGAGAGCCGGCTGGTCAGCGCCGAGTCGCCGCTCGACGACGGATTCTCGGCAGCAATCACTGCCGACTTCGCCACCAGCGTCCGTCAGCAGTTGTCGTCACTTACCACCAACCTGCTCACCGGCCTGCTCGCCGTCGCCCTCGTGAGCTTGTTGCTCATCGGCTGGCGCGTCGCCGTGATGACCACCGGCTTCATGGCCCTCGTGATGATGGGGGCATTGATCGGACTCTGGGTGTTCGGTTACTCCCTCAACACGATCACCCTGTTCGGTCTCATCTTGACCCTTGGGCTCCTGGTTGATGACGCGATTGTTATCTCCGAATCGATCGACTCCAGCCGCGACGACCCGAGTCCACAGGAAGATGGCCGCCGGCTCGGCGCCGTGCGCACGGCGCTCGAACGGGTCGGGTCGGCGTCGTTGGCCGGCACGCTCACCACCGTTGTCGTGTTCTCGCCGATGCTCTTTGTCGACGGAATTCTTGGCGAGTTCATCCGCTCGATCCCGGCAACCGTGATCATCACGCTGATTTTGTCGTTCATCTTTTCGATCGTGTTCATTCCCGCAGTCGCCCGGGTGTTCCTGCTCAAGGGCGGCGCGAGTAACAACCCGATTGTGCGCGGTGAAAAGGTCGTTGCGCGCGCCGCTGGTCGACTCGCTGCCTATCCGTGGAGGAACGGTTGGAAGGGTCGATTCACTGGCATGGGCATGGCCAGCGTTGCGCTCGTCGCCATCATGGCCGGCGGAATGATTGCGGGGTCGCTGCCGTTCTCGATCTTCCCAGCCGGCAAGGACGCCTCCGGGTTGGCGATCTCAGCGGAGTTCCCCCCGGGAACGAGCATCGAAGAAGCACAAGACATTTCTGACGAGGTCGACGTAGTCATCCTCTCGGTTCTCGGTGAGGAGCTCGCTCGTTCGCAATATGTTCGCGGGAACGAGCGCGTGACGGAGACCTTCATCGACCTCACGCCGATCGGTTCGCGGTCGACCAAGGCGCCAACGTTCGTGGAGCGGATCGAGGCCGACTTCGAGACGATCGTTTTGGCCTATCCCGGTCTCCGCCTCACAGCCGGACAGACTGAGAACGGGCCGCCACTGCTGGAGTACCCATTCGCGACCCAGATCGAGGTTAGCGATGCCGCATCGATCGCTGCGGGGCAACAACTCGCCGAGGACATCCGCGACAGTCTGCAGGGGCGGCAGTTTGAGTCTGGCGGCGGCACGGTCACGGTGACCGATGCGATCGTGTCGACCGATGGAGAAATCGCTCGGGTCGACGGGCAACAGATCATCGAAGTACGCGCGCAGTACGACGAAGACCAGGGCATTTCCGGCATCTTGAACGACACGCAGTTGCTCGTCGAGGAGGACTTCCCCCCAGCCGAGATCGAATCGAGAGGTCTCTCGGCCGAGGCCGTGACGTTCGACTTCGGGTTGGAGTCGGACAATCAGGACGACTTCGCTGGACTGATCGTCGCCGGCATCATTGCGCTCGGACTGATGCTCCTGCTGATCGCGATCCAGTTCCGATCGGTCGCGCAGGCGCTGTTGATCTTCATGGCGATCCCCCTCAGTTTCCTCGGAGTGTTCGGCGCCCTGAAGCTCACCGATAATCCGCAATCGTTTCTCTCCGGGGTGGGGTTCATCGCGCTGATTGGCGTGGCGGTCAACAACACGATTCTGTTGGTCGATTCCGCGAATCAGCAACGACGCGCAGGTGCATCGGCCGGCGAGGCGATTCAGCACGCCGTCACCTCTCGCTTCCGACCGTTGATCACCACGACGATCACCACGGTCGTTGGTCTGCTGCCGCTCGCGTTGAGCGATCCGTTCTGGGAGTCACTCGGCTTCACGTTGATGGGCGGCCTCGTTAGCTCGACGGTGTTCGTGCTTCTGTGCTTCCCGGCCTTCTATCTCGGGCTGGAGTCGGTGCGCACGCCGCTGCGCAACGCCGTCCGGCGCCGTCGTGGTCGCCCCCTACTGACCTGAGCAGACCTGCGTGTTCGATACGGTGCGTCGTGTGCCGGACCTGACGAAACAGAAGCGGCGATCGCGGTTCGAGGCTCGATTGCTCGAAGCCGGCGCCGAAGACAGCCACGCAGCCTGGGGCGAGCGTAAGTCGGCCATCATCGGAGCGATGAGGGGCACCGTGGTCGAGTTGGGCCCCGGCACCGGCGTCAACATGCGCTACTACGCAGCCGGCACGAAGGTCATCGCCATCGAGCCGAACCCGGTGATGCACGCTCCGCTGCAGTCTGCAGCAGCCGAGTATGACGTCGATCTGGAGATCCGACAGCTGGACGGTCACGCAGTTGACCTTGCCGATGAGTCGGCTGACGGGATCGTCGGCACGCTGCTGCTGTGCGGGGTCGACGACCCGGCACAGGTCCTACGCGAGGCGCATCGGATTCTCAAACCCGGAGGGGTCTACTTCTTCATCGAGCATGTTGCGTCGCCTACTCGAACCGCGAACCGACGCGTGCAACGCGTGCTCTTTCGGCCACACCGGTGGATGTTCAATGGCTGTGAGATCACTCGTGACACCGAGGCCTCCATTCGTGGCGGGCCGTTCGACGCCGTTGAGGTTGATGCTGTCGACCGCGGGCGGGGCGCGCTGTGGGTCCGGCATCAGATCATCGGTACAGCCGTCAAGGCTGCGCCCCACGGCTGATCAGGCCAGCACTGGGCGGCGCTGCGCCCACGGGTGTGTTGCTTCGAGCTGGCTCGCAACTGCAAGCAGCAGATCTTCGCGACCGTAGGCGGCGACGAGTTGGACCCCGATCGGTAATCCAGTGTCGTTCCAGTGCAGCGGCAGGCTGATCGCGGGCTGCCCGCTGGCATTGAATGGCGGCGTGAAGCCGACGAATCGGGCAGCGCGTTTCATCCCCGCCATCGGATCGCCTTCGAGAGCGTCGTGTTCGCCGATCCTGACTGGCGGCTCGCTGAGCGTCGGCGTCAGCAGCAGGTCCCAACCTCGCGTCCACCACGACTGCATCGCCCTGCGGTATTCGACGACGGCTCCCAATGCCTCGCCGTACTCGACACCGGAGACGCTCTTCGCCCACTCAGCCTGAGCCCAGTTGACGGGTTCGATATCGTCGGTGGTCATCTCGCGGCCGATCCACGACTCCATCTTCTTGATGCCCAGCGCCATGTTGGTCGCCCACATCGCCATGAAGCGGGGCGTGAAGGACTGGTCTTCGAGCACCTTGGGGTGACCGGGCGCAATGTCATGGCCGAGGCCTTCGAGCATCGTTGCCGCAGAGCGGACCGCCACTACGCAGTCGTTGTGGAGCGCATTGCCCTGCGGGTCATGGTCAAGCATGCCGATGCGGAGGCGTCCGGGGTCATGGCCAAGCTCATCTTCGTACGGCCGGGCGGGCGGAGCGGCGATGATGGTGTCGCCGACTCCGGGACCGTGGACCGCATCGAGAATGCGGGCGGTGTCGCGCACCGAGCGACTGACGACGAGGTTGACGCTGAGGCCAGATTCGTCGCGGTCTGGCTCCAGTGTGATGCGGCCCTGCGAGGGCTTGAGCCCGACCAAGCCGCTGCACGACGCAGGGATCCTGATCGATCCGCCCCCGTCGCTGGCATGGGCCATCGGTACCATTCCCGCCGCCACCGCAGCTGCAGCGCCTCCGCTCGATCCTCCGGGCGTGCGATCGGTGTCCCACGGGTTGCGCGTCGGGCCGTGCGCAATCGGTTCGGTGACCGGCAAGCTGCCGAGTTCGGGGCTGTTGGTCCGGCCCAGGTTGATCAGGCCCGCGTCGCGGAGCCGTTTGACCAAGGTCATGTCGTGTACTGCACGTGGTGGACTCGCGGCAAGCGCTGCGTTGCCGTTGGTCATCGGCATCCCGGCTTCGGGAGCCCAGAGATCTTTCAACAGGAATGGCACACCGAGGAACGGTGGCCGGTCTCCGCTGCCACGGCCGGCGGGAGCAGTCCCAGCGCCCGTCGCATCGATCGCGTCGGCTTGCTCGCGTGCCCGGTCGTACCAGTGCAACACAACTGCGTTGATGGCCCCGTCAGTGCGATCGATGCGCTCGATTGCGGCGTCGACCAACTCGCGCGATGACAACTCTCCAGCTGCTACCAGAGCGGCCTGTGCCGTGGCGTCGAGCCATTGGGTCTCGTCAGCGATGTTCTTCATCTTGCGTTGATAGCACGGCTCGCTAATCTCAAGTTCATGGGACTCTTCAGCGGACGCAACTTGCGGGTGGCAAAAGAACTGCTTGAGAAGAACCGGCACAAGGTTGGCGACATGGTGGGCAAGGCCACTGAGCAGGTCGATAAGGCGTCCGGTGGCAAGACTGCAAACATGTCGAAGAAGGCCGAGGAAGCAGCGCGCAAATATTCGGCGGGCAGCAGCGCGACGCATCAGGGGGCCCATCCCGACGCGGCGCCCGAGATGTCAAAGGAAGAGGCCGAAGCGCGGCGTGCCGAAACGCAGGCCAAGGCAGCCAGGGTTATGGCCGGGCTCGTCAGCTCTGCCAACGGCTTACTCAGCAAGGCCCAGGTCCGGTTGGATGAGGCCGGAGGAAAGATGCCGCCGCCCGACCCTGCTGCTGTGGTCAACGACCCGCCGCCCGTTCCGGGTAGCTCATCGCCCGGGGACTGATGCCACGGTCAGAGCACGAAGCGCATCTCGCGGAGCAGGGCGCCTGGCAGCCGGGCGCTGGCGGTGCTGCGTTCGAGGTACGTGCTTGGGTCAAGCAGCACTTCGGCGTCGTCGGTGAGGCCTTCGAGGTGATCACCGAGCATGTTGAAGGCCGTATCGTCGAAGCGCAGCACGCTGACTGGAGCGACGATCTCGCCGCTGTCCATCCAGAACGTGGCGAACCGGGTCATACCGGTCGTGCGGCACGCCGACATGTCACTGAAGTTGGTGTACCAGAGGTTGCCGACGAAGAGGCCGGTGTCGAGTGCTTCGGCGACGCCGTCAGCTGGGATGGAACCCGGCGTGATCGCCATCGACTCGGGATACTCGCCGCCGTGGGCCCCGTTGGTCGGCACTCCGTACTCCTGGGCTGACCGCGGTGAGACAAGCGTGTCGGTGAGCTTGCCGTCGACGATCAACGGCACTTCGTCGGGACGAATGAAACCAGAAGATTGAAAGTTCGGTGCCACGCCGCCAGCGGTGTTCTCGCTGATGGTGATCTGCGGCGACAGGTGAGCGTCACCAGCCAGCATCCGGAGGAACGGCGTCTGCTTGGTCTCGTGTGCTCGACGGCCGAACGCCCCGTAGTACGACAGCAGCGACATCACTTCTTCCATCGCTCGCGGTGCGAGGTAGGTGCGGTAATCGCCGGGGCCGAGCACTTTGGGTTCGCGCGCTAACGCCGTCAGCTGCTGACTGGACCAGTCGACCTTGCGAGCAAACGCATTGTCGTTCCAATCGAACCCGGCGTACAGGTTCTTGGCGGCTTTGTCGGCTTGCAGGTAGAAGCACCAGTCGAGATTGAACGTCGATGACTGGAACCAGTTGCGCTGGCCAAGCGAGTTGGCAAAACCGTGGAATGTGTCGCCCGAGGCGTAGATGCCGACAAGATCCTTGCCCTGTCCCGCAGCGCGGATGTCAGCGAGTGCCGTCTCCGGGCTGGGGATCTCGCCAGTCTTGACGTTGTCCGTCGACGTCGGGTCGGTGTTGTACAGCAGGTACGGATCGTCAGGGACGAGACGGCGTTGTGCGCGGAGTTGGCCGAGGAGCGCGCCAACTCTGGCGTTGTCCATCGCTGTGTCGCCGGTGAGGTTGATCGTGCCGCCGACGTGGCGTCGGCCTGCAATGAGATCGACACTGAGCTTCTGCTGATCGACTGAACCGGCCTGCCGGACCTCGTTGTTGTTGAGCCGGATGAAGTCGGTGGCTTCGCCAGCGAGGTTTGCGAGGAGTACCTCATCGCTGTGCAGCGTGGAGGTGGCGGATGTGATGAGCTCGTCAAAGTACGCCTGGCGTTCGGCGCTACTGTTCATGACTCGCCTCCGAAGACCTCGATGTTGGAGAACTTGCAGGTGGGAGACGCGTGGCCGGTGCCAATCATCTGGTTCAGCTCGCCCTTGCCGCAGTTCGGGGTGCCCATCACGGTGAAGCTGTTGCTGTTGGCCACGCCGGAGAGGTTGGTCCAGAAGTTCCGGCTGATGCCCCGGTAGCCGGGGTTGCGAACGGTGCCGACGATTTCGCCGTTCTCGATCTTCTGTCCGTACTCGCAGTTGAACTGGAACTTGTTGCGGCTGTCATCGATCGACCACGAGTTGTTGGTGTGCATGTACACGCCGTCTTCGACCGAGGCGATGAGCTCGTCGACCGTTGCATCACCGGGCTCGACGTTGAGGTTGGCCATTCGATCAATCGGTGGTCGGTTCCAACTGGCGGCTCGAGAGTTTGACACGCCCTCGAGTCCACTGCGCTGCTGACTCACCGCGCCACCGAGACCGCGCTGCAGAATGCCGTCCTTGATCAGGAATTGCTTGGTCGCCGGGGAGCCGTCGTCGTCAAAGCCGTAGCTGGCGAGCTGACCCGGCACGGTTGGGTCGAAGGTGACGTTGAGGAGGTCCGAGCCGTAGCGGAAGCTGCCGAACATGTCCGGCGTGACGAAGCTGGTGCCGGCGTAGTTGCGCTCGTCGCCGAGGATCCGGTCGAGTTCCAGCGGGTGGCCGATCGACTCGTGAATCTGCAAGATCATCTGATCAGGAGCGAGGAGGACGTCCAGGACTCCCGAGGGGCAGTTGGGAGCCGTCAGAAGCTCGAGGGCCTCGTTGGCCACCCGCGAAGCGCCGTCGCCGAAACCGAACCGGTCGAGCACCTCAGCACCACCTTGGCCACAGAAGGCGTTGGCGCCAAAGGTGCGGGTCTGGGTGTTGACGCCCTTATTTGCTGTGGCCCGCATGCCGGGATACACGAACTGAAACCGCTGCTCGACTTCGCCCCGTTGGCCGTCGCTACTCGAAGTGACCAGCAGCGTGTCGACGCTTCGACGCGTGAGTCGTGCAGACCAGTCGACGATCCGGTCGTCGATACCGAGCAAGCGCGATTGCTGATGCAAGAGTTCGAGCCGGTCTTCAAGCGGCATTGAGTCCCAGCTCACGTCGACCGGCGATTCGTAGGAGCCGATCGGATGATGTGGTGGCGGAGCGATGGCTCCGGTCTCCTCGTCGCGGTTAGCGACCATGTGCCCGGCGGTGACGCCGGCCCAATATCGCGCTCGTTCGACCGCCCGATCGAGGCCTGTTGCGGACAGGTCAGCGGTCGCCGCGTAGCCGAGACCGCCCCCGTTCCAGATCGAGATCATCACCCCGGTGTCGAACTCGTTGAAGATCGGCTCGAGGTTGTTCTGGCGGACAGTGAGATGCTCCGAGCGTTCGTCAAATAATCGCGCAGAGGCGTAGTCGACATCGGTCGGGAGCGCTGCCGTCAGCCGCTCAGCGATGGGCGATGTGTCGAGCAGCGGCACAGACAACAGGTCAGTCATGGACCGAGGTTAGGTCGGTCCGGCCAACGTTGCTGTCCTCAGTTTCACTTGGTCTTGACCTCAAAGGAACTCAGCTCACGCCGCTCAGCATTGCCTCTACCAGCTCTTGGACTGCCAACGACTCGGCGAAGGTGGCGATGCTTGAGGGTGTGCCGTCAAGCAACTTCGATAGCTCATCGAGCTGTGCGGCGTAAGCGTCGGCACCGAGCTGGGCGCGATCTGTGCCGACGACGTCGCTCCACTCACCTCCCGTGGTGTGTTGCAGGCGATACCAGTCCCAGATCCGGAGGGACCCAGCGGTGCCACGGATGGTGAGGTCGTTCACGTCAGGGCCAATGCCCTCGCTGGTACCGATCATGACGAGTGGAGCATCGGGACCGGACATGCGCGCCAGTGCATCGGTCTCGCACAACGTTCCCGTTGGGCCGTCGGGATGAGTCACCACTGCTGCGTCGATGGATAAGGGGCCGAGCACGCGTTGGGCGACAAAGACGAAGTGTGAGGCGACCTCGCGGATCCATCCTCCCTGGTCGCGCAGGCGCAGCCACTGTGCCTTGGCGTGCCAGGGACGCGGCCACTCAGCGAAGTGCAGCCGAAGGTCACCCCGAATGATCTGACCAATTTCACCACTTGCAACTCGACGTTGTAGCTCGACCGCTGATGGGGCAGCGCTGAACACAAAGTTGACGCCTGCAGGGAGCCCGCTCGAATCCACCAGGTCGACCAGACGACGGCTCTCTTGGACGTTGATGCCAAGTGGCTTTTCACAGAAGATCGCGACTCGTGCGTTGATGCATTGCTCGACGTAAGCGCTGTGAAAGAGTGGCGGAACGGCGATATAGACGGCGTCAGCAGCGCTAACCACGCTCGCCGCGTCGGCGACGATTTTGACGTCGGCAGCGTGCATGGCGCAGGCCGCAGCGTCAGGGTCCCAAGCAGCGACAAGATCAAAATCGGTGTGGTGATTGAACTGTTCGACGAATCGCGCACCCACGGTGCCGAGCCCGATAATTCCAACTCTGTGGGTCATACGTTCAGTCTCGCCGGATGGGTGGCGTTGAGTCGACCGGAGGTGGAGTAACGGGCGTCATTGGTGTGTGAGGAGCGGGTGTAACTAGCGGTTTGTTTCTCGCCGAGGTCAGGCATCGATTGAGGTCGGTCACGTGGGGGTCGCTATCAGCCATCGTCGTTCCGACACGAACAATGATCGTTTTATTAGAGCCGCCGGCCCTAGCTGCTCGGCGAACAACAGAGATGAAATCAACGATGGCAGCGCGGGCGCATCTACTAAGGGTGTTTATCGTGGAGTAGATTCAGATGCCAGCATGCCGTTTCATCTCGCGCAACTCTCGGACACGCACGTCGTTGCCGATGGTACCGAAGAAGTGTTGTACGTCGACAACAACGCCCGAGCTGCGATGGCGGTTGATGCGATTTGCGGGGAGGCGCCGTCAGTTGCCGCAGTCCTCGCCACGGGTGACCTCACTCAGTGGGGAACCGACGCCGAGTACGACAAGCTTGCCGAGGTACTTGCACCGCTAAACGTGCCAATCCTGCCGATACCAGGAAACCACGACACTCGAGCCGGCCTTCGGCGTTGCTTTTCCGATCACCCTTGGCCCGCTGCGCAGCAGGAAGGCGATCACTTGAGCTGGGTCGTTGAGCTTGATGGTGTCCGAATCATCGGTCTCGACACGACCGTGCCGGGAGCGCCCGGCGCAGCGTTCGACCCGGACCGCGAGGCGTGGCTGCGCGCTGCGCTGTCGATATCGCACGCGGGTCCAACGCTGCTTGCGATGCATCACCCGCCGTTCGTCACTGGAATCGAGTGGATGGATGCCTCAGGTTTCGTCGGTCTCGATCGATTCCTCGCCGTCATCGCGGAGGCTCCCGTCGACCG
>CALKNK010000001.1 GCA_938091165.1 uncultured Ilumatobacter sp. | reverse complement strand
GATCTACGGTCCATCGCCGACGTGGCTTGCGTCAGGCGCGTGAAGGTGTTTGCCGGTCGACGGCCCAGCGGTACATCTGCTCTTGCGGATGCGGCTCGAACACATCGGAGGGGCCCATGCGCTTCCACGTATCATCGGACTGAAGCTCCCAGCAGACAATTCCTGCAGCGAGTTGAAAGTCGATGGCCTGATCCAGCCAGGCTCGGTGTCGTTCGTTCTCGATCGGCATCAATACCTCGACGCGACGATTTAGGTTTCGCGGCATGAGGTCAGCGGACCCGATGAGATGAATCTGATCGCTAACCGCTCCGGGCACACGTCCGTTCACCACGACGTTGCCGTTCTTAAAGCGGTAGATACGGCTGTGTTCAAGGTATCGGCCAAGGATGCTGCGGACTCTAATGTTCTCGCTCATACCAAGCACCCCAGGTCGCAGACAGCAGATGCCACGCACGAGTAACTCGATCCGTACGCCTGCTGCGCTCGCTCGGTACAGCGCTTCGACCATTTCTTCGTCAGCAATCGAATTGCACTTCATCACGATTTCGCCGTCGACGCCGAAGCTGGCTTCGTGCTCGATCAAGTCGAGGAGTTGGCGGCGGAGGTCGCGCGGCGCAACGAGCAACGTCGAGTAGTCGTGTGCGCGGCTATAGCCAGTGAGGTGGTTGAACAGCTGTGCTACATCGGCACCAATGTCGGGATCGCATGTGATCACGCCGATGTCTTCGTAGAAACGTGCAGTCTTGCTGTTGTAGTTTCCCGTACCGATGTGGACGTAGCGCCGAAGCTGATCACCATCATCCCGCACAACGAGCCCCACCTTGCTGTGCGTCTTCAAACCGACCATGCCGTACACCACATGGACACCGGCACGTTCGAGCTGTTTGGCCCACTGCACGTTTGTCGCCTCATCGAAGCGTGCCTTGATCTCAACGAGCACGACGACCTGCTTGCCGCGATCAGCGGCCTTCATGAGGCTCCGGATGATCGCGCTGTCACCGCCTGCGCGGTACAGCGTCATCTTGATTGACTGCACCTTCGAGTCGTCAGCGGCTTGAGAGATGAACTCCTCGATGCTGCTCGAGAAACTCTCGTACGGGTGATGAAGCATCACTGCGCGATGGCGGACCACGTCGAAAATAGGGCGGTCGCCCTCGTCAGCCGCAGCAATCCGTCCAGCGGTGGCGGGCGGCCATGGCGTATCCTTTAAGTCCGGTCGATCGAGTGACATCAATTGCGTCAGGCAGCTGAGGTCCAGCGGAGAGCGATGTCGCGTGACGTATTCTCGAGTCAAGTCAAGTTCCCGTACCAGAAGATCAAGCAGCTCGTCGCCGATATCGGCGGCGACTTCCAGACGGACGGCCTGGTTGAACCGCCGGCGACGGAGCTCCATTTCAACGGCTTCGAGCAAGTCGTCAGCCTCTTCGTCCTCGACCGTCAAGTCACCATTGCGGCTCACGCGAAACGTTGCCCAGTTCTCAACGACCATGCCGACGAAGAGCTGGTCAAGCTTGGCACCGATCAACAATTCGGCAGGCAGGAACCGGCCAGACGAACACTCGATGAGTCGCGGGAAGACGTCCGGAACTTTGAGCCGAGCAAATCGGCGGTCCCCTGTCTCAGGATCGGCCACATTGACGGCGAGCGACAAGGCGAGATCAGAGATATACGGAAAAGGGTGTCCGGGATCGACGGCGAGCGGCGTGAGAACCGGAAACATCCGCTCTGCGTAGAAGTCATCAAGGTCGGCTCGCTCGGCAGGCGTGGTGTCTTCCCAGCCGATGATCTCGACTCCAGCGGCACGAAGTTCGGGCACGAGGTGGTCAACGAAGGCACCGTCGAGACGCTCAATCATCTCGGGCACCCAGGCCGCTATCGCCGCAAGCTGTTGAGCAGGGGTCCGGCCGTCCCAGGTCGGTTGGTCGATGCCGGCTATCAGTTGGTCTTTGAGCGCTGCAACCCGGACCTGGAAGAATTCGTCGAGGTTGGTCGATGCAATGGCACAGAACTTTGCTCGCTCGAGCAACGGGATCCCAGGTTCTGTCGCAAGCTGTAGGACCCGTTCGTTAAACGCAAGCCAACTCAGCTCACGATTCAGGAACCGCTCGTCAATTTCCGTATTCCTCACAGACCGACGGAGCTCAGGTGTCTTCCGGGCGACCCAGATCCCACTCGATCGAGATTAATTCGCGTTCTGCATCGCGGACGATGCGCTCACGGTTGCGGCGAAACTGTGGGTCGTCGCGTGGAACGAGGACAAGACGGGCGAGCACACGAGCGCGAAATTCATCAAGAACCTGGCGGTCGCCCCAGTCTCCATAAACCTCCCAGTGCGGCGCAACCGGGCCGTGGTACACGATCCGGGCATGTGCTCGGGGTTCTTGGGGCTCGACGGCGACGTCACTCATTGCGATGACGATACCGCCTCGGAGGGCAGCAGGCTCGCTAACCGTTGGACCACCCAGAGCAATCGCACCAAAGGACTTTCTGTTGAGAGACCCCACTAATAGTTACGAATGTGTTACAGTTTACAGTCAGCAATGCTACGGATCGATCGCGTTGTCACTCCGGCAGCCGAGTTGCGACAGCTGCAAATGGTCGCCAAAACGAACATTCCAAAACGAAAAAGAACTTGGGAACTAAGCACTGTTTCCAAACGTCTAAAAATCAAGCAACGATTCAGTCGATGCCAACGAGCACCGACTGAGTCCCCAAACGAAGGCAATGTCGAGAGGACGAGACATGATGAAGCGCAACAGAAACTCAGCCCACCAAACCGTTCAACTATCCGGCCTAAGCCGCGCAGACCGGGCTGCGCTTAATCAGCGACCCGAAGAGCTGAACACAGCTCCCCACGACCCAGACTCCGAAACAGCATGGATGGCCGACGGCAACTGCCGTCTCCACCCGCCAGCAACCTTTTTCCCCAGCGATGGTGTCGGCGTGGACCGCGCCCGCAAGATCTGTCGTGACTGTCCCGTCGCAACAGCCTGCCTCGAGTACGCACTCGATGCACGTATTGATCACGGGGTGTGGGGCGGCTGTAGTGAGCGGGAGCGGCGGCGCATCTCGAAGCGCCGCCGCGAAGACGCTCTGATAGCCGGGGCGTCCGTATCGGTTGACGTCCCGGCCTGAAGTTGCTCGGCGTGAACAACGCTCGCCTTTATGACTTGAAAATTGCGTACGCCCGGCCGTTTCGGCCGGGCGTACGCAATTTTCAGATCAACCGGTACGGCCGGCTACGGCTCATTCCGCTTCAGTCTTAGCGTCTTCTGGCGGCTTGTTGGCCTCGTCAAGTCCGTCTTTGAACTCTTTCTGCGCCTTGCCGAGGTTCTTAGCAAGCTTGGGCAGCTGTGAGCCACCGAAAAGTACGAGGAGCAAAACAATTAAAATGATGCCCTCTGGGCCGCCGAGCGTGAAACCGATCATTTGGTGAGGTTACCTCACATCACTGCAGTTCGCAGCACGAAGTCAGGCCCCGATGATTGAGCGGGCAACCTGAGCGCGTTGTCGACGGATGCGTCGACGCTCCCGTTCCGACAGACCACCCCAAATTCCAAACTTCTCGCCGTTCTGCAGCGCAAACTCGAGGCAATCGTGTTGCACTTCGCAACCCCGGCAAACCTCTTTGGCCTCACGCGTAGATGCCCCACGCTCGGGAAAGAACAAGTCGGGATCAACACCGAGACAGTTGGCTTGGTCGTGCCAGTCCTGTTCAGGTTCGACGGGTGTCGCGCTGACAGTGATACTCGATGTCGTAATGAACTGCATAAGAGGACCTCCTGATGGGTCCGAATAACGATGACTTGCTCTGGCCTTGGCTGACTTTTTCTTGAGATGCAGTGCGCGTCGGTCTTCAGTGGAACGTGAATGCTTGACGCCATCGCAACAATCTTGTAACTACTGTGATGTCATTCTGCCAGAGCGACTCGCTGGATTGCAAGTGCGCGATCAAAAGTTTCGCGCTCAGCGCGCGAATCTTTCGCGCGTTTCGCGCGAAAGATTCAAATCGGTGACATCCCTTGGCGTCTCAGCTACCGACCGGCGCTGCGCTCAGCCAGCGCGACGGGCACTTCTCGCAAGGGCGCGTTTGCCCTCCATGAAGTCGACAAGCACATAATCCCCAAGGTTCTCCGGAGTCGTGAAAAACGCACGACCCTGGTTAATTGCTGTCATCTGCTCGATAAACGCCCGCAGCGATCCGTCGGCGCCGAGGCCAAAGGTGTTGATGCGGATTTGCTCTTTCGTGCAACGCACGACTTCGCGCAGCGTTGCTTCAATGGTTTCACGAGCTGGCGGATAGTTAAAGAAAGGGTAACCGTTCGACGCAATGTGTGCCGTTGGCTCACCGTCGGTGATCATAATTATCTGTTTCGTCCCGGACTCTCGAGCGAGCAACTGACGAGCAAGCGTGAATCCGTGGTGCATGTTGGTGCCATAGACGAAGTCCCACGAAACTTCCGGCAGCTGCTCATGAGTGAGGATCCGGGCGGTTTCGGAGAACCCGACCAAACCGAGGTAATCGCGCGGGAACTGCATCGAAATAAGGCTGTGTAACGCCATGGCGACTTTTTTCGCTGGCAGGAAGTTGTCACGCATGGGCATCGAGAGCGACAGGTCAAGCATGAGCACCGTCGATGAACGCGTGAAATGCTCGGTCCTTTCAATCTCGAAGTCCTCAGGGTCCAAGTCGACCGGCGACCCGCCACCTGTTCGCCGAACAGCATTGCGGATCGTGCGATTGAGATCGAGCTGAAATGGGTCTCCGTATTCGTACGGCTTGGTGTCATAAGTGCGCTCGTGGCCTTGGCCGATGTTGCTGGTCTCGTGCTGTCCGATCTGATCTTTTGCGAGCTTTGAGAACAGCTCGCGCAGGGCGTTGGAGCCAACCTTGCGAAGACCCTTCGGGGTCATCTCCAAGCGCCCTCCTTTCTGTTCAATAAGACCAGCCTCCTCGAGCTGTTTGGTCAGCTCAGCAAGCCGCCCTAGCGACCTCGCGGCGTCGTCGCCCATCAAGTCGCGGACTTTGTCCATATCGACTTCAGCCAGAGCGCTCGGGCCTGAAGCATTTCGCAACAGGTTCTCGAGCTGATCCAAGTCACCAAGCTCTTGCATCTGCTGCATGGCTTGCTCCATGCCCATCGCGTCCTGGCCATCGAAGTCGTAACTTTGGTTCCACTGCATCTGCGGAAAGATCTGCTGCAAATTTCCGGAGAGCTGCTGCATCTGCCATTGCAGATCCATGTCGTCCATCAGCTGCTCGCTGAGCTGCTGAATCTGGGTCCGCTGCTCAGGTGACATTGAGTTCATCATCGCCTGCATCGCAGCCATCCGTTGGGCCATCTGCTCGATGAGCGCCTCCACTGAATCGGGTTCCTCAGGAAAGAAGTCGCCAAACCTCTCCATGAAGTCTTCGAAACCCTCGTCCTCGCCACGCTGATGCTTCTCAAGCATCTCATTGAGCGCTTGCATCATGTCTTTCATCCGGGCCGTGTCTTCGGGACTCATCTGCTCCATCGCACCCGACATTTGGTCGACCATTTGTTGCATCAGCTGCTCTTTGAGCTTCTCAAGTAGCTGATCGAAGCGTTGCTTGGCCTCCCTCGACTCGAAGCTGTAAGAATCGAGCTCGCGAACCTTCCCGGCGAGAGATTCCGGCATGAGGTCAAGACGGATATTGCGTTCCATGGCCGCGTTCTGCGCATTCTCAGCGCGTCTTTCATCGCCAGAGCGCAGCGCAGCGCTTAAAGCATTTTCAATTGCATGACGTTCTTCATCGATCAGGTCGTTGAGTTCATCATTAATCTCGTCGTAGACGCCGCCTAGGTCATGCTGCTCCAGGCGCGTCTGGCGCTCGTTTCGCAGTTGTTCAAGTAGCTCGCGGAGGCCCTGCAACTGATTTCCATCGCGGTCGCGCATCCCGTCCTGCATTATCTTGCGCAATGCTGCGTTGACGTCGCCATGGTAAAGCAATTCGTCAGTCAACTCGTCGAAGGCAGAGTCGGCATCAAACTCAAAGCCGGTCTGTGTGCCATCCCAACGCGAGTACTGAAATCTTGCCGACATTCCTTGAACCTACAACTGCCGTACTCGACGAGCTGCGTCAGACTGTTTGCTAGCACATTGCAACGTCAAGCCCAATCAACAAGTAATCCGTTCGTCGATGTCGCAGCGACGGTTGGCCTGGTCAAGCGGCGCGCCATCGTCCAACGCAAAGGCCACTGCCGCGATCGAACTGACAAAATAAATCTCGAGCGCTGTGCTACGGATTGCAGTCAGCATCGTTGGCGACGTCCTCAAATTTTTTGGGCGAGGGAAGGCTGACGTTGCCTACGTGCCGAGTACCAGCAGAGGTGTAGGCAAAGGGACATTTTGACGAGCCCGAGGCAGTTGACATATGGAGGGTCTTCCGCACTGACAACCTGTCTCCACAACTCATTGGAGTGCCAAATGAAGGGCCGCCACCGACCACCTTGGTGTCGAGCCGGACTGCATTTCGGGTTCCGAGTAGATATGAAAGAAGTCCGTGAGGGCCCCACCGACGCGCACCACGACATCGTCCAGCGAACGTTGCTCTGAAGCTGCACTACAGCGTGCGATTTCAAAGTCGTGACATCTCGGGAGTCGCCGCTGGATAGCCGGGTTCAGGCACGGATTTCGCCATCGGTCTATGCTTTGCGTTGTGACGTCCGGTTGGTGGATTTTCTTGGGCGCTTCGTTCATTTCGATTGGATTCAGTCTTTGGGTTCTCGCAGAAAGAACAGCGGACGGACGAATCGGCAAGAACTCCTACGCCGGAATCCGTTTGCCGTCTACCTTAAAATCTGAGGAAGCCTGGATTGCCGGCCATAGGGCGGCTCGAGTCGACACCCAAGTTGGCGCAATGATCATGGCCATCACCGGGGCCTGCGTTGCTGTAACAGCGGGCAACAACGAACTGGCACTTTTAGCGGTATGGGTCGGAACGCCGTTGTTCTGTGGTGCGTTCTTTCGGTCGATCTATGCGGCAAACAAAGCCGCTAAGAAGTGCGGGCCGTCTCCAGACGCCCAAAAATAGAGAGCGCACGGTTGCGGCTAGGAAAACTTTCTGATGACCGGTGCTGCGAAGTTCAACATAGACACTGCCGAGGCTTCATGGCTGATCACAGCATTGAACAGACGGCCGCTCAATTCAGTGCGGGACTTTCCGAGATACCGTCCGAGTGCATCGAGAAACACATGCGAATCAGGATTACCGAACGAACAAAAGGCTCGTGCTGAGAGTTGGACCCCAGTTCCAAATACGGTCGCCCCAGCGATAACCATGCCTCACTCCTGGCCTAGGAAGCTGACCTTCAGGCCGGCCGATTCGAGGCGCAGACCAGGGCAAGCAAGGCGCTCCTCGCGAGTTGTTTCAACCACATTGATGTTCCGATGGAATAACATGGCACAGATGCGGGTACCGCGAACCTTTGTCTTCGTCGACCTCTCGGGATTCACGAACTACACCGCTGCTTTTGGTGACGACGCCGCCGGGCGGATTCTTGGCGCGTTCCGTACCATCGTGCGTGCGGTTGCGTCCGAGCGTGGTGTCCGCATCGCCAAGTGGCTTGGCGACGGCTGCATGGTTGTTGCTGTCGATCAGGCCGACGCTATTGCGTTTGTGCTTGACCTGGACCAGCGGTCCAGCGAGGTGTGCGCACCGCTGACGGTACGTTCCGGGCTCGCTACCGGGCATGCATTGCTGTTCGAAGGCGATGACTACATCGGCTCTGCAGTCAACATGGCGTCGCGCCTCTGTGACCACGCGAAGGGCGTCGACGCATTGATGCCCACAATGCACATCGAACGGCTCCCTGAGGGCGTCAATGCAACTTCGGTCGGCGAAGTCGAGCTGCGCGGGTTTCCCGGCCCGATCGACGTAGTTGCCTTGACCGGGGTTCCGTCGCCGATCGATGCTGACACCGAAGATCTTTGGACGCGCACGCCTTTCATCTGAATCTGGATCGCCTTCTAACTTATGTCCTTTACTCGTGGTGCGACGTTGACGACGGCGGCCACATTCGGTCACGCCGATACCTCAAATCTAGGTCCGACGGCGGGCAACGGGTTTTACAAGCGGTGGCCCGACGACCTTGCGCTCCTTCAGGAACTCGGTATCACCGACATTCGGCTCTCTTTCGATTGGGCTCGGCTCCAGCCGAAGCCTGGCAACTTCGACGGTGACTGGTCGGACCGCTTCGAGCAGATGATCGCCGCCTCGGACGCTATCGGGCTACGTGTTTGGGCAACCTTGCACGATGGTGCCGAGCCACGCTGGGTCACTAATGAGGGTGGAATTTATGATGACAACGTCTCTGAGAAATGGTGGCCGCGATTCGCAGAGCGAGTCGCCGATCGCTTCGGCGACAGCATCGCTGGCTGGATTCCGTTCACCGCCATTGACAGCAAGTTCTCTGCATCGGCATGGCGCAACACGTGGGCGACACTGGGCGGTGGTCCCGTACAAGTCGTCGCGGCGCTTGACGCCGAGCGGCTCGACTCCGTTGGCGATTACCTCGGTTCATCCGACATCATCGGGATCGCCATGGAGGACGGCGAAGACACCGATTCCGAACCGGACGACGAGCGCCTTGATCAGATTCGCGTCCGGTTACGCGACACCATCGGCGCAGCTGCCGAAGCCGCGGCTGACCATCAGCTGATTATTAGCGAGTTCACGCCAAATCACCACGATGCTGATGTCTCCGGACAGCTCGTTGCCTCCTTTGTCAACGCAGCAACCGGCGCAATCGACGATGGCATCGACCTTGGCGTGGTCTTCCTTAATCCAGCAATCTCTGGCCCTGATTCGCCGAATGGTCTGCTGAGCGCCGAGCGTGCCCCTCAGCCGATGTCAGAGGCTTTTCTCCCTGCCGCAATCTGAGAAATTCCACGCTCAAGCGAGGGTGAATCTCTCGTTCGAAGAAGCCGGTCAATGCTCGTAGTGATGAATTTCAGGGCGGTGAGTGCGCTGCAAATCTGCAATCGCCACACCGACGTCATGTATGGCGTGATCTAGCCGATGGGCCACATCACGCGGCTCGGCGACCGACTCGACATGGTCTAGATCGTCGATCAGCAGATCGAGCCGACGACGTGAACGCCACGCGGCGTATCGTGCCCACTCCCGTGCCAGGGTCACGGGTTCATCGACATGGAAGAGATCGACGTTACGGGTTTGATCGTCGACGCAGACATCGGTCGATACATAACCGTTGACCATCGAAATACGCTCGCCTGACTCGTGTAGTGGACCCCCTCGATGGACGACCATGTTGCCGTGCAGCGCTACAGCGAAACCCGGTCCGGGCCATTCGACGCTCACGCATCGGTCGACGGGTGGACGTTCACCGCTGTCAGCTAAAGCTGAAACCTCGGCCTTTGTCCCGACGAAGTACTCAAAATCGCCGCCGTTGAGAACCTGCGGATCGGCAACCATCATCACGTAGTCGAGCGCAAGGGTGTCATGGTGCCATTTATCTACGGCCGCGCCAATCTCAGCTGGTGCAAAATTCAGGTGCCCTAACTGTGACGTGATGGGGTGCGGCGCAACATCGATCGAGTAAATCGAGCAGAGATGCTCAGTCACCTCCGGCGAGATACACAGGTCTCGGAGCCAACGAGACCGGTGGCAGCCGCTGCGCACCGCTCGTTCGATCCTCGGGTTGGCCTGCGCATGGTTCTCAAGCCGACGCGCAATTTCCAACATCACTGCGGCGCCCTCGGCTGAGAGCACCCGAAACGCTGACGTCGCAGCGACAGGAGTTGCTGTGGCAGCAATCTCGCCATCGGAGTAACCAAACTCATCGAGTGTTCGCACCACGGCGGGAATCTCGAGTTGCAGATGAAGCGAAGGGTCGAATGCAGGTTCATCATCTAGCCAGTCAAAGCCCGGCGGCTGAGGAGCGAAGGGCAGGACCGCAGCAGTCATGGGGTCAGTACCCCCGGCTCAATTTAGTCGAACCAAGCAAACCCGGCGCCAGCATCAGGTGCGGCCGCGATACGTGGCGGACTCGCCGCTGACGTCTTTGTTTAGGCGCTTCGACAAATGCAAACCCTCGAGGACGAACTCGACAGCCGCAGCAACCGACGCCGGTGACTCGTCGCCACCCGCCAGCACAGCTACCGGAGCGCGCAGCGCCTCCACCTGTTCGACGACTGCAGCGAGCTCGGCGCTACTCATCGACTCGCCGGTGTGTGCAACCACTCCTTGTTCGAATGCATCGACCACAGCCCGTGTGTGCTCAGGCGGAACGGTGTCTTTGAAGACAGTCAGGACTGCACCTTTGATGAGACTGTCCATAATCACGCCATCACGACCCTCCTCAATCGATTCAATTTCAATCTTGCCCATCGAACTCGCTGCTAGCGCACCGAGGTCATCCACGCGAGCAACCGGTTTGGTTTCACCCGTCCGCAACCCGCGACGCAGCGCGTTGGCCGCCGTCGCTTCGTAATTACTCACGCTCAACCGGACACTGACGCCACTGCGCTGATTGACCTGGTTACTTGACCGCGCCAAGTGCGAAAAGGTGGCGACAACCTCGGTCAAATAGTCGGGCACGGTGACCTTGATCCCACCGTTGGACGTTTCAACGTCGAGGGACGCTGCCTCCTGCAGCATGATGTCGATCTCGGTCTGCACGTCGAGCGGGTAGTGCGTGCGAATCTGGCTGCCGAAACGATCCTTCAGCGGCGTGATAATGCGGCCGCGGTTGGTGTAGTCCTCCGGGTTCGCCGATGCCATCATCATCACGTCGAGCGGCAAACGAATCTTGTAGCCGCGGATCTGGACATCACGTTCCTCAAGAACGTTTAACAAGCCGACCTGAATTCGCTCAGCCAGATCTGGAAGTTCATTCATGGCAAAAATCCCACGGTTGGTGCGCGGGACCATTCCGTAATGCAGCGTGAGTTCATCAGATAGGTACCTGCCCTCGGCGACTTTGATCGGGTCAACCTCGCCAATCAGGTCAGCGATTGACGTATCAGGCGTGGCAAGCTTCTCGCCGTAACGCGTGTCGCGGTGGACCCAGTCGATCGGGGCATCATCACCCAATTCGGCAACCAAGTCACGCGAGTACTTCGAGACCGGGTGATACGGATCGTCATTGATCTCACTGCCAGCGATAATCGGCATCCACTCGTCGAGTAAGCCAGTCAACGTGCGGATCATGCGCGTCTTAGCCTGTCCTCGTTCGCCGAGAAATACGACGTCGTGGCCAGCCAGCAACGCGTTCTCAAGCTGCGGCATCACCGTCTCTTCGTAGCCCTGCACGCCGGCGAACAGCGGTTCACCGGCTGTGACCTTCGCAATTGCGTGCTCGCGAACCTCCTGCTTGACGGGCCGAGAGACCCATCCAGATGCCGTCAATTCGCCGAGCGTAGATGCGCTGGGAGCGCCTGCGTCTTCCATTCGCCGAACCTAACCCAGCTGTGTCGCCCATGTTCATCCGGGCGCACAGTCGCCTGCTCATGGCCAACTCGACTGCAAGGCGTACGCTTCGACAATGGAGTTGAGTCGCCGCAAGCTAGACGGCCGATGGGTCGCAGTCGAGGCGAACGACGACGTCCGTCGGTACGGCATCGAGCTTGACACCGACGACTCAACCTGGGCTCCAATCAGCGTGCCCGGTCACTGGCGAGACACTCCGAAGTTTGCTGCCAGCGATGGGCCAGTGATGTATCGACATCGCTTCAGCGCCGACCCCCCGGGTGATGGTGCCCGTCGATGGATCACTCTGGACGGCATCTTCTATCAAGCTGATGTCTGGCTCGATGGCGCATATCTCGGCGACCCCGAGGGCTATTTCTTTTCGCACAGCTTCGATGTGACAGCACTGTCCGAACTCGATGACGAACACGTGCTTGCTATTGAAGCCACATGCGCGCCGCAAAGCGGTCCGAATAACCGCCGCAACATCACCGGCGTTTTTCAGCATTGGGACGGTATCGATCGCCAGTGGAATCCAGGCGGGATCTGGCGCAGTGTGCATCTGTATGACACTGGACCGGTACGCGTTGACCGATTCCGTGTGTTGTGCCGCGACGCCGACGCGCGGCGAGCGCACCTGCAGCTAGCGGCAAGGCTCGACAGCGATGCGCAGCGCAGCGTCACTGTCCGCACCTTCGTTGACAACGCACTCCACGATGAACACGTACACCTCGTCGCCTCGGGCGAAAATCAAAT
Organism: uncultured Ilumatobacter sp.; assembly: GCA_938091165.1. Lineage (GTDB taxonomy): Bacteria > Actinomycetota > Acidimicrobiia > Acidimicrobiales > Ilumatobacteraceae > Ilumatobacter_A. The sequence goes on along the minus strand of CALKNK010000001.1, from coordinate 70,845 downwards.
CGAGTGGAGCCTCGACATTGTCGACCCGCGACTCTGGTGGCCACAAAAATTAGGCGATCAACTCCTGACCGATGTCGCCGTCGAGTTGATCATCGATGGGGAACTGAGTGATCGGCGTGAGCGACGAACCGGGCTCCGTCAGGTCATGTGGGACAACTGGATTTGCTCGGTCAACGGAGAACGTCTTTTTCTAAAGGGCGCAAATTTGCTGCCGACACGAGCGGGACTCGCAGACGCTGATAGTGGCGCAGTTCGCAGCGACCTTGAGCACGCAGTGGATCTTGGCCTTGACGTCGTTCGGGTCCACGGTCACATTGCCGACCGGGAGCTCTACCGCGCCGCTGATGAGCTCGGCATGCTGATCATGCAGGACTTTCCACTGCAGTGGGGTCATGCCCGCAGCGTCCGCAGCCAGGCCGTTGACCAGGCGCGCGCAGCTGTCGACACACTCGGTCACCACCCGTCGATCGTCCAGTGGACCGCTCACAACGACCCATCAGCTACTACGGCGGTCAATCGTTCCGATTGGAAGAAGCGGACGCGCCAGGTGATGGCGCACCAACTCCCGTCTTGGAACAAGTCGGTGCTCGATCGATGGGTGAAGCGATCGTTCGAGAAAGCAGACGCAAGCCGCGAAACGGTCGCTCACTCGGGTGTACTGCCTCATTTTCCGCAGCTCAGCGGCACCGATACGCACCTTTGGCACGGCTGGCATCGCGGCGCAGCAGAGGACCTGGCCGGTCTGGCCGCACGCGTCCCGCGGTTGGTTCGATTTGTGTCCGAGTTCGGAGCCCACGCACCGCCAAACACCGCTCCATTCATCGATCACGAGTTAGCTACCCACGAATGGCCCCATCTCGACTGGGACCGCCTACACAACGAGTTCGGGTATCAACGCGATCAGTTCGAGCGACTATTCCCACCCGATCAATACGAATCGTACGAGTCATGGCGCCAGGCAACTCAGCGCTACCAATCCCATGTACTGAAGACACAAATCGAGACGTTGCGAAGGCTGAAGTATCGCCCCAGCGGGGGGTTCTGTTTCTACGCGCTCGCTGATCCCGGGCCAGTGATCTCCGCGAGCGTCCTCGATCATGAGCGGGCTCCGAAAGATGCCTACGCCGTTGTCAAGGCAGCATGCGAGCAAATTTTAGTCGTTGCTGACTCCCCGCCTGCGTGGGTCAACGAAGGCGCCCGACTGCGTCTCGACGTCCACCTCATCAACGACCTGCGCGAAGAAATTGACTTCGCCGTGGTCGACGCTGTTGCGTCGTGGGCAGGCGGCGAGCAGCGATGGAGGTTTGGCGGGCCTGTGCCTGCCGACGACGTAATCAGAGTCGGAAAAATTGACTTGACTGTGCCCGGAACCTTGGGTGAACTGTCTTTTACTTTGACGATGACAGCCGGTGATACGACCAGCCGGAACCGCTATACCACCGCAGTTACCCTTTTGCCGGGAGCCTGACAGTCAAGGTTACATCGGGAGCGAGGCCCCAGATGCAACGGCCATCAGCGTGCTAGGGCTTTTCGATTCTTAAACTTGGACTTGGCGTAGTCGACGTTCATCGTGGCGATGTTGTCGATCGAAATTTCTTTCGGGCATGCCGCCTCGCACTCGCCATGATTCGTGCAGGAACCAAAGTGCTCGTCCATTGTCTCGACCATTGCCTCGGTCCGCTTGTACCGCTCGGCCTGACCCTGCGGAAGCAGGTTCAGGTGAGCAATCTTCGCACCTGTAAAGAGGTTTGCTGCGCTGTTCGGGCACGCCGCTACACAAGCTCCGCACCCAATGCACGCTGCTGCGTCCATTGAGGCATCAGCAACTGGCTTCGGGATGGGAATGAGGTTGGCGTCGGGTGCCCCACCGGTCGGTGCAGTAATGAAGCCGCCCGACTCTACGATCCGGTCGAACGGTGAACGATCGACCATGAGGTCTTTAACAATCGGGAACGCCGTGGCGCGCCACGGCTCGATCACGATCTCATCACCTGACTCGAACTGCCGCATGTGAAGTTGACACGTTGCCGTACCCCTCTGCGGGCCGTGAGCCTGGCCGTCGATCATCAGAGAGCAGGTACCGCAGATTCCTTCTCGGCAGTCGTGATCGAACACGACCGCTTCCCTACCCTCTTCGATAAGCCGTTCATTCAAGATGTCAAGCATCTCTAGGAACGAAGCCTCGTCGCTGATCTCAGGAATCTGGTGGGTTTCGAAGCGACCTTGCGCGTCGGGGCCGTCTTGGCGCCAGATCTTCAGATTGATGTTGGAAAGATTGTTTGACACGTCTAGGCCTTTACTTGTACGACCGGGTGGCGAACTTGACGACTTCATATTCGAGCTTCTCGCGATGCTCGATTGGCGAGGCAGCGTCACCGCTCCATTCCCATGCAGTGACGTGAGCAAAGTCTTCGTCGTTGCGGACCGCTTCACCGTCGTCGGTCTGGTACTCGGAGCGGAAGTGACCGCCGCACGACTCTTCGCGGGTCAGAGCGTCCTGACACATTAATTGCCCGAGCTCGAAAAAGTCATCGACTCGCGCTGCCTTCTCGAGGGTTTGGTTGATGCTCGTTCCCGTGCCCGTGACGCGCAGGTCTTTCTTGAACTCCTCGTGCAAGGCCGGAATCTCTGATAGTGCCTTCTGCAAACCTTGCTCGTTGCGATCCATGCCGCAGTAGTCCCAAATGATGCGTCCGAGTTCACGGTGGAAGTGGTCGGGGCCCTTTGTGCCTCCGATGTCGAGATACCCCTGGAACCTCGCTTGTGCTTCGACCTCAGCTGCTTTGAACGCATCGTGGGTCTCGTCAGGAATCGGCTTGTTGAGCAGTTCCGCGAGGTATGGAGCAATCGTGTACGGAAGCACGAAGTAGCCGTCGGACAGCCCCTGCATCAATGCCGAGGCGCCCAAGCGGTTGGCACCATGATCGGAGAAGTTGGCTTCGCCCGCACAAAACAGTCCTGGAACCGTGGTCTGTAACTCGTAGTCGACCCACAGTCCTCCCATCGTGTAGTGACTGGCCGGATAGATGCGCATCGGCGTCTCGTAGGGCGACTCGCCGGTAATGCGTTCGTACATGTCGAACAAGTTGCCGTAGCGCTCCTTGATGACTTCAGCACCGAGACGCTCGATCGACTCCGCAAAGTCAAGGTAGACGCCGTTCTTGAGCGGTCCGACGCCTTGACCGTTATCGACAGCACGCTTGGCAGCTCGCGACGACACGTCACGCGGTGCGAGGTTGCCGAAGCTCGGGTAAATCCGTTCGAGGTAATAGTCGCGTTCGTCTTCAGGAATTTGTGCGGCTGACCGCGCTTCGTCTGGGTTTTTCGGCACCCAGATACGGCCGTCGTTGCGGAGCGACTCCGACATGAGGGTGAGCTTCGACTGGAAGTCATCGGCTTGTGGGATGCAGGTCGGATGAATCTGGGTGTAGCTCGGGTTGGCAAAGGCTGCGCCGCGCCGATGAGCTCGCCAGGCCGCCGTCACGTTGCATGCCATTGCGTTGGTCGACAAGTAGAAGGCATTGCCGTAGCCGCCAGTGGCAAGTACGACGGCGTGCGCCGAGTGCGAGCTGAGCTTACCGTTAATCAAATCGCGGGTGACGATGCCGGCGCAGCGACCGTCAACGTTGACAACGTCGACGAGCTCTGTCCGATTCCAGAGTTTGACGTTGCCGAGACCGATCTGGCGTGCCAGCTGCTGGTAGGCCCCAATCAGTAGTTGCTGGCCGGTTTGGCCTCGAGCGTAGAAGGTGCGGCTTACTTGGGCGCCGCCGAAGCTGCGGTTGTCGAGTAAGCCGCCGTATTCGCGTGCGAAGGGCACGCCCTGGGCGACCATCTGGTCGATGATGTTGACCGACACTTCTGCGAGGCGGTGCACGTTTGCTTCGCGGGCCCGAAAGTCACCGCCCTTGACCGTGTCGTAGAACAGACGGTGAACGCTGTCACCGTCGCCTTGGTAGTTCTTGGCGGCGTTAATGCCACCCTGCGCTGCTATTGAGTGGGCTCGACGGGGCGAGTCGTGGAAGGTGAACGCCTCGACCTGGTAACCGAGTTCGCCGAGAGTCGCTGCAGCTGAGGCACCGGCGAGGCCGGTGCCGACCACGATGATCTTGAACTTGCGCTTATTAGATGGGTTGACCAGTTTCTGGCCAGCAACGTAGTTGCTCCACTTGTCGGCCATTGGGCCTTCGGGGATCTTGGAATCAAGGTTGATGTTCATTGGCCTGTCTCCTCGGCTTCGACGGAATGGGTGACAGCGTCGGGGTCGTACTCAACGATGCCAGCAAGAACGGCGATAGGGAACGAAACGTTCCCTGCGACGATTAGTGTGGCAACGCCTGCGGCAAGGCCCTTGCGCCACGAATTGAATCGGGGATTATTGGCCCCAAGGCTCTGAAAGAGTGACCAGGTGCCGTGGAAAAGGTGGATGCCCAACGCAATGTTTGCCACGATGTACAGCAGGGCGACGGGGATACGACTCAACGATGCGTCGATGTTGCGATACGCAGCGCCGCGAACGAAGTCGGGATTGACCCATCCCCAAGTGAGATCAGCGAGGTGCCAAGCAAGAAAGGCAAGCACGGTGATGCCGGTCCAGCGCATTGAACGACTGGCGAAACTGGCGATCTGGTAATCGCGAGTCGACTGGTACTTGACTGAGCGGGCCTTACGGTTGAGTTGGGTCAACGACCACGCAGCGTGGAGATGCAGAACTAGCGCTCCGATCAAAACAAGGCGCAAGCCCCACAGCAAGTATGTGCGAGGCAGGATCGGGACGAGCAGTTCCCGCAAGAACTCGCCGTAAATGTCGATGTCATACACCCGCTCGTCGCCCTCGGTGATGACACCGAGGTACATCTTGAGGTTGCCAATCATGTGCGTGAGCACAAAGCCGATGCCAATCAGACCCGTAATGGCCATCACATACTTCTTGCCGACTGCTGTGCCGTAGAGGTCAAGGAGGAACGGTTTTCTCTTTGCGGCGTTTGGCTTGACGGCAGTGCCCGAAACCGGGCCACGGCTCAACGTTTGTGACATGAATACCACGGTACTCGCCACGCATCGTCGTGGGCCCATTCCACCATCACCAAAATCGTGTGGGTCTCGTCACACACCAGCTCCGTACCACCCGGGGCGCCTCGCGAAAGTTCATGGTGCCCACGACCGACGAAGGGCAACGTCATCTTGATAGACGCTGACTGTCGAAGCCTGTGGAAAGTGATAAGTTGGGATTTAGCCTTGCGCAGCGGCCATCATGGTCAGACGCTCGCAGTCACCGCGAGCCTCGCTCATCATCCATATTGCCCCAGGAGGCACTACCCCGTGGGATCCATTCCATATCTCGCAGCACTTTCGGCTCTCGCGGCCCTCGGTCTTGCGTTCTTCTTTTATAAGTCTGTCGAGAAGGAGTCGCCCGGAAACGAGCGCATGGTCTTCTTGATGACAGAGATCCAGAAGGGCGCCAAGGCGTTCCTCCAGGCCGAGTACAAGTGGGTCAGCATCTTTGCTGTCGCCATGGCCATTTTGTTGGCGGCTCTAATTGCGCCGCTCGCTGCAGTCACGTATCTGCTCGGTGCAATTCTGTCATCCGCTGCTGGCTATGCAGGTATGACTGTGGCCACGATGGCCAACGCTCGCACCACCGAGGCTGCCAAGCAAGGCCCAGGAAAGGCACTTCCTGTCGCGTTCCGCGGGGGCGCCGTGATGGGCTTCTCGGTTGCCGGTCTCGCGCTGCTCGGCCTCATGGGCACCTACGTTCTGTTCGTTACCATTCTGGAAGTCGACGACGCCTTCGAAATCGTGACAGCCTTCGGTCTCGGTGCGTCAACCATCGCCTTGTTCTCCCGCGTCGGTGGCGGCATCTTCACTAAGGCTGCTGACGTCGGCGCTGACCTTGTCGGAAAGGTCGAAGCTGGCATCCCTGAAGATGATCCTCGCAATCCGGCCACCATCGCCGACAACGTAGGCGACAACGTAGGCGACGTTGCCGGCATGGGCGCCGACCTGTTCGAGTCGTACGCCGGCTCGATCATCGCTCCCGTCTCACTCGTTGCATTCGCTGGTGCGATCATGGCCGAAGATAGCCAAGGACCCCTGAGAAGCGCTATCAGCGCCAGCGCCGGGGGCCCTCTTGAGGCGATCACTGCGGATCAAGCCGGCGGACTCGGAATTATCGAATTCTTCGTGTTCCCGATTTTCGTTGCGTTAATCGGCATGATTGCTTCGATCATCGGTTCGTTCCTCATTAAGGGCGGCACATCAACGGACTCCAAGTCCCTCAGTAAGGCGCTGCATCTCGGCACGAATGTGGCCATGGCGATCACCACTGTGGGTGTGTTCGCCGGTGCCTACTGGATCTTTGGCGACATCTCCGACAACCCCTGGGGCGTCGCCGTCTCCGTCATTGGCGGCTTGGTTATCGGTTGGGCGCTCGGCAAGACCGCCGAGTACTACACCTCGGATCACTATAAGCCAGTCAAGGAAATCAGTCAGCAAACCGAAACCGGACCGGCGACCACCATTCTTAAGGGCATCAGCATCGGCATGCAGTCCGTCGCTGCCTCGGTCGCTTTGATCCTGGCCGGTATCGGTATCGCTTACTGGGGCGGGCAGCAAGCATTTGACGGTCAGTATGGAGGCCTCTACGGCGTCGCTGTTGCCGCCATCGGCATGCTTGCGACCACCGGCATCGTTGTCTCGGTCGACGCATACGGCCCAATCGCAGACAATGCCGGCGGTATCGCCGAGATGGCCGAACTGGATCCGTCTGTGCGTGAAGTCACCGATGCGCTCGACTCGCTCGGCAACACCACTGCTGCCGTTGCCAAGGGCTTTGCTGTCGGTTCCGCAGCGCTCACCGCCCTCGCTCTTTTTAAGAGCTTCGAGTTCGCTATCAAGACGGCCTCGGGTGGTTCGACTGAACTCAACCTCGACATCGGCGAGGTTGAGGTTTTCGCTGGACTCTTCATTGGCGCAGCATTGCCGTTCCTATTTGCCGCTCTTACGATCGACGCCGTCGGCCGTGCCGCAGCAAAGATGATCGAAGAAGTACGTCGTCAATTCCGAGAAATTCCCGGCCTACGCGAAGGCGAGCCGGGCGTCATTCCCGACTCGGCCCGTTGTGTGGCGATCTCGACCGAAGCTTCGCTTAAGGAAATGATCCTTCCGGGCGCCCTCGCCGTGGTCGTGCCGCTCGTCGTTGGATTTATCAGCGTAGATGCGCTCGGCGGGTTGCTTGCTGGGGCGCTCGTGACTGGTTTTGCCTTGGCTATTTTTATGGCCAATGCTGGCGGAGCCTGGGACAACGCTAAGAAGTACATCGAAGCTGGGGCTCACGGCGGCAAGGGTTCTGACGCCCATAAGGCTGCCGTTGTCGGCGACACTGTCGGCGACCCGTTCAAGGACACGTCGGGTCCGTCGATGAACATCCTTTTGAAGGTTATGACAATCGTTAGCCTGGTCTTTGCCAGCGCTTTCGTCTGATAAACGCTTCAAAACTTAACGTGAGGGCGGGCCTGCGGGCCCGCCCTTCGGCTTTTTCAGCGAGAATCTACTAGGTAATCGGAGGCGTTGACTCAGACGGTAACGATCCAGGCGCAGCGGCTGTCGAGGCCGCAAACAAAGCCGATCTTTGCGCTCAGTCCTCTGGGACGTCGGCGACAAAGTCGATGAGTTGTTCGACAGCACCGACGAGTTCGGTTGTGAGATCGGCAAACGTGTTGACCTGATTGCGGAGCCGCGGCCAAAACCCCTCAAACGGTGCTCCGAGCGCAGCGCAAAGCCCTTCTTTCCACGTGACGTCAGGGTCATATGGGATCTCCGGCCACGCCTTTAGGCCGATGACCCTGGGTCGGATACCTGCCCAAACGTCGACGAACGGATGTCCGGTGATCAAGACGTTCGGGTCGCGCACGGTTTGGGCAATTCGTGTCTCCTTCGAACCAGGGACAAGGTGATCGAGGAGTACGCCAAGCTTGCGTTGGGTACCAGGCCGAAAGTCAGCGACCATCGCTGACAGGTCATCAGCGCCGTGAAGCGGTTCGATGACGATCCCAAGATCACGGAGGTCGTCACCCCACACATGTTCGAGCAGTTCAGCATCGTGCTTGCCCTCCACCCAGATGCGGCTCGCACGAGCGACACGTGCTCGGCCGTCGCCTGCGACTGAGCCTGAAGCCGTGACCCGCTGCGTTGCAGACTTCACCTGTGTCGGACGAACGAGGGTGACCGGCTTGCCAAAGATTAGAAAGCCGCCGGGCTTCCAGCTGAAGTGACGGAGATAGTGATTGGCATCACGCAAAGTGACTCCCTCTGCGTTCCAGCGAGCGATGTCGCCAGTGAAGTGGCTTGACCGATCTTCGACGACCATGCCCATCTCGACGACCACGTCCGGGTACGCCGGCTGCTTCGCGCTACCCAGCCCGCCGTGGGTGAAGTCGTCAAGAATGTCGGTGTTGAAAGTCATTGTGTCATTCGTTCGTTCGTTGAGTTAGCACCAGAGAAATCGCCCCCAGCCTGCCGTAGATCAGGCTTGCGAGTGTGGCATGGGAACTGACAATGGTCGCGGCACATCGTTGATCGGCTGCAACGACCAGGGCATCCAGTCGCCGCTCACTGCGGCGGAGCGGACGAGCGGGAAGATCGGTAGCACCACCCTGTCGATGTCAACACGAGGTCGCTGGTGTTCCCACCGGGGAACCGGAACGGAGCACGCACCCCAGCGTGCGCCACCACTTCCGAAAGTGGCAACGGCCCGAGACCTACCGAAGACCCATCCGGTCGAGAACCACTAGCCCAACGATGCCACCGTCGCGCAGGCACCTCGGAAAGTTCCGTCTTAGGTTCCCCCAGGATTTCGATCGCTCCATGAACCACACCCCGCTGCTGATATCCGGTACTCATGTCAGGCGCAGGCTCGAGAGCCACAGGCGCTCCCGTGGCGTACCACTCGAGGTCAAAGGCGATCGGCGTTGGATCGCCGTACCCGCGACCGAGTGCCTCCTCAGGGTCATCGAGTGAGGCGGCGTACGTTTCATTGCCGATGGTCCACTGCTCCATCGGCACCTCGCGAGTGTGCTCGGCCCACATCGCCTCGCCTTTAACAATGAACGGGTCGGCAACTCGCACCGGTACGTCAAAGTCGGTGATGTGCAACAGCGGGCGTCCGTGCCGAGCCAGGGCCGCCCAATACCAAGCGTTGCGTCCCGTGAGACGGTGGCCTGAGATCACTCCCAACGTGCCGTCATCGGTCCACGCCGCAAATACCCACTCTTCGACATCGGCTGATGGGTGCCAACCATCGTCAAACTCTTCGCTGTCAACGCCATGATCATGGTCGTCGGATATCGGGCTCACGATCAGGCAGACTACGGGGGTGTACCGATACCTCAGTCTCGACTGGATCAACGAGCTCACTGCGCAGGTTGCAGCGAGCGACCACATGAGCGAAGTTGCAACCTCGCACAAGATTGGCGTCACTCAGGTAGTTTCCAACGGTCCCGAAGGCGACGTCACCTATCACATTCAGGTGGGCGATGGTGAAGCTTCGTTTGGCGCAGGGGTCGCCGATCCCGAGGACGTCAAAATGGAGCAAGCCTGGGATACCGCAGTTGCAGTGGCAACAGGTGAGATGAACGCGCAGGATGCGTTCATCAACGGCCACATTCGGCTCTGGGGTGACCAGCAGAAACTGCTCGACAACCAAGCGGTGTTCGGTGCACTCGATGCCGTATTCGCTGCCGTCAAGGAAAAGACCACCTACGAGTAGTTTGCTAACGGGACGGCCGAGGTGAGTGCCCGTCGCGGATACGCCGCCAGCTTCCAAGCCGAAACCAGCGCATCGTTGCTGCCGTCGGCCTTGTCATTGCTGCTGGTGTTGTGGGCTGCAGCTATTGGAACGACAGCAACGACGACAACGACCTGACGCCTGCTGCGGTGGTGGCTTGCGATCTACTCAATGATGGCGAGACAGTCCGATTCACATAGGACACACTGCTTCCTCTCTTGGAGCCTGGTTACATCGGGCAGGGTTACAAGTACGAAGCCGAGCGAGCTATCGCAGAAGCTCAGGCTCAAGGATGCGGCAACTAGTGAGTGGCAAGGTAAAGACAGTCCTATGCGTCGTTGCGTTCCTAGCGTTGCTTCTCGATAGCAACTCCTAAGAGCAAGGCCGCAGTTGTCAGCAGCGTCGACGCTGCTCACGACGAAACCTGAGCACAGAAATTGTTGCTCTGAGGACGGTGGCCCCTGCGTTTTGGTAACACCAGTTTACCCGATGCAGCCTCACAGGCTCACAGAAAAGCTCCGTGGCAGATGTTCTGTGTAATCGCCACAGACTTCTTTCGTTTCTTTCGTTTCTTTCGTTTCTTTCGTGCCCTCGTAGCCCCGTAGAGCGGTAGACCGCCAGACCCGGTTACGGGCAGGGTGCACCCCCCACCTAGATACTCGGCGTCGTCAGACCGACGGCAGAATTCTCGCTGACAACACCACGAGCAAATTCCTCAAGTAGGCCTGCGTATCCTGCTCTCATGCCGATCCATTTGCGTGCTGACGAATCCGACTATGCACCGAACGTGCTGTGCCCCGGTGACCCGGTGCGCGCCCAGTACATCGCTGAGACATTCTTTGATTCGGACTTCCGCCAGGTCAATGCCGAACGCGGGATGCTGGGCTTCACCGGTACGTTCAACGGCGAGCCGATCAGCGTCCAGTCCACAGGCATGGGCTCACCGAGTGCTGGAATAATCTTCGAAGAACTCATCATGTTGGGAGCGAAGCGTCTGGTCCGCGTGGGTACCTGCGGAGGTCTGCAAGTCGGTATGAATATGGGCGACACCGTGATCGGCATAAGCGCGTCGGCCGACGACAGCACTCCACTTCGTTATGCCCAGATGTCGGGTTACGCACCAAGCGCAACGTTTACCCTCGCTGAGACCGCCGCACAGCTGAGCCGAGAGTCAGGCGCGGGCACGGTGCACACAGGTGCGATTGTCACCTCCGGCATTTTCTACGATCCCGACCCTGACACGTTCGGTCGATGGAAGCGCCTTGGCCACCTCGGTGTCGAGATGGAAGCGGCGATGATGTACACGATTGCCGCAGTGAAAGGGATCGAGGCGCTCGCCATCATGACCGTCAGCGACATTCTTGGCGACGATGGCAGTACCGTTCGAATCAGCGACGAGGATCTGAAGGCGGGGGTCGACCGAATGATGCAGATTGGCTGCCACGTCGCTGTCAGTTAGGAAACATCAGCGAATCCTCACGATGTGGCCGCCCTTCAAGGCGATCCGGTTCAGCGTGACGCCCGTCGCTCAACCAGGGAGCGCTCATCCCTGCTCGTTAGCGTTCGAACGTGACCGATCTCGCTTCCGAAGCTGACGCTGCCGTTCCGGCGATGCCGCAGTACCGGATGGATCAGCGAGAGCTGCTGACCTTGATGTCGGCAATTATGGCGCTGATGGCGCTCGGCATCGACACGATGCTGCCGGCCTTTGACGAAATCCGCAGGGCATTTGACCTTGGCGATTCGTCACCGCGTGCTGGTCAAGTCATCACCGTCTTCTTCATGGGACTCGCCATCGCTCAGCTCGTATGGGGGCCGATCGCAGATCGCTTTGGACGCAAACCGGTCCTTTATGCAGGCAGCATCATCTACGTCATTGGTGCTGCCGGATCGGCGTTGGCGCCTACCTTTGAGCTTCTCCTTCTCAGCCGCTTTGTCTGGGGACTCGGAGCGGCAGGCGCACGAGTGGTCGCAACGGCGATCATTCGCGACCGCTTCGAGGGCAGCCAGATGGCAAGGGCGATGTCACAGGTGATGGCTGTCTTCATGCTCGTGCCAATCCTCGCTCCCAGCATCGGCGCCGGCCTCATTGCCATTTTCCCCTGGCGCTCCATTTTCTGGTTCTGCGCTGTCTTCGCCCTTGCGATCGGACTCTGGAGCTTACGGATGCGTGAATCGCTCGATCCAGGCAACCGACGCCCTCTAGAGCTCCGCGCCACAGCCGACGGCTACGTCGAAGTAGCGCGCACCCCGGTCACCTCCGGGTACACCAACGCCACAATCTTCTTGCAAGGGGTGTTCACCGCTTACCTGGCGAGCAGCGAGCTGATCATCAGCGAGGTGTTCGATCGAGAGGATCAGTTCCCCCTTATCTTCGGACTTGTGGCATTACTCTTCGCCGCGTGCGCAGTGCTCAACGGCCGAATTGTCGTCCGCGTCGGCGTCCACCGGCTCGTGAACATGGTTTACTCAATGCTGATACCGACAACGATGCTGCTGTGCGCTATCTCGATCTTCGCCGGAGGACGACCAAGTATCTGGGTTTACATGCCAGTACTCGCCCTCACGCTGTCTTCGTTCATGTTCCTGATGCCAAACCTGAACACCGCCGCGCTCGGCCCCGTCGGCCATCTTGCCGGAACGGCGTCGGCCTACGGCGGAGCGATCCGGATGGCGGGCGGCGCCGTGCTGGGCACGATCGTCAGCGCTTTCGTCAGCGATTCCACGACGCCGTTCTCGATTGGTATATCTCTGCTGTGCCTCGGCTCCTGGATCACTGTCTTGATCGTGCGACGGCGTTCTCCCGAACTGACCAAAGAGCACCTCGGCGCCCCTCGGTCCGCAACGGTCTGACAATCAACGCTTGGACGCACCCCGGCTGATCATCGCCATCAACACTTACGGCTCATCAGATTAGACCGAGTTCCTTGACCGCATCGCGCTCTTCAACGAGCTCGCCAGCGGTGGCGTCGATCTTGGCGCGGCTGAAGTCGTCGATGTCGAGGCCCTGCACAATCTCGTATCTGCCGTCCTTGCAGACACACGGAAACGAGCTAATGATTCCTACGGGCACGCCGTAGCTGCCGTCGCTCGGAACCGACATGGATACCCAATCTCCCTCAGGCGTGCCGAGAGTCCAGTCCCGAATGTGGTCGACCGCTGCCGAGGCCGCCGAGGCCGCCGACGATGACCCGCGTGCCTCAATGATCGCAGCGCCACGCTTGGCGACCTTCGGAATGTACTCATTGGCGTACCAATCGTGATCGCCAACTGCGTCGTGCGCGTTCTGGCCGTTGACTTCACAGTGGAACAGATCGGGGTATTGAGTTGTGGAGTGATTCCCCCAGATCGTCATCTTCCTGATGTCATTCACCGACGCATCGAGCCGAGTCGCGAGCTGGCTGATCGCACGGTTGTGGTCAAGACGGGTCATCGCTGTAAATCTGCCGGGGTCAAGGTCAGGGGCGTTGTTCATTGCGATCACGGCGTTGGTGTTGGCCGGGTTACCGACGACGAGTACCTTCACGTCCTTCCTGGCAGAGCGGCTCAGCGCCTCGCCCTGCGGCTTGAAAATGCCACCATTTGCCGAGAGCAGGTCGGCGCGCTCCATGCCCGCCTTGCGCGGCATCGAACCAACAAGAATCGCGACGTCGGCGTCGCCGAATGCCACGTCCGCATCGTCGGTGCAGGTGATCGAATCGAGCAGCGGGAAGGCGCCGTCGTCGAGCTCCATCTTGACACCTTCGAGCGCACCGAGGGCCGGCGTGATCTCAAGCAACTGCAACGCAATGGGAGTATCAGAGCCGAGCATGGTGCCCGATGCAATACGGAAGAGGAGGCTGTAGCCGATCTGGCCTGCAGCTCCGGTAACGGCAACACGAACTGGAGTGGACATGACGCTGAGGCTACGCCGCAAGCCTCGCCGGGCCAAGCTGTTGGTCAGGCCAGACCGAGCACGTGCTTGATCACATCGGCATAAAACGTCTGGCCGGATTGCGTGAGATGAATGCCATCGTCGTAAAAGCAGTTGCCCGTGCAGTCTTCCGACAGCACTTCCCAGTCGATCACAGTCACCCCAGGGTACAGCGCTGCCAGCCCACGGATTTTCGCATTGTTACCGCCGATCCAGTCACGATCGCCCTTGCCGGTGAGGACGAGTACTCTCGGCACCTCGGCGACGAGACCCATCATTTGGTCAAGTGTTGTCTGGCTGAACGGACCGTTGGTTCCCAAATGGACAACAACAACCGGCCCAAACGAACCTGCGTCACGTATTGCCTGCATATCGGGGAGGAACGTCACCATCTGACGGCTCTTCACGGCATCAACGGCGAAACCTGCGGCTTGCAGTTCCTCAGCCGCTCCGAGCATGACCGAGTCGCCGAGCGCAACCAGTGGGAGTCCGATGTCCATCGCAGGGATCGTCAGTGGTTGGATGCCTGTCAAATCAGTCACCACCCCTAACTGCGTGATCGGAGCCAGCGGCACGATGGATCCCGAAACCGTGGTGGGTGCTGCAGTTGAGACAACCGGAGGCACCGTCGTGATCGAAGTCGGCGCTGTCGACGTTGAGGTGATGGTCGTGGTCGGCGCTGCAGTCGGCGAGGGCACGGGCGTCGGTGACGGTGGAATGGTCGGTGGCAGCGTTGCCGTCGGCGAGTCGTCGGCTGTCGCAGCAAGATTCGTGGTGAAGTCTTCACCGTCATCGAGCGACTCGGCAATGTCGTTCTGTTTGAGTTCGGCTTTGGCGAGCGTCACACCGGCGAAGAGAGACAGCACGCACGCCACAGCGACGCCGCCAATTATGAGTCCTCTCGGACGGTTACCCGAGCCACCCCGAAGACGCCTGACCGTGACGCCGAGCTCGCCCTTTCGGATCGGTGTCTCGATCAAACGGTATGACGCCTCGGTTAGCAGCACGGTTGGGATCATGGCGAGCAGAAATTCGCGCGGACGCAGAAAGTTCCCTTCGACATTGCGGATGATCTGATAGATCGGCCAGTGATATAGGTAAAGCCCGTACGAACGTGTTCCAATCCAGTTCAGCACCCTGCCACCAAGCACTCGGTTTGCGATCGAACCCCGGTGCGTTACGGCGGCAATGATGAACAGCGTTAGGAGCCCGGTGACAAAGAGGCCGCCCTTGAAGAGCCGAGCATCCGGCCCCGCCGGATCGATGAGATAAATGCTCCAGGCCATCCAGCAAAGACCCAAGAATCCAACGAGGGCCAGCACGTCGAAGGCCCGACCCTTTCTGCGCAACGGACCCCGTACAACGGCATATGGGCGCCAAATCATTGCAAACGCTGAGCCGAGCATGAGGCCACCTGCGCGCGTCACCGTGCTGAGATAAAGCGTGTCGAGTTTTGCAATCGGTCGATCGCCGATGAACCAGTAGGCCTCGGGAGTCTGGCTCGGTTCGCCGATCGGGCCGGGTCGGTATAACAGGGCCACACCGATGGTGACCAGGATCGCGGCAGCAAACAACCATCGGCTGAAGTTGGCGATGCGGCGAGTGCCAGACCGCCCGAGGAACGCGACCATTATCAGGGGCCAAATCAAATAGAACTGTTCTTCGACGGCGAGGCTCCACAAGTGCCGCAGCGGTGCGAAATCACCGACAGCGGTGTATCCGAGTCCAACCCAGATCTGGTACCAGTTGGATACGTAGAACAAACCTGCAATCACATCACCGCGAAGCTGTCCCAGCGCATCACGCTCAAACAATGCGGTCCAAATTGTCAGGAGCGTCATCAGCACGAAGACCGCTGGGAGCAGTCGACGAGCACGGCGAACCCAGAAGTCGATCAGTGAGATGCCGTAGTCACGTTCTCGTTCGGCGATCAGCAGCAACGTGATCAGATAGCCCGAAATCACGAAGAACATCTCAACGCCGAGGAAACCACCAGGAAGCCACGAGCTGTTTGCGTGGTAGATCATCACCGCAACAACAGCTAGAGCTCGCATGCCGTCAAGCCCAGGCAGATACGGCACTCGACTAATGTGTTCTCGAACGAAACCACCCGAATGATCGTTTAGGCCAGTTCGATCCGTTCGCCAACCGGACCGTGGCGGCCGGGTCGTCGGTGGATCAGACACAACCATCAGCACTCCAGTATCGCCGTTTGACATCGTCAAATGAGGTCACGCTTAGTTCAAAGTTCAGTGAGCCTTACCCACTACGTCGGCTACCGCCAGTCCGTGGCTGCTAGGAGAAGAGTGCGGCGTCGCCGAGCACTGTGGTTATCAGTGCCGTGTAGTACTCCGCTCCGGGCGTCTTCAGGTGGTATCCGTCCTGATAGATGCAATCCCCCGGACACTGCGCCGCAAGACCATCCCAGTACAACACTTCAACGTTAGAGCGGCCGCTTGCCTCATTGACCATGAGGGTATTGTTCGACGCTTCGTAGTCCCGCGGCACATCGTTCTGCACGAGCACGACCTTGGGCACGGTAGCTGCGAGGTCGAGCAGCTGCGTCATTTCGATTTCGTCGATTGGGCCGTTCGTGCCGAGGTGGACGACCAACTCTTCTGGGAGCTGGCCGTTGTCAGCGAGCGATTGCAAGATGTCGACGCCTCGCACAAATGCGCGGCTCTCTGCGGCATCAACGGCGAAGCCGGCCGCCTGCAACTCCTCTGCTGCGCCGAGCATGACCGAATCGCCGATCGCGAGTTTGCTTGGACCCTCAAAAATCTCGGTGGTCGTGGCTGAATCGACAATCTGTGCGTCCTCGGCGCCAAGATCGATTGTCGTCACGGATATCTCGCCCCCGTCGGCACTCCCGCTCTCTGCGTCGCCCGAAACCGGCGTGCTATCGGCTTTATCACCGCAATTGCCCTCGATAACGCTGCAGGTTGCTTCTGCGTTTTGCTCAAGGCTTTGCGCCACTTCGTTCTGTTTCAACTCTGCTGTGGCAAGGCCATACCCGGCAAAGACTGCGAGCGCAGTCCCGACAAATGCCCCAATGAGTACAGCACGGCTGTGCTCATTGCGTCGACTGCGCTGGCCTCGGTTACGCCACCACTCGCTGAGGCGGCCCTTACGGATCGGTGTCTCGATATAGCGGTAGGAGATCTCGGTGATGATCGCCGTGGCAACCATGCACAACACCCATTCGTGGAATTGCAGCTTCGTGCCCGCCGTGTTTCGGACGATCTGGTAAATCGGCCAGTGGTAGAGGTACAGACCATACGAGCGTGTACCAATCCACAGCAGCGTGGCGCCGCTGAGTGCCCTCGAAGTGAACGACCCTCGATGGGTGACGGCAGCGATAATCATCAGCGTGGCGATGCTGGCGACGAAGAAGCCCCCGCGGAACAGCCACGGATCGGCGCTGTTGTCACCATCGCTGTTGATGAATCCGACTTTCCAACACATCGCCGCGAGGATCGCGAAACCGACAACAGCCAGCCCGTCGAGCGCCCGGCCCTTGTCGCGCAGCGGGCCACGCATCACCGCAACGGGACGCCATACCATGGCCATCGCAGCGCCGAGCAGCAGGCCACTCGACCGGGAAATACTCGAGAGGTACAACGCGTCAGCCTTTGAAATGAAACGGCCGCCGATCTCCCAGTAGGCGTTCGGCGAATTTTCCGGGTTCGCGTTGATAGGCCCCGGGTAGTACAGCAGTGCGACGACGATGGTGATCACCAGCGCAGCGCCGAACAGGTAGACGGCGAGCTCGGCGATCTTGCGACTGCCCTTGCGAAGCAGTGCCACCATCACTATGGGCCAGACGAGATAGAACTGCTCTTCGACAGCCAAGCTCCACAGATGACGCAAGGGTGCGAAATCGTTGCTGGCGCTGTACCCGGCGCCAATGAAGATCTGGTACCAGTTGCTGATATAGAAGATTCCGGCGAGGATGTCGCCTCGCAGTTGGCCGAGCGCTTCACGTTCGAAAAGCGCTGTCCAGACCGACAGCAGCGTCATCATTACGAAGAGCGCCGGAAGGAGCCGTCGAAAACGACGGATCCAGAAACTCTTCATGTCGACTAGGCCCAACTTTTCGTGCTCAGAGATGAGGAGCAATGTGATGAGGTAGCCCGAGATCACGAAGAACACCTCGACGCCAATGAACCCACCCTTCAGCCAGGAGCTGTTCGCGTGGTAGAGCATCACTGCGACCACGGCGAACGCTCGCATGCCATCGAGGCCGGGAAGGTACGGCACCTTGCTGATGTTGGCAGCATCGATGCCGCCGGTACCGCGACCTACAGACGACTCAGGGGTGGAGTGGGAAACGGCGGACATCGGCGTCCAGTATCGCTCAGACGAGCACCGATCCCAGGTTCACCCTGATGTCTTTTGCGATCTCGGATCGGTTGAGCATGTGCAAGTGCAGGCCAGGTGCGCCGGCTTCGATGAGGTCCCGGCAGAGCTCTGAGGCAAGTTCGATACCGATGTGCTTTGCATCGACCGCATCGTGGGCCCCGCTTAACCGATCGATAAACCAGCCAGGTATTTCTGTGCCGCTCATCTTCACCATGCGGGTGATTTGATCCAAGCTGGTCACAGGCATGATGCCCGGAACGATCGGCTTGTAAACACCGAGCGCTGCAAGCTCGTCGACAAGGCGCACGTAGTGCTCAGGATCAAAGAAGAATTGCGTGATGGCAAAGTCGGCGAGTCGAAGCTTCTCGGCAAGATGTCGGCGGTCAGCCTGACGGCTCACTGAGCGGGGATGCACCTCAGGGTGCGCGGCGACCACGATCGAGAAGCAGCCGGTGGCTGCAACGTCGTGGATCAAGTCCAGTGCGTACGAGTAGTCCCCAGCCGGGGCACTGCCATCAATAGGCAGGTCCCCACCAAGCGCGAGAATATTCTCGACACCTACCCGGCGGTAGCCGACGAGCAGCCCGGCAACGTCGGCTCGGGTATGTCCAACGCACGTGAGATGCGACATCGGTTTCACGACAGATCCATTCGACGACATAACCGGTGCGGTGTCGGTCTGAACCACCTGCGCCATAGGTGATGCTGACAAAGTCCGGCTCGAGCGGTGCGAGTTCGGTAATTGTTCGACCAAGCGTCAACTGCGCGCCCTCTGCGTTGGGCGGAAAGAACTCGAAGGACAGTGTTCGGCCCGCCGCCAACTTGCTTGAGATCCGCGCCATATCTGGAACGTATGCACCCGAATGATCGAGTTGGTGCCGCGACAGAAACTTCCCACCAAGCGGGCCTTGTTCCGCGATGCGGAACACCTGAAGTGAGCAAGTAGGGGGGGTGCGACCCCCCTCCCTGGTGGTACTACCGGGTGGGGCTACGGGGTTACGGGGTTACGGGGTTACGGGGTTACGAAATTTACGAAAGAAGTCCGCGAGAACTGCACAAACATCTACCACGGCACCTGTCACGGCATCTGCTGCGGAGTGTCTCCTGCCTATTCGACGCCACCGTCCTCAAAGCAAAAACTTCCGTGCTCATTCCTGAGTCGCGCTTGCGCGAAGGACTGCTCACGGGCGATGTCTTCGTTGCTCGGTCCGCACACGGGGTTTGATTCGCGTGAGAGCCCGAGTCGCAGTCGCCAGGTCCGGAGGCGAGCACCCAGAGTCCCGCTGCCCATAGCACGACGCTACCGCAGGGGCCACCGTCCTCAGGGCAACGACTTCCGTGCTCAGGTTTCGTCGTGAGCAACCTCGACGCTGCTGGCAACTACGGACCCGCTAATTGGAGCTGCTATCGAGCCATCCCATATCGCTCGACCTACTTCCGGGTTCGGTGACGCTGGGGCGTCACTTATCGGAGGGTTGCTGCCGTAATTCCCGGGTGGCGCTGACCAAGATCAGTAGGGAGATGATCAGTTGGGGAAGATATTCGGCCCATGATGAGACGTAACCCCGTGCGTCGCCATAAAAGGCGTGGCCGACGAATACGAGCAGCATGACGCCGCCAACAGATGCGGCGAGCTTTGCGAAATCTCGCCCCTTTGCGATGAGGCCAATCGCGATCATGATTCCGGCAATCCCCAGAATCTTGTATCCATTCAAACGCTCGTAAGTGATGGCGATTTCCGGTGCCGGTTTTCCCCAGGCCGCTCCGGCACTGGTTTCGGCGAAGAATCCCATAACGAGTCCTCCGCCAACCGCAGTTGCGATTGTGCCAAGCCAGTACCAGAACTTTAGGTTCAGAATCTTATCCATCCAGGGCAGGGTAGTCCGGATCAGTTTCTCATTCGGGTTTCAGTTGACCCAGATTTGGTCGATTGAGAGGTTGTTCCGAGTGACTGATCACATCGCGGACTGTGCCGGTCCGAGCCGCTACCGCAGTTAAAAATTCGAGATTCTTTGAGAACTTTTAGGGTCGCACTGAAAGAGCGCAGGGGATGGCACTAAAACTCTTGCCCCTTAACGTTGATTACGAGATCAATGGCGGAAGTGGCGCTGACCGGTGAAGACCATGGCGAGGCCACGCTCATCAGCAGCAGCGATGACCTCGTCGTCACGCATCGATCCACCAGGTTGGATGATGCACGACACACCGGCTTCAGCCGTTGCATCAAGTCCGTCACGAAAAGGAAAGAAGGCATCACTCGCGCACGCGCCACCCGATGCGCGCCCTTCGGCTCGCCGCGCGGCAATTCGTGCAGAGTCGAGACGATTCTGCTGTCCGGCACCAATCCCGAAAGCCTGCTGGTCCTTCGTGTAGACGATTGCGTTGCTGGCGACCGAAGCGCACACAATCCAGGCGAACTCCATATCTGCCCACTGCCCCTCGGTCGGCTGCACTGATGTGACCACACGCCACGCGTCAGACCGCATGTCGACCGGGTCAGGCTGCTGCACGAGCAGGCCGCCGTCAATGGGGCGGACATCGAACGGCAACGGAGAAGGCGCATTGGCAGCGATAACCCGGAGGTTCTTCTTCGCCGAAAGCGTGACTAGGGCGTCGGTGTCGAAACCTGGAGCGACCACAACTTCAGTGAACACGTCACCAAGCGCGACAGCCATCTCGTTGGTGACCGTGCGGTTGACAGCGACGATGCCACCAAAAGCGCTGATCGGGTCGCAGGCATGGGCTCGTACGTACGCTGTGGCGATGTCATTGGCGATCGCCACACCACATGGATTTGCATGTTTCACCACGACACAGGCCGGGTCGTCGAACCGATGAACGAGTCGCCATGCGGCCTCGGTGTCGTACAGGTTGAGGTAGCTCAACGCCTTGCCGCCGTATTGCGTCATTGAATCCCACCAGCTGGTCGCACCGGCTTGGCGATAACGAGCACCCTCCTGATGAGGATTCTCTCCATAACGTAACGACTGCGCGTTCGACAGTGCCAAATGGATTGAGGCCGGCAGCGCTCCAGCGGTGTCAACCTCTTCAACCGTGAGGGACTCGTTAGCAAGATCGGGATCGGTGTCGTCGAACCAGGTGACGATCGATGCGTCGTACGCAGCAGTGTGCGCAAACGCTGCACGGGCGAGCCGACGCCGGGTGGCCTCACTCAAGACGCCCTCTGAGCGAAGTTCGTCAATGACGGGGCGATAGTTCTTGGGGTCGACGACGACTGCAACGTGTGCATGGTTTTTTGCTGCTGCGCGGACCATTGCTGGGCCACCGATATCGATCATCTCAACAGCTTCGCCAGAACCGTGCTCAAAGTCGTTAGGGCTCTGCCCGAATGGATAAAGGTTGCCGACGACGAGATCGAATGGCTTGATGCCGTACTCATCCATGTCAGCAACATGCTCGGCATTGGTTGGGTCCGCCAGAATGCCGCCGTGGATCTTCGGGTGCAACGTGACAACACGGTGACCCAAAATTGCGGGAACACCGGTGACATCAGCAACGTCAGTGACTGGAATTCCGGCGTCAGCAATGGCCCGAGCAGTTCCCCCGCTGGAGATCAGCGACCACCCAAGTTGGCTAAGCGACTGAGCGAATTCGACGACACCGGTCTTGTCGTACACGGAGATCAGAGCGGTAGGCACGGCATGATCGTAGGCCTGAGGAGTTCGCCGTTCCGCAACACTGGTTGGAATACTCAGATCTGCTCCGATTTAAAAGGCTACGGTCATTGAGCATCAGGTTGACCCTGAACAAATCAGGGCCACGAGAGGAGAACGACGTGAACTTCAGTGACTTCAAGAGCTCTGACTGGCTGGTCATTGGAGGCGGTGGGGGCGTCGCCGTATTCGGACTTTTCAATTGGACCACTGTGTCCGTTCTCGGCTTTTCTGACTCCGGTGGCAACGCATTTGACTTCTTTTTTACCGGGACGATTCCCTGGCTTCTGTTCATCGCCAGCGCAATCATTACGTTCCTGCTCGCCTCCGAGACGAT
Source organism: uncultured Ilumatobacter sp. (assembly GCA_938091165.1). Classification (GTDB taxonomy): domain Bacteria; phylum Actinomycetota; class Acidimicrobiia; order Acidimicrobiales; family Ilumatobacteraceae; genus Ilumatobacter_A. The sequence continues at coordinate 48,775 of CALKNK010000001.1, read as the reverse complement.
GGACAAAAGGGGCCTACCGTGGCCTCTTATCCTTCTCGCCGCAACTGCACTCGCGGCTCTTCTGTTGTTGTTCCGCTTCATTTTCAATCCAATCGAGGGCAAAGACATCATCGAGGCTGCGGGCGGCAACGTCGGGCGAGGGTTCGGCATGATCGTCTCGGTGATCTCCGGCCTCGTCGCCGCCGCGGGAGCCTTTCTCAACTTCCGGGCGTCGGGTGGCGAACTGTCAGATCTCACCGACATCAACAAAATCAAGGAGAGCTTCAGCGGGAGCAGCAGCGATGCCAATCCTCCCCCGCCGCCCCCAGCTGACGACACACCCCCGCATCCGCCGGCGCCGTGACCTGATCCGAAAAATGCCGAAGGCATGTGGTCATTGCGCACAGTGTGCGTTACTTCCACATACCTTCGCCGGAAACTAGAAGGTGGCGACAATCTCCGCCATGAGTTCACCGGCTTCAGTCGGATTGAGACCGACCCTCACGCCAGCAGTGGCGAGCGCAGCCATCTTGCCCTGAGCGGTCCCCTTGTTCCCAGAGACAATGGCGCCGGCATGGCCCATTTTCTTGCCGGCCGGAGCGGTTACTCCCGCTATGTATGCGCTCATCGGCTTGGTGACGTTGGCCGAAATATAATCGGCTGCTTCTTCTTCAGCCGAGCCGCCAATCTCACCGAGCATCATGATTGCATGCGTCTCGGGGTCGTTCTGAAACTCTGAGAGACAGTCAATGAAGTTGGTGCCGGGCACCGGGTCGCCACCGATACCCACGCAGGTCGACACGCCGATGCCACGCTGCTTGAGCTCGTACAATGCCTGGTAGGTGAGCGTGCCCGAGCGGCTCACGATGCCAACGTTAGGGCCACTACCGGTCGGGTTTTGAGCAATCTCACCAGCGGTGATGCCGATGTTGCATTTGCCAGGGCTAATGATGCCGGGGCAGTTCGGGCCAAGTAGACGGGTTCCGGGGAAGTCACGAACCAGGCGGTTGAAAACCTTGGCCTCATCTTGGGCGGGAATGCCCTCGGTGATACAAACGACGAATCCAATTCCTGCTTCGGCCGCCTCCATGATTGCGCCAGAAGCGAATTTCGGCGGGACGGCCGCGAACGACGCGTTTGCACCGGTTACCGCAACGGCTTCGGCGACCGAATTGAAGATCGGAATACCCTCGACGTCCTGGCCGCCTTTGCCGGGCGTGACACCCCCGACAACCTGGGTGCCATAATCACGATTGCGGAGGCCGTGGTATTTGCCTTGTCCGCCCGTGAGTCCTTGCACAAGGACTTTTGTGTTTTCGTCAACAAAAATTGCCATGTCAATACCTCAGCTTGCGAGCGCGACAGCTGCACGAGCAGCTTCGAGCATGGTCGGCTCCGAGCGGAGCTTGTCTTCCGGAATGCCTGCATCGACGAGAATCTGGCGACCCTCCTCAGCGTTGGTGCCATCGAGGCGGATCACAATCGGAGCTTTGAGGTCAACGCGACCCATTGCCTCGACAATGCCTTTGGCAACTTCTTCACCTCGGGTGATACCGCCGAAGATGTTGATGAAGATCGACTTGACGTTCTCGTCGAAGTTGATGACTTCTAGTGCGCCCGCCATGACGTCGGCATTGGCGCCGCCGCCGATGTCGAGAAAGTTCGCGGCTGAACCGCCAACTTGATTGACGACGTCGAGCGTCGACATTGCAAGCCCGGCGCCGTTTGCGATGATGCCAACCGTGCCGTCAAGACCGATGTATTGCAGGTCCCTTTCAGCTGCCATCTTCTCGCGGTCGTCCATCTCAGTGAGACCGCGGAAAGCGTCCCACTCGGGGTGACGGAACTCAGCGTTGCCGTCGAGAGTGACCTTGGCATCAAGGGCGTGCACTTCACCGGTCGGCTTGAGAATCAACGGGTTGATTTCGGCGAGGTCGCAATCACCCTCGTCGTAGCATCGATACAGCTTGACGAGGATGTCGGTCGCGCCGTTTATCGCCCGGTCGGGGAGCTTGGCATTGATGCAAGCCTGACGGGCGATGGCCTCGGACAGGCCGTCAACGGGGTCGATGTGGAGCTTGACGATCGCATCAGGGTTCTCTTCTGCCACGACCTCAATTTCGACGCCCCCTTCGCGTGACAGCATCATGAGGTGCTTCTTTTCGCTGCGGTCAAGGGTGAAAGATACGTAGTACTCCTCGTCAATATCAGATGCAGCCTCGACCCAAAGGCGACGCACAACATGGCCCTTAATGTCCATGCCTAAGATATTGCCGGCGTGCTCTCGCACTTCAGTTTCGTTGTCGGCCAACTTGATGCCACCGGCCTTACCGCGGCCTCCGACTTGCACCTGTGCCTTGACGACAACAGGGTAACCAGCGGACGCGGCTTCCTTCACCGCCTCATCGACGGTGTCTGCAGGGCCTCCAGGGCTGACCGGAATGTCATAGCGGGCGAAGTATTGCTTGCCCTGATATTCAAAGAGATCCACGGTGGGGTCCCCTCTCTTTCATGTGTGCGGTTGGGTGGCGAATGCGGTGTTCGTATCAGATTTCGGTCTCATCTAAGGCCGTTTCGAGCCACTCGCCAATTGCTTTTAGTGACGATCCGGGACCAAAAATTTGTGCGACGCCCTGCTCTTGCAGCGCACGTGCGTCGGCATCGGGGATGACTCCGCCTCCGAATACGAGCACGTCGCCCAAGTCACGATTGCGAAGCTCTTCCATCACGCGCGGAAAGAGCGTGAGATGTGCGCCGGAGAGAAGCGAGAGGCCGACGCCGTCTGCATCTTCTTGCAACACGGTTTCTGCGATCTGTTCGGGCGTCTGGTGCAGACCGGTGTAGATGACTTCGAAGCCGTGGTCCCGGAGGGCGCGTGTGATGGTCTTGGCGCCACGATCATGGCCGTCCAGGCCGGGCTTGGCAACAACGATGCGGTACGGGCGCTTCACAAGTTCCGAACCTTATGCCCCGTGTGCCGTGTTCCACTAACCGACCCGAGACAGCTCTGACCCTGCGCAGGTGGACTTGGACCAGGCCCAGTCCGTTTCCCCGCCGACGCGAAACGGTCTGGGGGCGGCAGACTGGGACGGTGGCGAAGGTGAACGACAAGCCAGTCAAGATTCGATCGCCGTGGACGCGTGCGATTCTCCCTAACTTGGGCGGGCTTGCGGTTCTTGGCCTGATCGGGCTGATGCTGTGGGGATTCGCTGCGTTTATCTCGCGCGGTGACACGGCAACGTCTGATCGGCTTGCCCCGTCGATCTTGCGTGTCGGCAGCGTGACCAACGTTGCCGACGAGATCGTCGACAAGGGACCCATTCTTTTCCCGGGCCTTGGCACCACCGACGGGGAGCGCACCATCGTGCTTGATCACACTGGCGATGACCCCGCAGTCGGCTGGGTCGTGTACTACGCCTACCCGGCTGGCGGCGACGGAAGCTGTGTTGTCGAGCAGGTACGTGACAGCGACGGTAAGGGGACGCGCCGGTTTACCGATTGCGATGGCAACACCATCGATGTGAGCGAACTGTCACCTCCTCCTCGAGGCGTAAATCCCGTCGTCGAAAACAAACGATTACTATCGATCGATCTCAGCGGTGTTACCAGCAATGCGGCGCTCTGAACGCCAACCCAGGATCAGGCTTCCGCGGTCGCGCCGAGGAGACGGTCAGCGAACTCTTCGCTGTGCTGGTCGAGTTTGCTCCGACTCATCGCTAGCCCGCCGATGACGTAGGCGCCGGTTTCGCCGAGAACGTTCGTAAGCTTGTCCAGGCTGCGACCAGGGTCGAGAGCAAACGTGCAGAACGCAGCAGCTTTCTTACCGCGCATTGCGGGAAGGTTCGCTATGCCGTTGGCGGCCCATGGCGCCTGGCCGAACAGGAACGCTCCGTGCACCCAGGTCCCAACGAGGACAAGGTTCGCTTCGTGAATTGACTGGTGGTCGGGATGCTTAACCTTAGACAGACCCGTGATGGTCCACCGCTCTTGCTGCAGTAACTCGGCAACGTTTTCGGCCGCCTTCCACGTATTGCCGGACAAGCTCTCAACCAAAATTGCTGCCTTCACATCTGTAATTCTGCCAGATACGGCACCGTCTGACCCGATCTTCTTGACGAGATCATTCACCCGATCTTCTTGAGCGGCGCCCAGGCCAGCGAGAGGTGCTTGGTGCCCGTTCCAGTGAAGTTGATAGTGGCCTCAGCCTTTTCGCCCTCACCGGAGATGTCGATGATCACCCCTGCACCAAAGCTGGGATGCTCGACACCGTCGCCGATGTGAAGCCCAAGTTCGTGACTGTTCGACGGCTCAGGGGCATGCTTTTTTGCAAACTGCATCGCCGCTTCGACGACCCGATCACGATGTGCGTCTTGGGCCTGCTTGGCCTCTTGTACATCAGCATTGATGTCGCGCCCTGGCATCTCATCGTCCACCGCACGCAGGTACGGCGGCGGCATATCAGACGACTCGCTCCTGGACTCTTCGCGATCAGGCCGACCGCTGCTGGAGCCGCCACCGTAGCTTGACCGAAAATTCTGACGCCCATATCTGGAGCGGCCACTTACGTTGCCGCTCGCCTCGATCAACCCCTCAGGGATCTCGTCGAAGAACCGCGAGGGCGGGTTGTACTGCGTGGACCCAAACAACTGCCGGCTCCACGCATGGCTCATGTACAGGCGATTCATTGCACGCGTAATGCCGACATACGCGAGGCGACGCTCCTCTTCCATTTCGATTGGTTCGGTAAGCGAACGGATGTGCGGGAAGATGCCCTCTTCGACGCCGGCAAGAAACACGACAGGAAACTCAAGGCCCTTCGCCGAGTGCAACGTCATGAGAATCGCCATGTCTTCGACCTCACCCTCTGGCAAGTCGTCAGTGTCGGCAACGAGCGCTACTTGCTCCATAAACTCAGAAATCACGGTGAACTCGCGGGCGGACCCGATCAATTCCCCCATGTTTTCAAGGCGGGTGTGTGCTTCGACAGAATCTTCGGCTTCGAGCTCAGCAAAGTAGCCCGACCCATCGAGAGCCAACTGGAGAATGTCCGCCGGGCCGTACTGATCGTCGTCAACCATGCCGGTCATACCGTCGATCAGTTCCACAAACTTACCGATACCACGGAGCGCTGGGCCGCTCACACCTGCTTCTTCGCATCGCCGTAGAGCGTTGGCAAACCCGATGCCCTCAGCGGCGGCATACGCGTCGAGTTTGGCCAAGCTGGTATCGCCGATACCTCGCTTCGGAACGTTCAGAATCCGCTTCAGACTGACCTCGTCAGCGGGGTTGACGACCGCACGCAAATAGGCCATAGCGTCTTTTACTTCACGCCGGTCATAGAACCGAGTGCCTCCCACCACCTTGTACGGGATCCCTTGACGCATGAACGCTTCTTCGATGACCCGGCTCTGTGCGTTGGTGCGGTACAGCACGGCGATGTCGCGGAAATTCGCGTCAGCATCAAGTTGCAACTGTTTCGCCGTGCCAGCCACCCAATTGGCCTCGTCACCTTCGTCTTCAGCGTGATATCGCTGGATTCGTTCGCCGTTACCACTATCGGTCCACAGCGACTTTGGCCGGCGCTCAGTGTTGTTCTCAATGACCGAATTCGCTGCATCGAGGATCGTCTGCGTGCTGCGATAATTCTGGTCAAGTACCACTGTGGTGACGTCAGGAAACGCCTCCTCGAACTGCAGGATGTTGCGAAAATCAGCACCACGGAATCGATAGACCGACTGGTCGGTGTCACCGACAACGCAGACGTTGTTATGGCCACCGGCAAGCATCAGCACCATCTGGTTCTGGGCGTTATTAGTGTCCTGATATTCGTCGACGAGGATGTGGACGAAACGTTCGCGGTAATGCTCGAGAATGTCGCCGAAGTTCGTGAACAGCTCGACGGTCTTGGTCAAAAGATCATCAAAATCCATGGCACCAGCCTTGAGAAGTCTTGCCTGATACTCGGCGTAGACCTCTGCGTGCTTGCGGTCGAAGATGTTCCCAGCGCCGTCTGCTGCCTCGGCCGGAGATACAAGCTCATTTTTCCAGTTACTGATGATGCCGTGCACACCGCGTGGAGTGAAGCGCTTCGAGTCGAGCCCCTGATCGCGGATGATGTATCCGGTAAGGCGATTAGTGTCAGCGGAGTCGTAGATCGAAAACTGTCGGGGGTAGCCGAGCGCCTCGGAATTCGCACGCAGGATACGAACGCATGCCGAGTGGAACGTAGATATCCACATCGTCTTGACGACCGGCCCGACCAGCGTGGCGACTCGTTCGCGCATTTCAGCGGCAGCTTTGTTGGTGAACGTGATCGCCAGGATTTTGGACGGATGCACACCGATGTGGATGAGGTGTGCAATGCGATGCGTGAGCACCCGCGTCTTGCCCGACCCGGCGCCGGCGACCACAAGCAAGGGCCCACTTTGGTGGACCACGGCATCAAGCTGATCGGGATTGAGACCTTGAGCGAACGGTGACAGCCTCTGCGGGACTGTTGCGCTCTCCGCTCCGAGAGACCCAGTTGGTCCGGGCTGGGCTGATCCGGCGGACGGCACCTCCGCCGGGTGGGGAAGGTCACCGAACAGTTCCTCGTCACTCATGCGGGCTTCACTCTACGGATCCGCTGTCATGGTCAAGCCGTCCCACAACGATGGGGATCTCACCCGCACGATGGTTCACCACCACATCCACCAACTAGCTCGTCAAATCGACAAGGTGCTCAACGTGGCGATCGTGACGTCGCTGTTGGTTTCATCGCCGGGGTCGTCCCGGTAGCCGTGAACAAGGTTGCAGCGATGACGGGGCTCATAGCTGGTCCGTTGATGTTCCGTTTGACTTCAGACGCTGCCTTCCGGTGCTTCGCCCTCTAGCTGCCGTCCACCATCGCCATCTTCGGACTCGACCACCTTCTCATTGCATAACGGTCGCTCCAACAAACCAATCAATGGCAGCGCTGATACTCAGACGAGGCCATTGGCTGAACTTCGTTCAATGTATTTGTTCGGCTAGCTCTAGCCAAAGAAGTTCGTGCTCGTCAAGTTCGGATTGCGCCGTTGCCAGGTCTTGACCAACCTCTTGCAGCTCGGATGGGTCAGTTAAGCCAGTGAGCCGCTCAGTGAGTGAGTTGACCCGACTCTGCGCTTTCACCATTGCCTGTTCGGCCGCACGGAGTTGCCGGCCGAGAGTTGATCGGCTCGGCCCCGTCCCAGCTGCCTTCGGTTTACCTGAGCGAATGGACGGACCCGTCGTGGCAGGTCCAGCCTTCGATGCACCGACCTTTCTCGCCGGTCCAACCGGTCTCTCAGTCCGACCGGTCGAACGTTTTGCAAGCCAACCACTGACGCCGCCGGGCACACGGCGCATGGTGCCGTCCTCGTCGATCACCAGCACGTGATCTGCAACGCGATCGAGAAAGGCTCGGTCGTGGCTGGAAGTGACGAGTGCACCGGGCCAATCATCAAGAAACGACTCAAGTGACCGCAATGTGTCGAGGTCAAGATCGTTCGTGGGCTCATCCAAAATCAGCAGGTTCGGCTTCGTAGCCAGCACCATCACCAGTTGCAGGCGGCGACGTTCGCCGCCCGACAGCATCCGCGTCGGCGCGTATTGGGCAGTGGAGTCGAACCAGAACTTCTCGAGGAGCGCCTTGTCCTCATGGTCCGGCTCCCGGTAAGGCCCTGCGACCACCTCGCGGACAATGGCGTCTGGGTCGAGCGAAGACGAGTGCTGATCGGCGTAGCCGGCCACAACGGTCTTCCCTCGCTTGACCTCGCCCGTAACAGGTGCGGCCCGCCCTGCGATAATGTCAAGCAGCGTGGTCTTACCCGACCCGTTCGGACCGACAACCGCAAGCCGGGCTCCGGGCTCGATGAGAAGGTCGACTTTCTCAAAGACGGTCTGCGCTTCAAACCGTTGCGTGACGCCGATGAGCTCAACGACCTGATTGCCAAGACGAGATGTTCCGGCTCCCAACTCAAGGTCGTTCCCACGCACGCCGGGGGCTGCGGGGCCGCCTGAGATGATGTCGGCAGCGCTCCGCAGACGCGCCTTCGGCTTCGTCGAGCGCGCAGGCGCACCGCGACGCAACCAAGCAAGCTCCTTTCGCGCCAAGATCTTGCGCGTTGATTCTTCCGCTGCTTCACGCTCGATTCTCTCGGCGCGGGCATGAAGGTAGGTCGCATAAGCGCTTGACCCGGCCGCTGCCTGATGTGTGTAGGACTGCCCGTTATCGAGTTCTATGATTCGGCTCGGGCCAACGGCCGTCGTCAGTCGATCGAGTACATGTCGGTCATGAGTGACCAGCACTAACGCCGAGCGCATCGTCACAAGACGAGATTCAAGCCACTCAATCGCCTCGAGATCGAGATGGTTCGTCGGCTCATCAAGGACCACCATGTCGAAGGCACCCTGCTGATCGTCCACCAATACCTTCGCAAGCGCAACCCGCTTGGCCTGGCCGCCCGACAACTGGTCGGTGCGACGGTCGAACAACGGCAAGACGCCTAGCGTCGTTGCGGCAGCCTGCACTTCCCATCCGTCGCCGAGAACGTCGCTGACCCGCCCCTCCGGCAAAACAGGGTCTTGCTCAAGCGACACAATCCGCGCGCCGCGACCAAATCGCACATCACCGCTGTCCGGCGCGAGCGCTCCTGTCATGATGCGCAGGAGCGTGGTCTTGCCGGAACCATTCACTCCGACCACTGCGACACGATCACCCTTTGAGATGGTGACGTCGACACGACTGAAGAGCATCTTGTCGGGCTGAGCTAACCCGACGTCGGAGAGATCGACGCAAATCACCCCGACGACGCTACGGCCGAAACGGTCACGCCGTGCCGGGCACGACGGGACCGTTCGGCGGCTCCTATGATCGAATTAGTTGCCGTTGATCTTGTCAGTGATACCTGTCTCGATCTCGGTGAGCTTCTCAGCAGCCTCCTCTGCCGTCATCTTCTCTGCATCAACGGCAGCGTTGAGGCGCTCCTCGGCTTCGGTCATCAGAGCAGCAACCAAGGCACTCGTTTCGACCCCTTTCGCAGCTGCGAGTTCCGCCAGAGTTGCTCCGGTGCGGAGCTCATCCCGCAATTCGTCGGCATCGATGCCCAGCAGCTCGGTCAAGACCTCAGACCGACCGGATTTGCCCGGACCACGACGTTCACGATTTCCGCGATCGCTGCGCTCTGGCCGATTCTCGACTAGATGGGTGGCAACTGAATCAGCTTGATCGGCGGTCAGCGTGCCGTCGACGACGAGTGGCTGCAGCGCATCACGAAGACGTTCTCCAGGATTTGTCTGTTTATCTTCGCCTGCTGAGTCATCGACCTGCTGCACAAGTGCCGTAGAAGCGGCAGGGAGTAGGCCGTCGCTCTCGGCTGCGCTCGAGAGGCCTGGAACGCCGAGTACCAAGCCGGCAAGTGAGCCACCGACGAGGCCGGCAGTGAGACCGATGGCCAGGACCTTCTTGGAGGACCGCGGCTGCTGGGACTGAGCGGAGATCGTGTTGTTCATGTCATGTTCCTTTCCAGAACGTTGTTGGGGATGTCAGCAACGATGACAGTCCCTGGTGAGGAGGAAACCGGAGCAAGGTAAGAGTCAGGTGTGGCTTGAGCAACGCGCAAGGCCGAAATGGTGCCGGCCCGATCACGGCGGAGTCGCGGAGGTCAGCGCATTTTGGACTGGCAGCTCGAAGCCGACTGATGCGCCACCACCAGGTCGGTTGATTGCACTCACGGTGCCGCCTTGCCGCTCGACAATCTCACGCACGATCGCCAATCCCAACCCTGAACCCGGCAACGTCCGCGACGCCGTGGCGCGATGGAATCGGTCAAAGACCAGTGGGAGGTCATCTTCCGGGATACCTGGACCGTGGTCAATGACCGTGAGCCGACCCCCCTCAACCTCCACGCAGATTGCGACATCGCTCTGATCGAACTTCGCAGCGTTTTCGACGAGATTCGTGATCGCCCGTTCGATGCCGACAAGGGGCGCAAACACCATGGCTTCGGCGCCGACCTGCTCCCTAATTTCCACGACCACAGATCGATCCCGCCGCCGGCCAACACGCGCAGCCACACGGCGAGCCGCCTCAGCAAGCAGAAACTCCTGCGGTGCTTGATCAGCAAGTTCGCCAGATGCAACCGCTACTAACTCGTTGACGAGTTCAGTGAGTTCCCCGACCTCGTTGTCCACGTCCGCGAGAATCTGTTCCTGGATATCAGCCGCCATATCCGGGTGCCGACGAAGCACGGCAAGGTTCGTCCGCAGACTGGTCAACGGCGTGCGGAGCTCGTGGCCTGCGTTCTGAACCAACCGATGCTGTTCACCTTGCGACCGTTGGAGCGCCCCGAGCATCGAGCCAAACGCCGAGCCGAGGCGGCCAACTTCATCTCCTCCCGGCTCGGGCAGGGACACATTCAGATCGCCCGAACGCTCCACTTCGCTCGCCGCTCGTGTGAGACGACGCAGCGGCGCGGCGACCGTGCTGGCCAGAAGCCAACCCACCGCTGCAGCGAGCAAAGAAACGACAAGGACGAACAGTGCCGTCCGACGCTGCACGTCACGGAGTACTCGATCCGTCTCACCTAGTGAACGAGCCACCTGAACAGCACCGGTGTTGAGACCAACGGTGTGTACCCGGAAACGTTCCGAACCGAATTCGACCGTTGACTGATCAAAACCACGATTCACACCGACCACGCCTCGCGCAGAGTCGCTGACTGGAAGATCCAACTCAAACGAACTTTTGACCGTCTCAGCGCGAATGTCCAACACGCGAAACGAGTAGATCTCAAGCTGACCGCGCGTCGGGATTAAAAGACCCTTGTCGCCTCGCCCTACGAGCAGCGTCGTGGCTTCGCTGATCGAGCCGTCGACTTCAGCGATGAGGCGAGCACCAGTCGATCGGTAGCTGACCGCCCCGACGACGGAAGTAGCCACAAGAACAAGGGCGGCCATTGCCACAGCAATTTTTATTCGCAGCGAACTCATGCTGGTATCCGGACCGTGTAGCCGACGCCGCGCACCGTTTGCACGACTCGCTGCCCGCCGTCGGCCTCGGTTTTACGGCGGAGGTATCCGATATAGACCGCAAGGTTCTTCGAATCCGGCCCGAAGTCGTAGTTCCAAATGCGTTCATATATTGTCGTGTGATCGAGAACAATCCCTTTGTTTTCGACGAGTAGCTCGAGCAGATCGAACTCGGTCTTCGACAAATGGATCTCGCGTTCGCCACGAAACACACGACGAGATGCAGAATCAAGGCGAAGGTCGCCAACGCTGAGGGGCTTGACCTCATCCTCTTCGGCATACTCGGCTCGGCGCAGCAGCGCACGGAGACGAGCAAGTAGTTCATCGAGGTCATACGGCTTCGCCAAGTAGTCATCCGCGCCAACGTCGAGGCCTGCAACGCGATCAGAGGTTTCCGTCCGGGCGGTCAGCATCAAAATTGGCAGCCGATTGCCTTCGGCACGCACCACGCGGCACACAGTCAACCCGTCAACGAGCGGCATCGATACGTCGAGGAGAAGCGCAGCCGGCCCGTCGCGCGAAACAGCGTCAAGACACTCCGCACCATTCGACGTCGCTGTAACTCGATATCCCTCTAGTTCAAGCGCTCGCACAAGTGAATCGCGAACAGCGCGATCATCCTCAGCGACCAGGAGGTGAGCCGGTGCAAGATCATTGGCCGAAACAGTCACCTCGTCAGTCTTGCCGCTCGCGAAGCCATCGCGGGTGAGAGTTCGGTATGAATCCCAGTCAGACACCTTCGCTGTTTGCTAGCAACTGCAGGTGCAGTTGTTTCCGTCAAGCGCTCAGCTCGAGGGCCGCAATCTTCCTTTGGCATTCGCTGCTGTTGCCGCGGGAGGCGCGACTGGGACAACCCTTCGCTGGGCCATCGGAACGCTTTTTGGCGCCGAGGCCGGCTCCTGGCCGTGGTGGACGCTCACCGTGAATGTGCTCGGCTGCCTGGCGATTGGTATCGCAGCCGACCGCGTCGAACGCGGATCGCTGCGCTGGGATGCCATCGTCACAGGCCTGCTTGGTGGCTTCACCACGATGTCATCGTTCGCCATCGAGCTCAACGACTTCGTCGATCGCAATATGACTGGTACTGCCGTTGCGTATGGCGGAGTTACCGTCGCAAGCTGTGCCACCGCACTCGGACTCACGTCCGCACTGTCTCAACGGCGCTCACACACCAACCTCAGCCGAGACAGCGACGCATGACACCAGTTGTCTTCGTCTGCGCCGCAGCGTTGGGGGCTACCGCCAGACTCGCCCTGGGCCTTCTGGTGCGTTCGTGGCTAGCGCTACTTGTCGCCAACACCATCGGTGCCGCAGTGCTCGGCTACACCCTGAGCGCAGACTTGTCCAACAGTGTCGTCACGGTCATAGGGGTCGGATTCTGTGGCGCGCTCACCACATATTCAGCATTCGCACTGGAAGCACGTTCGCTCGGATGGCGACGGGGATCAGCCTACGCCGCTCTCACCATCGGCTGCGCGTGCAGCGCAGCCTCAGTTGGTACGACTTTGATTTCGATCGGATCTGTCTTCTCGCCCCTGATCGATATCCGCTGAATCAGAGGTCAGGTGGTTTCGAGTATTCGAACCGGCAGTACACGCGGTCCACGAATCTGCCCGGCGCTCCACGTAACGTCACCGGCGAGCTCAAACTTGGGGAACCGGCTGACGAATTCCTCGATCGCCACCTTAAGTTCGAGCCGGGCAAGGTTCGAACCGAGGCATCGGTGGATGCCAAGACCGAAGGCTGCGTGCCGGTTTGACTCCCGGTCGATGATGAACTCATCGGAGTCCTCGAACACGCGCGGATCGCGGTTAGCCGCCGGGAAGGGCAGGAGCACCCAGTCGTCCTTCTTCATTGGGCATCCATGGAAGTCCACGTCCTTGGCGACCATGCGGGCCATAGTCACCGGGGCGTAGGCACGGAGGAACTCTTCGAGAGCAAAAGTCATCACCTTAGGCTCCGACCCGAGACGGTCAAGATCCGACGGAGTTTTCGCCAGATGCCAGAGCGACGAACCAATCGCCGACCACGTGGTGTCGATACCTGCGATGAGAAGCAGCACGATTGAGCCGCGGACATGTTCAGGCGACAACTTCTCGCCGCCCATTTCGACGTTAAGGAGGTAGTTGGTGAGGTCCTCACGCGGGTTGTCGATGTGGTCTTGCACCTGTTTGCTCAGGTACTCGTCCAGCTTAAGGAAGTTGTCCCGACGAGTCCCCGGCTCGGCGTTAATGGTCTCGAGCGTGTTGTGCACAAACTCGCGGAACAACGCCTCGTCTTCTTCGGGAAACCCGAGCATGCGTCCAATGACGTTGACCGGGATGTGCTGCGCATACTGAACCGCAGCATCGACGGTGTCGCCAGGCGCAACGTCGCCCATTTCGTCAAGCAAGCGGCGGCAGAGAATCTGGACTTCGGCCTCCCACGGTTCGATCTGCTTTGGAGCGAATGGTGGCAACAGCAAACGACGCGCCATTCCGTGGAACGGCGGGTCACTCGAGATCGGCGGCACGACGCCAATAGGCGCAGGGATAGCAGCATCACCTGGGCGGAGGTGGGCGACCACGACACTGCGACTCGTGAAGTTCTCCGTGTCGTACGCAACGTCATTCACCGCCTCGTGCGTAATCGGAGCCCACATGCCCCCGTAACGATCGGAATGGGCAACAGGGCAGCCGATGTCGCGCAGTTCCTTCCACACCTCAGGCGCATTCGGGTTGTAGCGGGGATCGGCGTGATCGATGTCAGTTGCCCAGTCGGTGACCGGCCCGTAGTCATCCGGGTTGTAGGGAGTGCGCTCCCACGAGAGCGCCCTCTCCGGAGTGTCGGAAATCTCCAGAGGTTCGGAGGACTCGATCATGTCAGTCATCCAGCTGCTCAATCGGAAATCGTGATCGCGTATTCCGGGCAATTCGACGCTGCGAGACGTGCCTTGGCCTCGAGGTCGACTGGTACATCACCATCACCAATCAGAACGGCTTCGCCGTAGTCATCAACGTCAAACAATTCGGGTGCCAACGCGTAGCAACGGTTATGACCCTGGCACTTTTCGACATCAAGATGAACACGCATATCCTGACCATAGAGGCCAAAATCAACAGCTGACCAGCCTCCCAGCATCTTTTTTGAACAGTGTTCCAATGCTGCTACGTCTGCCACCGGACAGCAAGGCAGCGGAATCTTGCGTTGACGGTGAGTAGCTCTTGAGCGTTACGCCGGAACTAAACCAGGCGAGCAGCCTCTTCGATGTCAGTGCGAGAAAGTGTGAGAAGCTCATCTCGATTGATATCGATCAGCCCTGCCCCGTCAAGGCGAAGTGCCTGACGATTGACAGCTTGCTCGAACAGGTTTCGCGCGTACCGCGCGTTACCGAATCCGCTTTGGCGGCGGGCTGCTCTAAAAATGTCAAGCAATGCATCATGCGCTGCGGGCGTAATGAGGTACTCGGCGTCGGTGGCTATCTTTTCCATAATTGCCACAAGTTCAATATCTGTGTAGTCATCGAACGCAATCTCGCGTGAGAAACGTGAGCGCAGTCCCGGGTTGGAGCTGAGAAACTGGCTCATCAGTTCCGGGTATCCAGCGACGATCACCACGAGCCGACCGCGATGGTCTTCCATCCGCTTGATCAATGTCTCGATTGCCTCTGAACCGAAATCGAGGCTTTTCGGTCCCGCTGAAGAGAGAGCGTACGCCTCGTCAATAAACAAGACGCCGTCAAGCGCGCGCTTGATGGCTCGATTGGTCTTAAACGCTGTATGCCCAACGTATTGTCCGACCAATTGGGCCCGATCGACCTCAACCAGATGACCCTTTTCGAGATAGCCGAGTGCGCCATAGATCTCTGCAACGAGGCGGGCAACGGTCGTCTTTCCTGTACCGGGATTGCCGAAGAATACGAGGTGTTGGTTCGCTGCCACTTCGGCCAGACCATGTTTGCGACGCTGCTGCTGAATGCTTAGTGACGCGATCAGTGTCGACACCTGCTCCTTAACGGAGTCGAGTCCAACCAGCGCATCAAGTTCAGCTCGGACGTCGTCGACACTTCGGCGCGCTTTTTGCCGACTGGGTCCCAAGTCGATGCCACGCTCGCCAAGCCGTCGCTCAGACTCACTGATCAATCGACCAACGCCGTCGCCAGCCTGCTTGATGCGACGCGCCAGTTCGCGCGGTCCCCGTGCCATTCGCCAGACAGTACCGATCCTCAGGCCCAACGCATCGCGTGATGCGGGCTAGCCCTCAGCGAACCAAAGCTGTGGGAGTCGCGCTGTATGCGCGCAAAGGGTCCCCGCCTACGCTCGAAAGACGGAACGTTCCGACCTCAGCGACACGAGCAGGTAGCCAATCGTGCACGGCAGCGTCAATATGGCGGTTGCTGCACCAACGGACAGCCGTGACTCTGCCAACACTCCGACTGACACCGGGATGATTAGGGCCGTCACTCCTGATCCCGCTCGTAACCAGGTGAGCGCTGCGCCGCGTCGACCTGGGAACTTGGCCGCATCGTCGTAAAGCTTCGGAAAGAAAGTTGAGATGCCAACACCGGCGAGCATGTACCCAGCAATCACCAACCACTGATCCGTCGCGAATGCAGCGACTACAAGACCAAGACCGGACAAAATGACGGCGCTGCGCAGCAGCCGATCGCTCCCGATACGGATCAGCACTGAGTCACCGCCGAGACGACCGACCGTCATACCGATCGTGAACGCCACGAATCCGACGCCAGCAAAGCCTGCCGATGCACCAAAGTCCTCACTCAACCGGAATGCGGCCCAATCGGTCGAGACAAGTTCGACAGTGAGGGCAAACCCACCGGCGGCAGCGAGCAATACCAACGTGACCCACCGCTGCCGCGTTCTACGTCCTGGCCGCGGCAGATCATGGAACTCGATATTCGTGTCTTCATCGACCTTCAACAGTCCAGACCCGACAAAGATGAGAGCAACGAGCAGCACGGCGCTGACAACGATCAAGTGCATCCGCAATGAAATCCCTGTCGCGGCGGCCTGCGCAGCAACGATCCCCCCGATCACTGCGCCAAGGCTCCAGAGCCCATGCAGGCGATTCATCACAGGCGCGTGCCGTCGAGTACTCAACCAGGATCCCTGAAGGTTCATTGCGATGTCGACAACGCCGTCGGCGGCCAACATCACCGCCGAACCCAACAAAAGCATCCACCAGACTTCGGCAAGCCCAACAATCTGCAGACCGCACAACAGAACTAACACGAACAGAACCAGCGCCCGGCGCGTGCCGAAAGCCGCGATAATGCGCGGCGACCACAAGCTCGCCAGCAATCCAAGCGCTGCGCCCGCAGTAAGGATTGCGCCCAACTCGTCAAGGCTTAGGCCAAGGCTGTCGCGAATCTCTGGGAGTCTTGGCACAAAGGAAGCGAGCACAGCACCGTTCACAAAGAACTGCGCCGCCACAGCCTGCAGTGCCCGGCGATCAGTCGTTGTGGACTCGCGGAAGCTAATCGTCACTTCGGCGAACTATTCCTGTCCTTCCTTGACCCAAAGACCGTCGCGGCCAGGGAGCGACGACAATCAGAGAGCAAGGATCCGCTCAAGAGCGTCCTTGCGGGACGCATCGATGACTGCGGCAATCAGTCTTTCATCTCCGGAAACTGCGGCCAACGGACCACCGCGAATCGTACCTACGGTGAGAACCACGACATCGACGTCAGGTGCAACCTCTCGACAGATCGCGGCCTTAGCAATGGACTTCCACACGTTTTCAACTCTGCTGAGACCTGGTCGAGCCGGCGTGTTGACGCCACCGAGTTCAAAGACCCGAGTGACGCCGTCGGGGCCAATGCCGCGGAAGCTCACCGTGACACCGGGAGATACTCGTGCGGCTTCAGCAACATCGACGTAGCCAGCTTCATTCAGGAGAGTCCGCGCCATGTCTTTCAGTGTGCGTCGATCAGGCACCTCCCACGGTGCCATCGATTTCACCCGCTCCCTAGCCTGCTTCACGTAACTGGGGTCGGTGTCGTAGCCGACGTAGTGACGACCCGTGTTCTTTGCCGCAACAGCCGTTGTCCCCGAGCCCATGAATGGGTCGAGCACGACATCACCTTCATAAGTGAACAAATGCAGGCAGCGCTCGACAAGAGCGACTGGGAACGGTGCAGGATGGCCGACTCGTGTTGCGCTCTCAGCTGGAATTTCCCACACGTCGAGTGTGGCTTCCATGAACTCATCGCCGGGCACTGTTGCGACGCCATCGATGCCATTGCGATTGCGATTGCCTGTTCCGACGCGATCGAAGCGACCCTTGCTGGCGATGATGATTCGCTCCGTCGTGTCGCGCAGCACCGGATTGGCCGGAGATTGGTACGACCCCCAGGCACACGAGCCGCTGGCGCCACGCTGCTTCTGCCACACCACTTCACCACGCAAGAGCAACCTCAGGTCATCTTGAAGAATGCCGGTGACGTCAGCAGCCAAACTTCGATATGGCTTGCGGCCAAGGTTCGCTACGTTGACAGCGATCCGCCCACCAGGTTCAAGGGTGCGGACACATTCGCCGAGCACGTCCCGGAGCATCGTGAGGTACTCGATGTAGTCGGCGGGTACGTGCCCTTCGCCGAGGGCCGTTTCGTACTCTTTGCCAGCGAAGTACGGCGGTGAGGTGACCACGAGTGCAACTGACCCATCGGGGACTTTCGTCATACTGCGTGCGTCGCCGACGTGGATTGTGTCGAGTTTGCCGTGCGCTCCGAGAGTGTCGTCATCGCTGATTACCGGCGGAGCAAACCGGCTGTAGAAATCCGACGAGTCGTGCGATTCGCGTTTGCTGACGCCAAACGATGACGTGGATGTTCCCATGGTGAATCTCGGTCTCGTCGTTCAGGTTCGGCCGTCAGCGGATGCGGTATCCGCTTCGTCAGATGGCATTGGTGGATTTGTTTGGGTTGTGGCGCGCTGCATGCGTTCGACAGGGGGTTCGCACATGTCGGCATCCGCGAGGACCCAAAAGCGGTTGGCGTCGACCGCCTCGATAACCTCGGCGGCCGCGTCGTCCACGGCTATACCCTCCGCAATGCCAGACGCAACGGCATCGTTCACCAGCTCCCCCGTTGGCGAGTCGACTTGATCGGGCTCAGCATCCATTCCAGCGATGCCCGCATCGTTAAACGCCAAATGGGCGATTCCGTTCGCAGTAAACGTGTATGAAGCCAGTTCGACGACCGATTTTTCTAGGGCGGTGCCGCATGCAAGCGTGGCGACGTCGGTACCCGACTCAGCCGGTCTGCCTGTGGGGGCATGCAACTTTGGTGTACTCATGGCAGGGAAACAACGCGCATGCTGCGCCCAATCGACCGCTCCATGACGGCGAAATCAGCACCACCCGCTCGACCGGTGATCACTGCGACATTGCCGCACGCGATGACATTCCCAACGACTGTCATAAAGGCCAATCTACGATGCATCGCGCGACGAGTGGTTGATATGCGCGCAGAGAGCGCGTTTACGCGTTAGATCACAACATCACCTTCGATCAGCATGAACTGCGACATCGGCGAAACAGAGAGTGCCTCGGGCATCTTCTCTACTCACTAAGTCGCACGGACGGCAGCGCAGACCGAGTCCACCAACGAACACGCAAGCTCAAGATGAGGTCCACTGTCTTCGAAAGCAATCTGCATTCCAATCCACACCCGTCAGTCAGGACAGTTGAACGATGCGCCCAGCTGCTCAACAAGCAGAACGCAACCGACGCTGTTGCGTGGCATTACTCGGACGCACATTGCAATAGCCGCCAGAGTTCGGTTCAACCGTCCGTCAAAGTCAACAGACGTGGTTACTGCCGCCTGGGCCCAGCAAACCAACTAAATCCTTAGCGTCACCGGCATGAAGCCAATCAGCAGCGCGCATTGGCTTTGAACCGCTGCCTTTCTATTGTGCGATCGGTGACCAACATCTGGCCGCAAGCCACATTCATCTCGTTGCTAATCGACATGCCATTGATATGGCAGCGGTCTAACTGTTTCCTAATTCGGCTCACGAACACGCGCAATACAGCCCGCCACCACAGTTGCGCCAGAAGCAGCCCGCAAAGATATCTTTACAGTGCATGTCCAGCCGCTACCTGTGGACCCCGCTGCGGCTTGGTCCGGTCGAAACTCGGAATCGAATCGTCTTCTCGGCGCACCTCACAAACTACGCCCGAGACGGTCTCCCAACCACCCAGCACGCCGCCTATTACGCCGCCCGAGCCGCTGGCGGCACCGGACTAATCATCACGGAGGAGCACTCCACCCATCCGACTGACTGGCCGTACGAAAAGCTTATCCACGGCTTTCACCGCGACGTCATTCCCGGCTACCTGGCCATAACCGAAGCCGTCCACCGGCACCGCACGCCTATCTTCGCTCAGATCAACCACAACGGCGGACAGGCGTCGTCGATGTACTCGCGGCTGCCGGTCTGGGCTCCCTCCGCAGTTGCCGATCCACTCTTTCGCGAAGTGCCAAAAGCTGTCACCCATGCTGAAATCGACGAAATCATCGCCGGGTATGCACTGGTAGCTGAACACTGCGCCGAGGGCGGTTTCGACGGTATCGAACTCCAGTGCTCGCACAGCTCCATCGTCCGCGGGTTTCTGTCTCCTGCGACCAACAAACGGACAGACAACTACGGCGGCTCGCTCGAGAACCGGGCACGGCTGTTAATCGAAATCGTCGCCGCAGTCCGCAAGGTGGTCGGCAATCGACTTGCGCTCGGCGTTCGCATCTGCGGCGACGAGCTTATTGACCGCGGCACCACGATCGACGACGCCGTCCGCATCGCAGAGCTCGTCGAGCAGACCGGCCAGGTCGATTACATCAACACGTCGATCGGTGTGGCCACGGCAAGTCTGTTCATGATCGAAGCATCGATGCACATCCCGCCGGGCTACGCGATGTTCATCCCATCAGCCATTCGCAAAGCGGTCGACCTTCCCGTGGTTGGAGTCGGCAGATTCAAAGATCCGCTTCAGGCCGAGCGGGCACTGGCCGAGGGCCACTGTGACCTGGTTGGAGTCGTACGCGGCCAGATCGCCGACGCCGACTTCGCAGTAAAAGCCCGCGCCGGTGCGACCGATGAGACCCGGCTTTGCCTGTCGTGCAACCAGGAGTGTGTCGGTCGTATGGGTCTAAATCGTTGGCTTGGTTGCATCGAGAACCCCCGCACCGGTCGCGAAGCGGAAGGTGTCGGTGTCATCCGGATTACGCCTAAGCCAAAATCAGTGATGGTCATTGGTGCTGGCCCCGGCGGATTGCAGGCAGCTATCGCGTCCCGCCGCAACGGTCACGCCGTCACCGTGTTCGAAAAGGAATCTCAGGCTGGCGGCCAGGTTCGAATTGCCGCCTCGGTGCCCAATCGCGCCGAGTTCGGCGACATGGTGCGCAACCAACTCGCCGAATGTCGAAGGCTTGGCGTCAAGTTCGAATATGACGTGGGCGTCTGGCCCGGCCTGGTCGAAGAATGCCGTCCCGATCACGTAATCATTGCGACCGGGGCCGAACCAGCGCATCCATACTGGGTCCCCGACGATGCCACCAACGTCGCCGACGTTCGCGAAGTCCTCGAAGGAACTGCTGAGCCGTTCGGCGACGTTGTACTGATCGACGAAATTGGGTTTCATCACGCCACCTCGACTGCAGAAGTGCTTGCCGATCGCGGCTGCAGCGTTGAAGTCATTACGCCAGGCATGGTCGTGGGCCAAGATCTCGGCATCACCCTTGACATGGAGAACTGGTGGATTCGTGCTGGCGAAAAAGGGATCACGCAGACCACGGATCTTGTGCCAATGGGTCTAGAGGGCTCCACGCTGACACTGCTGCACCACCCCACCAACCAAAACGTCCAGCGCCGTCCCGACTGGATCGTACTGGCCGTCCACGCCAATCCAGTCGAGTGGCTCTATCACGACCTGCGCTCGGCAGGCGTCAGCGTCGAACGTGTCGGCGACTGCGTCGCACCCCGACGTGCGCACAGCGCCGTGGTTGAGGGCGAGCGCGCCGGCGCCGCCATCTGAACCGCTGACAGGCCACATATTGCACAGAGCGCCACCCAAGCAATCTGCGGTCATCTAACGTCCACGACTGTGATCGACATTGACGCTGCATTGTCCGCACTCTCCCTCACAGACAAGTGCCGGATCGTCACTGGGAAAAGTACGTGGAGGACCGTTGCCTTTCCTGAGGCAGGTATCCCTGCGATCAAGATGAGCGATGGACCCAACGGCATACGCGGCGAAGGTCATGGTGGCGGTGGAACCCCAGGCGTCGTCGTGCCGGCCGGGATCACGCTTGGTGCCACCTGGGACGTCAAGCTTCTCGGCGAGATCGGATCACTCCTCGGCATCGAGGCCCGCCGCAAGGGAGCCCACGTTCTTCTCGGCCCCAACGTCAACCTGCATCGCACGCCGATCGGCGGCCGCACGTTCGAGTGTTACAGCGAAGACCCCGAGCTGTCTGGCGCACTTGCTGCGTCCTACGTTCAGGGCGTCCAGTCCCACGATGTCGCAGTCACGGTGAAGCACTTCGTGTGTAACGACACCGAAATCGAACGAATGAGCCTTGACGTCCAAGTCGATGAGCGGCCGCTGCGGGAGTTGTATCTCCGTCCGTTCGAATTAGCCGTAAAGGAGGGAGGCGCGTGGGGCGTCATGAGCGCCTACAACAAGGTGAACGGCGAGCACGCAGCACAGCACCGCGGCCTGCTGACCGACATCTTGCGCACCGAGTGGGGTTTTGACGGCTTCGTGGTCTCCGACTGGTTCGGAGTCCACGAAGCCGTTTCAGCTGCAAATGCCGGGCTAAACATCGAAATGCCGGCCCCGGTTCGGGTCTACGGTAAGAAGCTAGAGGACGCAGTCGAACGTGGCAATGTCGACGAGGCACAGGTGGACCTCCTCGTCCGTGACATTCTCATGCTGGCCAATCGTGTGAAAGCCGACGAGCGTGACGCCAATATCGAGGAAGAATCAGCCGATGAGCCAAGCGAACGCGCCCTCACTCGGCGCGCTGCGACGGCCGGCACGGTGTTACTTCGCAACGATCCTGTTGCAGCACTCGCGAACTCACCGGTTCTGCCACTCGACGCGTCGAACCTGACAAAGCTCGCCGTGCTAGGCCCGAACGCCAACATCGATCGCTCGATGGGCGGTGGATCTGCGAGCCTCGTTCCACTCGGTCATCGCACGTTGCTCGACGCGCTCACCGACCGCATTGGGCCGGATTCGCCAACTGGCGCACTCGTCACCTTCGAGCCAGGCGTTCGCATCGATCGCCTCACGCCGGTCATTCTCAGGGGTCAGCTGCGCCAGCCCAACGGTGAGCCAGGTCTGCGTGTCGAATACGTCAACGGGCGCGATTGGAATGGCGGAACCGTCGTCGTCCAGTCCACACCGACGTCAATGATTCGCTTTTTTGGGTCGACGCCAGACGGAGTCGACCCACGCGGGTTTTCCACGCGGATCAGTGGCTCGTTCATCCCCGACACCGACGGTCCGCACGTCGTGGGCATTGTGTCGACGGGCCCATTCACAATGACCGCCAATGGTGCCACGCTTGTAGAGGACCCATTGATGGAGTTGCCGCGTAGCGAGGAATTTTTTGGCTACGGAAGCGTCGAGGCGACGGCCACGTTGGAATGCACCGCTGGAACGCCGGTCAAACTTGACGTGCGGTGGGCCACCTCGGAGGTCAACGGATTTGCAGCCCTTCGCGTCGGTATCCGTTCTCCTGAGCCCGACGACCTGATGGACCGCGCCGTCGCCGCCGCAGCGGCCGCCGACGCTGCTGTTGTCGTCGTTGGAACCAACGACGAGTGGGAGACCGAGGGGTTCGACCGAACGACGATGGATCTGCCAGGTCGACAAGATGAATTGGTTCGTTGCGTCGTCGCTGCAAACCCTCGCACAGTCGTGATCGTAAACGCTGGTTCACCCGTAACGATGGACTGGGCGGACCCGAGCGAACCAGTATCAGCGACAGCGATCCTTACGCCCTTTTTTGCCGGTCAGGAACAGGCTGAGGCGCTCACTGACATTCTCCTCGGTGATGCAGACCCGGGTGGTCGACTGCCGATCACCATCCCCGTTCGCCTCGCCGACCATCCGGCCTATCTCCACCACCGGCCCGATCATGACGGCGATGGGAACGGAACGCAACGCTACGCAGAAGGGCTGTTCATTGGCTATCGACACTACGAAGCGACCGACACCCCAGTCCGTTTCCCATTTGGCCACGGGCTGAGTTACGGAGATGCAACATGGGGAGACGGTCTTCTCGATGTCGAAAACCGCAGCGTTACCGCCACGGTACCCATCACATGCGCAGGTGACCGGGCAGCAACTGTGGTCGTCCAGGGCTTCGTCGAGGCCGTTGCGCCCGGATACGTGCGGCCCCGGTTAGAACTGAAGAGTTGGGACAAGCTGACGGTCGAGCCGGGGAAGACCGTGAATGCTGTGCTCAAGTTTTACCCGACGGCCTTCCGACGGTGGGACACCGCTGCCGACGACTGGCGGCTCGAGCCGGGCGAGTACGACATCGTGCTGGCTGCTTCGGTCAACGACGAGCGCCAGAGGCACCGCATCACCATTTCCTGAGCTAGGCACTGCCCCAGGTGTTCCCTTGCCGTGGACCATCGATGTGTCAACACCGTTTGGATTCTCGAAGCCCACCGCTGACAGCTCAGTCGGCGGGCCTTGGCTGCCACAACCTGATGGCTGGAGCACCTATTCGCTTGCATCAACCGAGGACAACGACGTGTAGATGCTTGAGTTGTATCGGACAGCTTCAGATGCTCGCGCAGAATTCGCAGTTGTTCAGCAACTCTGCGCCGAGGTCCTCGACCTCGGCAGCGACCTCGTCGTCTTCGTGAGCGCGTCGATCCAGCCGGTGACAGTCAACCTCGAACATCCCGAACTCTCGATAGCGCAGCCCGTGTTCTCCAGCGAGCCAAACGAAATGGATGCGCCCGGCGTCATTCCAGCGAACTCCACGGTGTGGTTCACCAGCAGGGACGTCTTGTCCACAACACCTGACCGCTAACGTCTCGGGTCACATGCTGGCGAACGTCATCACCGAATTTACCGACCAACTCAAGGACTTCTCAGGCAACTGGTGGTTCCTTCTGGTGATTTTCGCGATCGCGCTTCTGGACTCAATCCTTCCGATCGTCCCGGGTGAGACCACAGTGATTTTGGGCGGCGTGGCAGCTGGAGCCGGTGACCAAAGCCTCCTGCTCGTCATCATCGCAGGTGCGAGCGGAGCGTTCGTGGGCGACAATCTGGCCTATGCGATCGGAAGTAATTTCGAGGGCCTAGTCAACCGGTGGGCAGACAGGAAGACAGAGCGACGGGCGCGGCTCGATGGGGCAGCGCACCAAATCCGTAAACGGGGTGGATTGCTCTTAATCACTGCGCGATTCATCCCTGGGGGCCGCACCGTGTTGACGGTGTCTTCGGGCGTCACGCAGCAGCCACGTCGTTGGTTCATGTTCTGGATCGCCATTGCCGTGACGATCTGGGCGTCGTATGCGGCCATTCTCGGCTTCGTGTTTGGAAAGCAATTTGAAGACAATCACACGCTTGCATTCGTTCTGGCGTTTGTCACGGCACTCTCAATCACGGGAATTGTCGAACTGGTTCGCTGGCTACGCGACCGACGAAAGACCGCAGGGGCCTGAGGCCGGCGCGGTTCTAGGTGACAGGCCTCCATGGTGCACACTGGGGATATGACGACGAACACCACCATCGCTGCCCTGGCCTCAATTGAACTCTTCACTGGACTTTCGAAAAAGGAACTTGCGGCGATCGACCGATTGATGACACCGATCGACATCAAAGCCGGGAAGGAAGTCATCAAGGAGGGCACCGCCGGTCGCGAGGCCTTCATCATTGTCGAAGGGACCGCATCGGTCTGGCGCGAAGGAAAATTAATTGCATCGGTTGGCAGCGGTGCCGTGCTGGGCGAAGTGGCGCTGCTCGCCAACCGAACACGAACGGCTACGGTGAAGGCAGAAACCGCCATGACAGTCGAAGTGCTCAACCGTCGCGAGTTTGAGCAATTGCTCGATCAGAGTCCCGCCATTACACGCAAGCTCCTCGTTGCCACTGCGAAACGGGTCCACCAACTCGAACCCTCGATGCTGAGCTGAAAACACGGAGAGTTTGCGAGGCAGTCGGCGGACAGTTGCCAGCGTCGACGAGATGCGCCGTACGCTGATGACTGATGATCGCAGTGGTACCGGTTCGAGAGGGCGTTCTGCCGGCGGGCACCGACGACGCTATTGCTGAATGCGATGGCAACGTCGTCTTGGTTGGTTCAGGCGTTGACGACATCGACCTAACTGATCGAGCTCAAACGGTCACACTCATCGAACTAGGTGATGTGGAGATTGCTCGTTGGGCTCGCTGCCTCGCATCTCTTGTCGACTCCGGCGGTGACGTCGTTTTGCCCGGCTCAATCGACCAAATTGTCCTTCCTCACTGCCCCGACGGCCGCGACCTTGCACCAGCACTTGCGCTTCGCCTCCGCCGGCCGCTGTACGCCGGCGCTACTGCTCTCGCTCATGATTCTGTTTTCCTAGCTCGCTCCGGTGGCCGCGAGCTTCACGAGCTTCGACCCAGTGGCGCTTTCGTTGCAACGCTCCAACCAGGTATCCGCGGGGCGTCGTCGTTCGACGGCCAGCCCGATGTCCAGCGCGTACGTGTTGACGACGAGCCAGTGTCTGACCATGGTGCAAGGGTCGTGGAGATCCTGCCGCCGGACGTCCGCACGATGGACCTTTCCGAGGCACACCGCATCGTCGGTGGCGGCGCAGGACTTAACAGCGAGGATCAGTTCGCTCAGCTCGCAGGGTTCGCTGCCGACATCGGTGCAACCATGGGAGCCACCCGAGTCATTACGGATCGGTCGTGGGTACATCATGACAAGCAAATTGGCACCACCGGCGTCGTCGTCGATCCGACGTTGTATCTCTCCTTTGGAGTTAGCGGCGCGGTCCAGCACACCGCTGGCCTCGGCAGCCCAGAGCACATCATCAGCGTCAACACTGACCCACACTGCCCGATGATGCACATGAGTGACCTCGCCATTGTTAGCGACGCGAATGCAACGCTGGCAGCGTTGACCGGCCTGTTCGCTGAACGCTCAGCTAACGCAGCGGAGACCCCCACATGACCGAATTTGATGTCGACGTCGTCGTGGTTGGTGCCGGCCCAGCCGGCGCTACGGCCGCCACAGTGCTGGCACGGGCCGGGCACTCGGTCATCCTGCTCGAACGCGGACCGTTCCCTGGTTCAAAAAATATGTATGGCGGCGTTGTCTACCCCCGCATGCTCGACCAGTTGCATCCGCAATGGTGGGAGGAGGCTCCAGTACAGCGCTGGATCACTCGCCGCTCCACGATGGTTTTGACCGATGAGCAGGCGGTTAGCGTCGACTTCCGAAACCAAAAATGGGGTAGCGCCCCGTACAACGGTGCTACCGCATTCCGCCCCGACTGGGACCATTGGCTCGCCAGCAAGGCCGAGGCCGACGGCGCAACACTGATTTGTTCTACGACCGCCACCGGTTTGCTGCGCGAGAACAACCAGGTCGTTGGCGTCACTACCGACCGCCCTGATGGAGACCTACGTGCCAGGGTCGTCATCGCCTGCGACGGAGTCAACAGCTTCCTTGCAAAGGAAGCGGGGATGTACGGCGAGGTTGATGCAGCGAACTACACCGTTGGCGTCAAAGAAACCATCGCATTGCCGAAGGAAGTCATCGACGAACGCTTTGGCGTACGCGGCCGCCACGGAATGGACATCGAAGTGCTCGGTGGCACATCAGGGGTGAACGGCGGTGGCTTCGTCTACACCAATCTTGACACGCTCGCCGTGGGATGTGTTCTCAAGCTACCCAAACTCACCGCTCAGGAGTTACGTCCCGAGGAGATCGTCGATCGGTTCAAGAGACACCCCGGTATTGCTCCACTCGTCGAAGGTGGCGAGGTGCAGGAGTACTCAGCGCACGTCATCCCCGAGGCTGGCTTGTCGATGATGCCCCAGATGACCGGCGACGGCATCCTTGTCGCCGGGGATGCAGCCGCGATGTGCCTGGCCGCCGGCTTATGGCTGGAGGGTGTAAATTTTGCCATGGCCAGCGGTATCTACGCTGGCGAAGCGGCTGCCGAATCGCTCGCAGTCGGCGACGTTTCTGCCAAAGGCTTAGTCGGCTACGAGCGCCGACTCAACGACACATTCGTTCTGCGCGACCACAAACGGCTGCACCGGGCGCCTGAATTCGTGCTGTCGGATCGGGTGCAGCATCTGTATCCACAAATGATCGCAAACTCCGTAGAGCGCATGTTCCGCGTCGACAACCCGACGCCGAAGCCAGGCCTGATCAGGGTGCTCAATCAGGAACGCAAGCGCGCTGGGTTGAAGGTACGCCATGTCGTCAAAGACACACTCGAGGGATTGAGGACGTTCGGATGAGCAAGATCAGTGATCGCTGGGCCAGCGTTGCGGCTGGCGGGACTAGCGAGACCGAGCAGTGGCCGACCCGCTCGTTCGAGGATCTCATTGGTTCAACGCGCTTCGACGTTCATGAGCGGGCGCATATCGTTGTCGACGACACAGTGTGCCGTGACTGTCCCAGCCGCGAGTGCATCGTTGCCTGCCCTGCCAAGCTCTTCGTCCCGACGAGCGATGGCGGCATTCTCTTCAACTACGAGCAATGCTTCGAATGTGGCACGTGTTACCTCGTGTGCAACAAGGAGGGTGCCATCTCCTGGAGCTATCCCGAAGGTGGCCACGGCGTCGTGTTTAAACGGTCGTGAGTCAGGTCACCGTATGTTGGAAATGGGTTTCGGTCGACGGTGACGACGTCGATCCACGTTGGTCCGGGGTGTCCCCAGCTGATGAGGCGGCGCTTGAGATCGGCTTGCAACTTGCCGGCGCCGAAAATGTAACTGTTGTATGCGTTGGCCCTGCGGAAGCCGACACCGTGTTGCGCTACGCGCTCGCCGCTGGCGCACACCATGCAGTGCGCGTCGACGCGACTAAAGCAGCAAGTAACGATGTTGCCCTTGCCATCGCGACGCTGTTCGGCGATACCGACCTCGTCGTGTGCGGCGACTACTCACTTGATCGCGGCACCGGTTCCGTTCCCGCATACATTGCCGCACACCTCGGCGCCGCACAGGCGTTGGGGCTCGTGCACATCGATACCGCAAGTTCACCCCTACGTGTCATTCGACGACTCGACGGTGGGCGCCGCGAAGTTCTGGATGTACCAACGCCCGCTGTGCTGTCCGTCGAAGGATCAGTTGCCCGGCTCCGTCGTGCTCCGCTCGCTGCCGCGCTGCGCGCTAAAACTGCTGAGATCAGATTGCTACCAGGCCCCACCGCTGCAGAGGACACGGCTCATGTCACGGCCTACCGCCCGCGCGCACGGCAACTACCCGCTCCGGCAGGTGGGACCTTGGCCCGCGTCCGTGACATTCTGGACATCGGCGCGGCCAAACAAACGCACGCTGAGACACTGATGCTTGAACCGAGCGACGCCGCTGCGCTGGTGATCAAGCAACTCGACGAGTGGGGCTATCTCGGAGAGCAGCCGATTGAGTAGAGCGATGTCTCAACGCCGTTCGCGCAGTTAGGACCCCTTGGCGGCATGATGGTCCGATGCGATTGGGCGACGCCACGTGGAAAGATGTGCAGACACTCCTCAACGATCCGACCGCTGAAGACGGAACTCGAGCTCCTTTAGTCCTGATCCCGGTCGGATCGACCGAGCAGCACGGCCCACATCTCCCGATGTCGACAGACACGTTGATCGCCGAGGAAATCGTGGCGCGTGCAATGCAGCTCACCGACGGCCTCATGGTCGGCCCCACGCTGACCGTGAGCGCATCGGGCGAACACTATGGGTTTCCTGGAACGCTTTCGATCGGAACCGCAGTGATGCACGACCTGATTCTCGAACTTGGGCGGAGTGCTGATTGGGCCGCTGGTGTCGTTTTCGTCAACGGCCACGGGGGAAATGCAAGTGCGCTCACCGCTGCCGTGGGCACACTTCAACTCGAGGGTCGCCATGTGTTGTCGTGGTGGCCGAAGTGGCCACAGCGCGCCGACGGTGGCGCCAAGGACCTCCATGCTGGGCGTATCGAAACGTCTTTGATGCTCGCAATCGACCCCGGTCTTGTCCGACTGGAACTGGCCGAACCTGGCGCTGATGCAGACATCGACGAGCTCCAACGTGTCGGAGTTCAAACGGTCAGCGCGAGCGGCGTGCTCGGAGACCCGACGGGAGCATCGGGCGGCGAAGGCGACCAGTTCATCACCTCCTTCGTCAACGACTTAGTGCATGCCATCGAGGCCTGGCGACCGATCGATCCCACACCACTCGGGTGAGGCTGTGATGGTTTCCTCAAAAACTGCACCAGCTGGGGGGCTCCGACGCCGTCACGTCTGCGATCAGTCGTGGGATCGTTTCGGGAATGTCTTGCTAGCTGGATCACCGCTGACGGTGTTCCGCGTCACCGCTGCTGGCGAGCGCGTACTCGATGCCATCGAACGCAACGAGCTCGTTGCGGCATCACCACTTGTCGATCGGCTCCTTGAGACTGGTGCAATCCATCCGCTCCCAGAGCAACCATCGAAGTTGTCCTTGGATGACGTCACAGTCGTTACTCCGCAACTCGGAGGTGTCGGGACAGCAGATGGACGAATCGTCGTTGATGACGGTTCTGAGCCGCCAGTGGTGGGGGCGCAGGTGCGCCTCGACCAGAACGGCGGCCCGGCAGCAGCGCGCAACGCAGCGCGGCCACTCATCGACACCGAACTCATTGCCTTCGTCGACGATGACGTCGATCTCCTCAATGACGTTGGCATTGGCTCTTGGCTTGATGCCCTTCTCCCTCACTTTGACGACCCGAATGTTGGCCTCGTGGCTCCACGCGTTACGGGCGAAGTCGGGTCCCCACTCGACCTTGGTGATCAGCCCGCACGAATTCGGAGCGGCACTCGGGTCAGCTATGTCCCGGCCGCAGCGCTCGTCATACGAACCGCCGCTTTCGATGCCATCGGTGGATTCGATGAACAGTTACGGTTCGGCGAAGACGTCGACTTGGTCTGGCGACTCGATCAAGCCAGATGGCGATGCAGGTACGAGCCATCGTCGACGGTCTGGCATGATCCCCGACGGACACTCATTGAACGCGTTCGACAACACGCCCAATACGGATCGTCGGCGGCTCCTCTCGCCCTTCGTCACCCAGGGCAGCTGTCACCAATGCACAGCAGCGGCTGGACCGCTGGGGTCTGGGCAGCCGCGCTCGGCGGCCACCCTGCAATCGCATGCGGACTTGCTGTGAGCACTGCACTCCGGCTGGCGCCAAAACTTCCCGGGGTTCCCACAGTCCACTCGTTCCGGTTAACAATGTTTGGCCATCTCCGCGCCGGTCAACAGTTTGCTGCTGCAATCCGACGAGTGTGGTGGCCAATTGTGGTCGTTGGAAGTCTGTTCTCACGACGATTCAGGTTGGCGGCGCTGGTGTCGATCGTCGCCAGCCCCTCAACTGCCACGACCGATGTCGCCTACGGCTGGGGTGTATGGAGTGGCATTATTCGCACTCGCAACATCAACCCGTTACTCCCCCGCTGGCGGCCCCGGCCCGGCCGGTAAGCAGCTGCAACGATTATTTCAAGCACCTCACCGCAGGGCAGCGACCGATCGACCTCGTCGAGCGATTACCGTCGTGTCGGTGACGATTCGATTGACGATCCGGACTGCGGTCTGGCGCAGCCATGTTGCTCAAATCGCCAATGCGATCGACGAAGCCGGTGGCGGCTTGGTCCCCGTGGTCAAGGGCAACGGCTATGGCTTCGGTCGTGACTGGCTGGCCGCAACTGCTGCTGACTTCTGTGACACTGTCGCCGTTGGCACTGTGCACGAACTTGACGGCCTGCCCGGTCAACTCACGGTCGTCGTCCTGACGCCCACGCTGTCACCGCCAAAGACCCCTGCGTCGGACTCGTCGGGGCCAGTGCTGACCGTCGGAAGTCGGGCTCACATTGATGCTTTGGCAACCTGGGGGGGCCGGGTAATTGTGAAGCTCATCAGTCCGATGCGCCGCTTCGGAGGAGACCGCAAGATGGTCGAGCTCGCCAAAAGTGCTGGACTTCATGTCATCGGTGTCAGCATTCACCCGCCGCTCGCCGGATCTCCCAAAGAACATGCAGCAGCGATCACCGACTGGCTTGACGATATAGACACCTCGATTCCCGTCTGGGTGAGCCATCTCCATCCTGATCAGTACCGCGCACTGCCTGGCACCCACCAGTTCCGTCTGCGACTTGGAACGATGCTGTGGCACGGCGACAAGTCTGCGCTCCACCTTGATGCCGATGTGCTCGACGTCCGTCCGATCACCGCAGGCGAAACCGCCGGCTACCGCCTCGGATCAGTTGCGTCCGACGGACACCTCGTGATCATCGGCGCTGGCACCGCCAACGGTGTGACAACGATCGATGAGGGCAATGAAGGGAGTCTAAGCCCGTTCCACTTTGCGAAGAAAAGAATGGCACTGCATGAACCTCCGCACATGCATTCGTCCATGGCGTTCGTGCCTATCGGCTTTCCGCTTCCGGCAGTCGGTGATCGCGTTGACGTGCAACGTCCGTTGCACATGACAACGGTCGACGAGTATCGATGGCTTTAAGCACGGGCACTCTGCCCGCATCAGCGGCCATTTCTACGCGTCGTCAGCCCGGCCCCGACGTCATTCGTTCGCTTGCACTCGTCGGGGTGGTCGTGATGAACTACCACGGATATCTGATCATTCGCGGTGCAGCTCGCGGTGGTAGCTGGGCCGATAATTTCTTCAATCCGTGGACGGGTCCTCTCGCCACGCGCTTCGCAGCAACGTTTGTGCTGGTGGCAGGCGTCGGCGTCACGCTGCTCACGAGGCAGGGCGTCGATGATATGAATCGTGTGATCGACATGCGATGGCGGCTCATTCGACGTGGCGCTGTGCTCTACGCAGTTGGGTTGTGCCTCGACTTGATCTGGAAAGGCACAATCATTCCGTTCTACGGCGCAATGTTCGTTCTTGCGGCCTTCATATTTACCTTGCGGTCGAGATGGATTTTTGTCGTTAGCGCTGTTGCCGTTGGAGCGGCCGTACTGATCGGCACTTGGAGGTTTTGGCGACAGGAAGCTGGCGAGAGTACGGCGTGGCTTTTTTCCCCTGCCGAGGGTTCTCTACAGGGCTACGTCTTCGATATCTTCGTCAACGGCACACATCCGCTGTTTCCGTGGCTCGGTTTTTTCTGCGCTGGCATCCTGCTGGGACGCATGCTGGGCCGGCCTGATTGGCGAGCGATTGTTGGCGGCATTGGCTTCATGCTGTTCGCCAGCGCCTCACTTGCGGGCGATGCCGGCGACACCATCTTCCAGTCAGTCCTGCTGTCGACGCAGCCGGCGAGCCGTAGTGCGATCTTCTTTGCCAGCGCGCTCGGGACGGCCCTTTTGGCCTACGTCGTCATAGATGCCATCGCTGAGCGGTTCCCCACTGCGGTCGATCCGTTTCGCCGGGCAGGCCAGCTGACCTTGACGCTCTACCTGCTCCACATCTTGGTTTTCAATTTTGCCGTCGACTGGATGGGTTGGGTCATTCCGACAGGCCTGTCGACCTCACTGCTGTTTGCTGGTGGCTTCTGGATCGTGGCGATCGCGCTCGCCAACCTGTGGCACCGCCGATTAGGTCGTGGTCCGGCCGAGCGGATTTATCGACTCATTGGCAGCTAGGTCGCCAGAAACGCCAGATTTCGATGGTGACCGCAGGGCCCGAGTCCCGCGGCGAACATCGCGCCGACTGCCACGCCAACCGACGGCTCCGGCTCCGATCAACGGCCCCGAGTCAGCGAGTCGTGACGGAGTAATCCTTGCTTCGGTGGAGTAGGGAAGCTTCACGTGCTCATCAAGTGACATTTGTGCCGAATGGAAAAACGTGGCTGCAAATCCCAGTGCGACGGCACCACCGACCACGACGAGCGACAGATCAAGTGAGTTGCAAATGGAGGCCGCCGCTCGTCCGACCAAAGTCCCAGTCCGTTGCATGATCTCGTAGGTCGGCTCCGTTGGCGGACGGCCCGTGATCTGCTCGATCGCAAGGCCAGATGCCTCTGCTTCCAAGCATCCCTGCGCTCCGCACCCGCATCGGCGGCCGCCCGGCTCGACAATGAAATGTCCAACATGGCCTGCATTACCCGACTCACCGTCGAGAAGCTCGCCGTCCAGCACGATCCCTCCACCGATCCCCGTTGAAACGGTCATCGCACAGAAGTTCGAATGGCCTTGGGCCGCACCCAACCAGCCCTCCGCCAAGGCGAGCGCCTTGGCATCGAGATCGCCGTACACCGGCAGCCGAGTGAGCTCACGAAGCCGTCGGCGTAACGGAAATTCCTGCCACCCAGC
This sequence comes from uncultured Ilumatobacter sp., assembly GCA_938091165.1. GTDB lineage: Bacteria > Actinomycetota > Acidimicrobiia > Acidimicrobiales > Ilumatobacteraceae > Ilumatobacter_A. The sequence continues at coordinate 15,294 of CALKNK010000001.1, read as the reverse complement.
GATGTTGACCGGCGAAACGGTTTCGAGTTGACGCGTGACCGGGCCAGCACATCCGACGCCCACGCTGCGAATACGAGCATTCTGCTCGGCCGCTTGCAACTGCATATTAGAGACAAGGCTGGCAAGGGCGGTCCAATGGGACTCAGGCCCGACGTCGCGGTCCACTTCGACTCGAGTTCGAGCCACAAGTTCGCCGTGAGCAGTGACCAGGCCGGCCGCGAACTTTGTCCCACCGATGTCGACACCAAGCACGACATTGGTCGAGGCCAACGAAGTAACTTCGATTTCATCGTCTTTGACGGCGTGATCGTGGTGCGCGTCACGCTGTGCGGTGTGGTTGCCATCGGCCATCTAACACCGACCGTATCGGTCTCACCGCATGCAGCATTCAAACTCGTCTGCTACTTCACGAAGAATTTTGTTGCGAGCGCTTCAGAGATCGGAGACCCGACGAGCATCTTCGACAAGATTGATCTCGTAAAGCACTTCGTCGAGCGCGTCTGCGGCACTGATGGCCGAGAACCGTTGCGGGTTGTCGGGTGTGCAGCAAGACGAGACGGGTGCCAGCAAAGTCCAAGGACGCGGGTGGCAGAACTGAACAACGCTATATCGCTCGCCTGTGTAGCCCGGCGAGGCGACGACTCGATGCCAGCCAACTGGAATGGTGCCGTTCGTCAACCGTTCAAGCATGATGCCGGTGTTGACGATCACACCGTTGTCAGGTGCCACTGCGTCGATCCAGTCTTCGTCGACCTTGACCTGCAATCCCGGGGCCGTGGCGCGCGGCAGCGCGGTGATCAGATTGATGTCGCCGTGCTCAGCCGCCCACACGTGGGCGGGCCCTTCGCCGTCCTTCCCGGCATCAGGGAGTTCTCCCATTGACGGGTAGCGGATCGCCCGCGTGAGCGTCGGTCCATCAACGACCATGTCGTCGAAGAACGTTTCATGACAGCCAATACCCACAGCAATGATGTGCAAGAATCGGCGTTGGAGGTCCGAAATCGAATCATGGAATCGGTAAAGGACGTCGGTGATCCCAGGCACCACTGACTCGGGTAGCACCTGATCGGGGTAGGCGGCCGCGAAGTTCCGTCCAAGGGGATGTCCAGAGGCGATTGGTGTTGACCAGTTGAGCATCTCCTTCCAATCCGGTTTGTCGCTCGAGGCAGCAGTCTCAACCAACAGCCCGGTGTAGCCAGTTTGACCGTTTGCGCCGGGAGGCGTGAAACGCTGCTTCTCCTCCGGCTCTTTTTGGAAAAATTCCCGAAGCATTCCGTAGGCAGTATCGAGTAAATCTTCCGAGAGGTCGTGACTGGTATACACGAAGCCCGTTGCAAGGCTTCGTGTAACGCCGTCGACCACGGCGCGCCGTTGCTCAGAACTGCCTGTTTCGAACGCGAGAAGATCGACGTCAAGAATCTGATCACTCATCTCGCAAAGGTTAGCGACCGGCACTGATGCCTAGTCGGCCGGCATGACCCTGGCTCGAGGCGTAGACCGGCGACGGAAAGCCGCGATGCTGTTGTCATGTCGCTTGCTACAACACCGATCTGGTTGCGCAGTTCGGTGCTCTCAATTCGCAGTAGCTGCTCGATTGCGTCAACCGGATCAATCTTTGCGATTGGGTCGGTCGAGTCGATTCTGTCGATCGCCTCTGTTGGCTCGAGCTTGTCGATCGGGTCCTCAGGCTCCACATACTCCGTCGACTCCTCTGGCTCCGTGGCATCAATTGGATCGACAGGCTCGATCGGCGGGCTTGGTCAGGTTGGCGCGTTCGAACCCGGGTGGGCGGCCGCAGCGGGGGGTGTGTTGCTCGCTGCAATGGTGCTCATCTCGTGCGCTGCACGACGACGACGCAGCCGCTGAGCAATTACGCCGGCGGACATGCCAACATCTCAGGCCATGGGCGACAGCACGACGAGCAGCACAGCAGAATCAAACCAAGCACGCGACCTTTTCGATCTGACCGACCGAGTCGCTGTCGTCACTGGCGGATCCCGTGGTCTCGGGCGCGCGATGGTGATGGCGTTTGCCGAACGTGGTGCCGACGTCGTGATCGCCAGCCGCAAGCTTGACAACTGTGAACTGTTGGCAAACCAAGTGACGCAGGCAACCGGGCGCCGGGCGATTCCCGTTGCATACCACGCAGGCAACTGGGACGACAGCGAGCGGCTGGCAGACCTTGCTTATCGCGAGTTTGGCAGGGTCGACATTCTCGTTAACAACGCTGGAATGTCGCCGCTCTACAAATCGGTCGATTCGATCTCTGAGGAGCTCTACGACAAGGTGCTCGACGTGAATCTGAAGGGACCATTTCGATTGTCGGCGCTGATCGGAACGCGGATGGTCGACAGCGGCAACGGTGGATCAATCATCTTCGTGTCCTCGATCGCATCACGTCGCCCCAGCCCGCAAGAGCTGGTCTATGGCACGGCCAAAGCAGGGTTGAACAACCTCACTTACGGGTTGTCACGCACATTCGGCCCAACCGTGCGCGTTAACTGCATCGTGCCTGGACCGTTTCTTACTGATATCTCGAAGGCCTGGGACCTTAAAGCGTTCCAGGATCGAGCCACGGATGCCTTTGCTCTCGAGCGAGGTGGCGAACCCGGCGAGGTCATCGGCGCAGCGCTGTATCTTGCGAGTGACGCGTCGACATACACCACCGGCGCCTTGATCGACATCGACGGTGGCCCGCGTTAACGGTGAGAGACTCAACGCCTACAAGGGACTAGACACCGAGAACTTGTCGGACAGCAGCGATCACGTCGTCGTGGATTGTCCCCGAAGTGGCGACAACGCCACTGTTGTCTTCAAGCCTTGCTCCGTGCGCGAAATCGAGCGGCACACCGGTTACGTCCGTGACACGGCCTCCAGCTTGCTCGACGATAAATTTACCGGCAGCGTGATCCCAGATTTTCTCTCGGTAGTCAGATCTGGTGGGAAGTCGAAGATAAATCGATGCGTCCCCACGTGCGACCGCACCATATTTGCATTGGCTATCGATTCGAAGCGGCTCTGATGAAATGCCGAGTAATTCCGCTACCTGCTGGGACTGTGACTGGTCGGAATGACCCGACTCGACTGACTCACAGAACTTTGCTTCACCAACTGTGGCTGGCGGCGCAACGGCTATCTCGACTGGGTCAGTTAAGCCGCCGTAGAACGCTTCGCATGAGCCCTCAACGGCCGCAAAAATGGCGCCCCTCGATCCGTCTGGGTTAGGGAGGTTCGGGCACCCCAGTACGCCGAGAATGACCTCACCGTTGTCAATCAACCCAAGCGCAACGGCGTACTGATCGCCTCGGAGAAACCCTTTTGTGCCGTCAATTGGGTCGAGTGTCCAGTAGCGGCCGAGTGATCCTGTGCGGTCGGCCGAAGTTCCCTTGGCGATCCATTCGAACACGTTGAGGTGTGATGCACCTTCGCGTTGTCCCCGCACCAGGCTCGTGACGGCAGCAAGCAGTTCATTATCGGCGCTCAGATCGTCGGCATCTTCCTCACCGATCATCAACACTTCTCCAAGTGCCTCGCCGAGCTCCGCGCACACCACCGCTTGGGATGCAAAGTCGGCAACCGTGACCGGGCTGTCATCGGACTTGGTGAGCGTGTCACCGGCAGCGAGTCGGCCCTGTGCTGCTGAACAGACACGACTTGCAGCAGTCACTGCGGCGAGGGCCGCCTCAACTTCAGATAGAGAGGCACTCATCGGTGTGCAACTATAACGAGGCGGCACGGCGCAGTAATCGTGGAGCCGGGTGCGAGGATCGAACTCGCCACCTCATGATTACAAATCAAGTGCTCTACCAACTGAGCTAACCCGGCGGGGAACCGAGATGATAGCGACGTCAAGCCAGATGACGGACGCCTTCGACTAACTGATCGTCAAGCGGCAAACTCAGACGGCTAGAGACTTGGACCAGACAACTCGCGTCCATCAATCTGCCGAGGGCCTTCGGCCTCGCGTGATCTCGTAAGTCGCAAGGGCTGCAGCAGCCGAGACATTCAGCGAGCTGACTCGGCCGCGCATCGGAATGGCCACGATCGAGTCGCAGCGCTGTCGCACCAACCGCGACAAACCGTCGCCTTCAGAGCCGAGCACCAGGCAAATCGGCTCGTCAGCGAGGGACTCCAACTCGAAGAGGTCGCGGTCAACGGCATCGTCAAGCCCGACAATCCAGATGCCGTGGTCCTTGAGTTGGGTCAGCATTGCCGGCAAGCCGGGAACGAGTGCGATCGGCATGTGCTCAATCGCGCCAGCCGATGCCTTCGCAACGGTAGGCGTTACATGAACGGCCCGATGCTTGGGCAGTAACACCCCGGTGACACCGGCACCGTCGCAGTTGCGAATGATGGCGCCGAGATTGCCCGGATCGGTCACTCCGTCCACTGCGACAAGAAATGGCTTGACGCCATTGCGCGTGCGCAAAAGCTCCCCCAGGTCTGCCTCTTCAAGTTCTGCGGCGAGCGCCATGACACCCTGCGGAGCCTCGCTGCGGGTCTCTCGCTCGATCTTGGCGCGAGCGATGTAGGTCAAGGGGACCCGCTGCGCTCGTGCAATTTCGGCGATGTCCGAAACACCGGCATCACCTTCAAGCTCAGCACTGATGAATATGTCGAAAATTTTGCGCTTTTCGGCCATCAACAGTTCGCGGACCGCCTGACGTCCCTCTACTTGCTTTCCGCCAAGACCTCGACCGGGGGTACGCGGGTCAGCCTCACGGCCGCCACCCTGCGGGCCACCAGTGCGCCGGCCACCATTGCTCGGTGAGCCACCACGCTGCTGGCCTGAGCGACCCTTTTGTCTATTTCGACCACTCGAGCGTGAGCTAGAGCCACCGCCTCGTTTGGGACTCGACGTGCCGCTGTTTCGTCCGGCATTGCTCATGATGGGATGCTCGATTCTTGCCAGTTCGGTTGTCGCTGGATCAGCGCCGTCGCTAGACACACGATGCCTTCGGTTCGGCCGATTGCACCGAGTCGTTCGGCGCGGTTTCCTTTCAACGTCACCGGCGCGCCAACGACGCCGCTCAACGTCTGTTGAATCTCGACTCGACGAGGAGCTATCTTCGGCGACTCACAGATCACCGCTGCATCAATGTTGTTAAGCATCCACCCGTCATCACCGAGGAGCGAGACCACGTGAGCAAGGAGCGCAAGTGAGTTAGCGCCCTTCCATGCCGGATCGGTGTCAGGAAAGTGAACGCCGATATCGCCGAGGCCAGCAGCACCGAGCAACGCATCGGCGCATGCGTGCGTGATGACATCGGCATCGGAATGCCCGACCAGACCTTTCTCGCCCGGAAACACAACACCACCGAGAACCAACACTCGATCAGCTTCCCCGCTGAAACGATGGACGTCGAAACCTTGGCCAACGCGAATTTCAGGGAAGCTAGTCATGGTGCAACGTCGTCTAGTGCTGAACCGAACGTGGCGACGCGCTGGCGCGCCCATTTCAAGTCGTCGGGGAGGGTGATCTTGCGATTCAGGTGTTCTCCTTCTACCACGACGACGCGACCACCTGATTGCTCGACCAAGGCAGCATCGTCAGTCGCATCGGTTCCCTCAGCATGCGCAGCACGCAACTCTTCAGCCCGAAACGCTTGGGGTGTCTGCACGGCGACGAGCGACGCTCGGCTGGGAGTATCGACGACAGTTCGCACGCCGTCGACCTCGTTCACCATCTTGATCGTATCGGGCACCGCGACCCCAGGGATCGCAGCATCTGCGCCGTTAATGACCGCGTCGACCACACGCTCGTAAATGGCGATCCCGGCGAATGGCCGGGCAGCATCTTGCACACAGATGATCGTTGCCTCGGCGGGAACCGAAGCGAGTCCAGCACGCACCGAAGCCGACCTGCTGTCACCACCGGCAACAGCACACTCGCGCTCGGCGTCAGCTGCAGGCACCACCACGACCACGCCATTGCTTATCTGCTCCGCTACCGCACGCGACCAGTCGATAACGCGCCGGTCGCCAAGCTCCTCATATTGCTTGGGTCGACCGAAGCGAGAGCCACTTCCACCCCCAACAACGACGGTCCAGATGATCTCGTGAGGCGCCACAGGGCGGAGGGTAGTACCGTGACGTTCGTCATGGCTCACGAAGATGTTCTCTCCCGCACCGACTTCTTTGCTGACGCGCCACCGGATGCGTTGTCAGCCCTCGCCTCTAAAGGACAAGAACGCCAGCTCATTCGTGGCGATGTCCTCTTCAATGAAGGTGATCCACCCGACGCCCTGTACCTCGTTCTCAGCGGCCGAATGGCGATTGCCATTGCTAATCCGATTGACCGGCGCGAGAGCGTGGTAGCGCTCATGGAACCCGATGACCTGTTCGGTGAGATGAGCATGCTTGACAACGGACCGCGTTCAGCAATGGCTCGGGCACTAGAGCCCACCACTGTGCTCGCCATTCCTTTTGAGCCCATCCTGGCGATGTTTGATGAAAATCCGAAGTTGCTCTGGAACGTCACACGAATGCTTGCGCAGCGCATCCGAGTCACTGACGAGGCACTCGCAGACTCAGTATTTCTCGACGTCACCGGACGGACAGCAAAGCGTTTGCTCGAACTGGCTGACGGCGCCGATCACTTCACGCTACCGGTGACTCAGGAAGAGCTTGCCGGCATCGTCGGCGCCTCGCGCGAGAGAGTGAATAAGGCCATCGCAAGCTTCATTCGTCTTGGCTGGCTGGAACAGCAAGACCGTACGTACAAGATCACACAACGCGACCGCCTTGAGCTTCGCGCTCGCTAGCTGTTCCGACTCTTCTCGCCACACATGAACTCTTTTGACCTGCGGCCCACCGTGCCGCCTGTTCCAAGAACTGGGTTCTAGACATCGCGCAGAGAGGGTTTCCTAGGTACCCGACGCAGTCCATTTCGATTGACTCTGACATCTGTCCATGTTCTGATATCGATATCGATATTGAAGGTATCATGCGTCTGCAACTTGCTCTCAACGTCAGGAACATTGACGAGGCAATCTGCTTCTACACAGAGATGTTCGGCACCGGCCCGGCCAAGACCAAACCCGACTACGCCAACTTCGCCATCGAGAATCCACCGCTGAAGTTGGTCCTGTTCGAAGCTGCTAGCGGCGTAAATTTCGAGCATCTCAACCACCTTGGTATTGAGGTCCAATCAGCCGCAGAGGTCCGCAGCGCAGCGAGCGGCATTGAAACGACTGGCGTCGACACCGCAGCGTGCTGCTTTGCCGAAAAGACCGAGACGTGGGTGGCTTCGCCCGACAATGTTCGCTGGGAGTGGTACGTCAAGACCGGTGACACCGGGCAAATGGAACACATCGCGGTCAATACTGCCGGTGTCTGCTCCGGCTGACCTGACTCCAGGCACCGCACTTTCCGACCCTCTGAACCTGCTGTTTCTGACTTCACAGGCCCGTGGAGCGCGAGGGCTGTGCAAGGGTGATGGGATGGCCATCTACGGAGACGCACACCGCGCGATGCAGGAACGATTCGACACCAGCAACTTGGCGGCGGCGTTCACAGCTACGATTTTCAGCGAGACGATCGGTGACAATGACCGCACGTTCATCGAGTCACGCGACTTTTTCTTTCTCTCGACTGTCGACGCCGACGGCTGGCCAACCGTCTCATATAAAGGCGGGCCAATAGGCCTGGTCCGGGTAGTCGACGAGCAAACCATTGAGTTTCCGAGCTACGACGGCAACGGCATGTACCTCTCGATGGGCAACATCGATGCCAACGCGAAGATTGGGGTGCTGTTCATCGACATGGAGACTCCGCGTCGGCTCCGCTTACAAGCCACTGCGTCCATCATTGATGACGAGACCACGCTGGCGCACTGGCCAGGCGCACAGCTTGTGGTGCGTGCAACCGTGGCACAGACTTTCCCCAACTGCGCCCGTTACATCCATCGGCATGAACGCCTAAACAGTTCGCAGTACGTGCCCGATGACGACGGCGCTCAGCCAACTCCAGCATGGAAGCGCATCGACATGATCCAGCCGTTTCTCCCCGCCGCACAACAGGATCTCGCTGAACAAGCCGGAGGCACGATCACTGGCGCCGAGTACACCGAGCGGCTCGCAAACGGCACCAGCTGAACCTCACGTCCACGCCGCTGACTACGGTCAGGAGATGCGCGAGTTTGAGGGCATCATTGGCAACACGGTGGTCGAGTCGACACCGCACTGGCCGAGTTCACCAACGCCGCCAGCTGGCCGCACCCACGTGCTGCTCGTTTTGCTTGATGACGTCGGATTCGCTGACTTCGGTTGCTACGGCTCTGAGATCGCGACCCCCAATATCGATCGTCTTGCCGAGACCGGGTTGCGTTACACGGGCTTCCATACAACGGCGATGTGTTCGACCACGCGAGCCTCAATGCATACGGGACGTAACCATCACGCCGTCGGAATGGGTTGTCTCTCCAACTTTGACAGCGGATTTCCGGGGTACCGCGGGAAAATTGCGCACGATGCGCCTCTTCTCTCAGAACTCCTCCGGCCTCACGGCTACCGCAACTACATGGTTGGCAAGTGGCACTGCACGCCACTGACCCAAACTGGACCGACCGGCCCGTTCGATGGCTGGCCGCTCGGGCGCGGTTTCGACCGCTTTTACGGATTTCTCGACGCTGAAACCGACCAGTACTCGCCTGAACTAGTCCGCGACAACTCTCACATCACCGCACCTGGCGACCATGCTTCGGGATACCATCTAACCGAAGACCTCGTCGACAACGCCATCGGCTACGTCACCAGTCACCTTGCTGCCACCCCGGACGATCCGTGGTACCTGCTCTTGGCGCCGGGTGCCTGCCACGCACCACACCAAGCACCTGTCGAGTTGATCGACCACTATGCCGACATCTTTGCTAAGGGCTGGGACCAGGCACGCGCTGATCGACTCGCCGCTCAAATCGACCTCGGTATCGTTCCCGGCGACACTGTTCTTCCGGATCGCAACCTCGGCGTGCAGTCATGGGAATCCCACTCCACCGACGAGCGCCGTCTGTTTGCCCGACTCGCTGGCGCATACGCTGCGATGCTCCATCACTTCGACCAGCACCTTGGACGATTGCTCGACACGCTCGAGCGAACCGGCATGCTCGATGACACCGTTGTCATGGTGATGTCCGACAACGGCGCCAGTCAAGAAGGCGGCCCACTTGGCTTCGTCAATGCGATGGGTCCTTTCAACAGGGTACGCGAATCGATCGACGACAAGATCGGGCGAATCGACGACATCGGTGGGCCCGACACACATTCAAACTTTCCCCACGGCTGGGCGATGGCAGCCAACACTCCATTGAAGCGGTACAAGCAGAACACGCACAGTGGCGGGGTCCGCGACCCGCTCGTCATCGCCGCTCCTGAACGTCTTCTCCACCAGTCTCAGGCGGGCTCGTTACGTCATCAGTTCTGCCACGTCAATGACATCGCCCCCACTGTGCTCGAGTTGCTCGGACTCCTATCCAACGAATCGACGCTCTTTGATGGTGTGAGCCTCGCTGCAACGCTCAAAGAAGCGGACGTCACGATTGGTAAGGCCACGCAGTACTTCGAGATGTTCGGTCATCGCGGTATTTGGCACGACGGGTGGAAGGCGGTCGCTTACCACGCGCCCGGTACACCATTCGACGACGACATCTGGGAGTTGTTCGACCTCGCAAACGATTTCAACGAGATCCACGATCTCGCTTCCAAACAGCCCGAGCGACTTGCAGACCTGCAGAGGCGCTGGTGGAACGAGGCCCGCAACAATCAAGTGCTACCCCTTGACGATCGATTTGGCGAACGCTTCGCCGAGAACGCAGCGCGCCACAGCGGCGCGCGAACCAACTTCACGTTCTGGTCCGGCATGGGGCACGTGCCATCAGAGGTGGCACCCGACCTCCGCAGCCGAAGCTACGAGATCACTGCGCACATCAATCCCAGCGGCTCAACCGGCGCTTGCGACGGAGTGTTAATAGCGCACGGTGACGCGACGTGCGGCTACTCGCTCTTCGTCCGTGACGGTTACCTCGTTCACGACCTCAATATCGGCGGCACCCACCAGACGGTTAGCTCTGATGTAACGATTCCAGCGGCGACAGCCACACTTGGCTTCCGTATGCGACGCTCAGGCGATGGGCCGTTCCCTCACGGCGTTGGCACGCTGCTCATCGACGGCGAACCGGCGGGCCAAATGGAAACCGATCAGGTCTTCTGGCTCATGATTTCGTGGTCCGGTCTCGACATCGGACTTGACCGTGGTACAACCGTTGCTGACTATGACGGCAGTGGTCGACATCTAGGCCCAAATACCTACCAAGGCGACCTCGTTCGGGTAAGCGTTGACCTAGAGCCCGATCAGGACGTTGACCATAACGCTGCCGGGGCCACCGAACTGGGCCGCGAGTAACGCCCCGCACATCGGGTCCACGTCAACAAGGAAACATCCTTCGGTCCGCTGTATCAGTCGTGTTCGTAGGATGTCGCTTGCATTTGACGACGGCTGAGTGCACAAAAACGAAAGGCGATACATGACAGCAGCAATCGAAGCACACGACCTGCGTCGAGTTTTCGGAAACAACGAGGCCGTTGCCGGCGTCGACTTGACGGTCCTGTCGGGCGAAATCTACGGGTTTCTCGGCCCGAACGGTGCCGGTAAGTCGACCATGGTGAAGATGCTGTGCACATTGCTCAGCCCGACCTCCGGTCGGGCCAGTGTCGGCGGTTACGACATCGCTACACAGACCGGCGACATCCGGTTACGTATTGGAGTCGCGCTACAAGACAGCTCAATCGACGGCAAGCAAAGTGGCCGCGAAATGTTGCACCTCCAAGGAGAACTGTACGGCCTCAGCAAACCAGACATCGCTCAACGCATGAACGACGTCATCGGCCTGGTTGACATCGGTTCGGCCATCGACGACCGCGTCGAGTCGTACTCGGGCGGCATGAAGCGTCGACTCGACCTGGCGATGGCACTGATCCACAAGCCGCAGATCCTTTTCCTCGATGAACCAACAACCGGCCTCGACCCCGCAAGCCGGACAGCCGTGTGGAACGAGGTACGCAAACTCAACAGCGAAGAAGGCATGACGATTTTCCTCACCACTCAATACCTCGAGGAAGCCGACGAGTTAGCGGACCGTGTCGGCATCATTGCCAGCGGCAAACTCGAAGTCGAGGGCACCCCAGTTGCGCTCAAGCAAGCGATCGGCAAAGACCTTATTGTCGCCGAAGTCGACGGTGACATCGCAGCGGCGTCACATCAACTTCGCAGCATCACCGGCGTCGCCGATCTCGACGTGCACAACAACGAACTGACCGTCTCCACTGCAAACGGCGCAGCTGTGATCGCCGACGTCGCAGTGGCACTCAAGGGCAGTGGGGCCACGGTTCGTTCTCTCACCCTGCGCACGCCGACGCTCGACGACGTGTTTCTTCAGGTCACCGGTGCACACCTTGCCGAAAGCCATCACGTCGCCGGTGAAGACTCCGTCAATCCCGAACAGAGAGGAGCAAAGAGATGACTTGCGCACTAGCAATGCAACACCCGCTAGCACGCAAGTCATCGGTCTTTCACGACCTACGAACGGTGGCGAAGCGCGCATGCCGAGGCGTGTTCCGCGAACCTGAATTTTTCATTCCAGCGCTCCTCGTGCCGGTGTTCTTTTACGTGGTCAATGTCGGTGCTCTCCAAGATTTTGCCGAGCAGTCAGGAACAGTCGATGATTTCAAAGCCTTCCAATTGCCGGTCTCGATCATCTTTGCTGTTACGGGAATCTCACGAGCGAGCGCGTTAGTGACCGACATTCAAAGCGGCTACTTCGACCGCTTGTTGCTTACCCCAATCCGACGGCCAGCGTTGTTGCTCGGCTTAATGGTGGCCGACTTGATGGCTGTGATCATGCTTGCCGTCCCGGTGCTGCTGCTCGGCCTGGTGCTCGGGGTCACTTTCACCACCGGCATTTTCGGCATGATCGCGTTCCTGTTTTACGGCGCACTGTGGGGCCTGGCGTTCGCCGGATTCCCGTACGCCATTGCGCTAAAGACCGGCAATCCGGCCGCAGTGAACTCCAGCTTCATCCTCTTTTTCCCGTTCGCATTCCTAACGACGTCGTTCTTGCCGAAAGAGGCTCTGACGGGATGGCTAGCCACGGTTGCGACCTACAACCCGGTTACATATGTCCTCGACGGTCTCCGTAGCCTGATCTCTGTGGGTTGGGAGTGGGATGTGTTGGCAAAGGGGCTGACGGCAACGCTTGCGCTCTCGGTTGTCAGTTTCAGTCTGGCGAGTGCCGCCATGCGAGGCCGCGTCTCTCAGGATTAAAACAAATTGGAAACCCCCTGCACATCAGGCCGAGTCAGGAAAGATCAAGATCTGCAACGCCGCCTCGGTGTTGCTCCAGGATTCGAGAGCCCACAACCGACTCACTGTCGACGCCGTCGGCTTTCTCGGATTCACGATCAACGTGGCACCGATCAATCAAGTGTTCACAAAAACTAGGCGTTACCCAACCGTACCTTTCCGAGCAGTTCAGCAACTCAGTCTTCTGTTGCCGATTGATGTGCCGGACGTGAACCCATTTCGATGATGAAGACGAAGTGGCCGGCGACGCGCGAGACTGTCGGATAGGTACACACATTCTTTGGGAGTTGTCAGCCATGACCGAACTGTCATACGCCGCTGGGCCAACGGACACACCGTTGCTCGATGAGACGATCGGGCAAAACCTTGCGCGCACCGTCGCTGTGCACGGCAGCCGTGACGCACTCGTCTCAGTTCACCAAGGAATTCGGTGGACCTACGACGAGTTCGCAGCCCGCGTGGCTGCACTGGCCAAAGGAATGCTCGGCGCCGGTTTAACCAAGGGCGATCGCGTCGGCCTGTGGAGTCCGAACTATGCCGAGTGGACGCTCCTTCAGTTCGCCACCGCAGAGATCGGTGTTGTGCTCGTCAACATCAACCCGTCGTATCGCACTCATGAGTTGGCGTACGCCGTTAACCAGTCTGGCTGCCGGTGGGTCGTTGCCTCACCTATGTTCAAGACGTCCGACTACCGGTTGATGGTCGACGAGGTACGTGCTGAATGTCCAACAGTGGAGCGCGCCGTCTTCTTCTGGGACGACGACTGGAACGATCTGTGCGCTGGGTCAGCCGATATTAGTGATCGGCATCTCACTGATGTGAGCGCGTCACTGCAGCCGGATGAGCCGATCAACATTCAGTACACGTCGGGTACCACTGGGTTCCCGAAGGGTGCCACGCTCACTCACCACAACATCTTGAACAACGGTCACAACGTGACCCGCGGACAGAACATCACGCACGAGGATCGACTCTGCATCCCGGTGCCCTTTTACCACTGCTTTGGCATGGTGATGGGCAACCTCGGTTGCACATCAACGGGCGCGTGCATGGTGATCCCAGGAGATGCGTTCGATCCCGCTGCCGTGCTCACAGCCGTCGAGCAGGAAAGGTGCACAGCGTTGTACGGCGTGCCGACGATGTTTATCGCTGAGCTCGCGCTCCCAAACTTCGCCGACTTCGATCTCAGTTCACTGCGTACTGGCGTAATGGCAGGATCGTTGTGCCCCGAAGATGCAATGGTGGCATGTGTCGAGAAAATGAACATGGTCGATGTCACAAACTGTTACGGCATGACCGAGACGTCGCCTGTGTCATGTCAGACCCTCATTGGTGACACGCTCGCTCATCAAACACAAACTGTGGGTATCGCCCACCCTCATGTCGAGGTGCGTATTGCCGATCCCGCCACGGGCGAGACGCTTCCCCGGGGCGAGCGTGGCGAGTTTTGCACACGTGGCTACTCGGTGATGCAGGGGTATTGGAACGAGCCCGAAAAGACCGCTGAGTCGATTGATGCTGAGGGATGGATGCATACGGGCGACATTGCGATCATGTTCGACGACGGCTATGTCAACATCGTTGGCCGGATCAAAGACATGATCATTCGCGGCGGCGAGAACATCTACCCGCGCGAAGTTGAGGAGTTCCTGTCGAGTCATCCCGATATCGCCGACATTCAGGTCATCGGTGTTCCTGACAAACGGTACGGCGAAGCTGTGATGGCATGCATCATTGCTGTTGAGGGTTCAACTCCAACGCTTGATGACGTCAAGGAATTCTGCGCTGGAAAGATCGCTCACTTTAAAGTCCCCGCCCACATTCGCATCGTTGACGACTTCCCCATGACCGTGACGGGCAAGGTCCGCAAGGTCGAGATGCGCGAGGACGCGATCGCTGCGCTTGGCTCTGCTGCTTTGAGCTAGTAACGCTGACCAGACAATGGGCAATTGTTCTGCGGGGTGATGCCCCAACAAACTGTCCAGGAGCATTGGGTCCCTTGGCTGTCGTCATCGCTGACCGTGAGGGTTCGACTTGGACCTCGCTGACTTCTTTTCGAAGACCGAGATCATCGTTTCACCTCTCGCTAGCGCACCCACATTGGCTGCGGATAGCTGATAACTCGGTTGTCGAGACATTGACTGATCTCGAAACAAAACAGACTGAGTATTGTTTGCGATCAGCATGGGTTCCCGGACGCCCTCGATTTTGTTAGCGCCAACCGCAACGGGATGCTCATCGCCCTGAAGTCGGGCGGACGACCTCAGTCGTCAAACATCGTTTACACGATGGGTGTTGGCGATGACGCTTGAAAAATTTTAATTTCCGTCACAGACGGTCGGGCCAAGACCAAGAATCTGCGTTGCGATCCGCGTGCCAGCCTGCATGTAAATCGCGACGACTTCTGGGCCTATGTCGTGATCCAAGCCGACATCGAGTTGACGCCGGTCGCGACGACACCGGGCGACGACACTGTTGATCAGCTCGTTGCGTACTACCGCTCCGTTGTGGGCGAGCACGAAAGCTGGGACAAATATCGACAGGCGATGGTCGACGATGCACGCCTGATTCTCAAACTGACACCTACGTACGCCTACGGCATGCTCACCCGCTGAACATGCGTGCATTGCGCGCGCGTCAAACGCCGAATCCTGCGGCCGCCTCAACGTTCTTGACCCGTGCGGGCGGACAGAATCCGCCGTCTGTTGCATCCGTGTTGGGCCTGTGGCGCAAGTGCCTCCCCTGGGGCTCGAACCCAGAACCAATGGATTAAAAGTCCACTGCTCTACCATTGAGCTAGAGAGGCGGGGCGCACGAGGAAACTCGCACGCTTTCGCGCAAGGATAGGGCCGTCTGGCCCGTTCCCCAGTTGCCGGCCGGGGAAAATCACGGTGTCCGAGTGAAGTTCCTTGTCAACCAGCCAAAATTGCGGGCCCTTCG